>CAZZDR010000176.1:0-7378 GCA_964652535.1 uncultured Hymenobacter sp. | reverse complement strand
GCTTACTCAGGGTCAGCGGTTTATGTGAATGATGCGTCGCGCTCGGTGGGCGTGGCCGCCAGCTTGCTCGGTTCGGGCAAGGACACCTATACGGCCACCATCGCGGCCGAATACGAGGCACTGCGCGCCGACCACGCCGGCCGCCAGCGTGACAAGAACTACCTGACCATCGAGGCTGCTCGCGCCAACGGCTACCACGCCGACTGGGAAACCACGCCCATCACCAAGCCCAGCTTCTTAGGTACGCAGGTGCTTGATAACTACCCCCTTGATGAGCTGGCGCGCTACATCGACTGGACGCCCTTCTTCCACACCTGGGAGCTGAAGGGCCGTTATCCCCGCATTTTGGAAGACGACAACCTGGGCGAAGCCGCCCGCCGCCTCTTCGAAGATGCCCAGAAAATGCTGGCCGAAGTAATTGCCGATAAGAGCCTCACGGCCCGCGCCGTGTTGGGCTTCTGGCCCGCCAACACCAAGGACTACGACACCATTGAAATCTACGAAGACGACACCCGCCAGCAGGTGCGCGACGAGTTCTTTACGCTGCGCCAGCAGGGCGAAAAAGGCCCTGGCGTGTCCAACGTGGCCTTCTCTGACTACCTCGCGCCCAATGATAGCGGCCGCGCCGACTACCTCGGCGGCTTCGCCGTCACGGCTGGGCTAGGCATCGAAAAGCTCATCGAGAAGTACGAGGCTGACCACGACGATTACTCCAGCATCATGATAAAGGCGCTGGCTGACCGCCTTGCCGAGGCCTTCGCCGAGCGCCTGCACCAGCGCGTGCGCGAGGAGTTCTGGGGCTATTCGCCCAATGAAAACTTAAGCGGCGAGGAATTGATTAAGGAAGAATACCGCGGCATTCGTCCCGCACCGGGCTACCCCGGCTGCCCCGACCACACCGAAAAAATCACGCTTTTCCGGTTGTTGGATGCAGAGAAGCAAACGGGTATTATTCTGACAGAAAACCTGGCCATGTACCCCACTGCGGCCGTGAGCGGCATGTACTACGCGCACCCGGCGGCCCGCTACTTTGGCCTAGGCAAAATCGGCCAGGACCAAGTAGCCGACTTGGCCGAGCGCAAAGGGATGCCACTGCCCGAACTGGAGCGCTGGCTGATGCCAAACCTAAATTACGACCCGCAATAAATTCGTAGTAGCGCGGACTTTAAGTCCGCCAGTATTCTCGCTAGCCTTGCCCACTCGCGGACTGAAAGTCCGCGCTACTTCCATGAAAGTAACCGAACACCTCTCCCGCGCCGAGGGCAAAACGCTCTTCTCCTTCGAGGTCCTACCCCCCCGCAAGGGCGAAAATATCCACACGCTGTTCTCCAATATCGAACCGCTGATGGAGTTCAAGCCGCCGTTTATCGACGTCACCTACCACCGCGAGGAGTTTGTGCTGCGCGAGCGGCCGGGCGGGCTCTTGCAGCGCAAGGCTGTGCGCAAGCGGCCGGGCACGGTGGGCATCTGCGCGGCCATCAAAAACCGCTTCGACGTGGACACGGTGCCGCACCTTATCTGTGGCGGCTTTGCCAAGGAGGAAACCGAGAACGCGCTGATTGACTTGCACTTCCTGGGCATCGACAACGTGCTGGCACTGCGCGGCGACCCCATCAAGAGTGAGGGCCACTTCCAGCCCCACCCCGATGGCCACCGCTACGCCTGCGACCTCATCGGCCAGGTTTCGGAGCTCAACAAAGGCCGCTACCACGACCACGACGAGCAGTACCAGCCCGCCGGCGCCGAGCCCGTGCTCTGCACCGACTTCTGCATCGGCACCGCCGGCTACCCCGAAAAGCACTTCGAGGCGCCCAACCTGGGCTCCGATATTCGTTTTTTGAAGGAGAAAATCGACCGTGGCGCCGACTACATCGTGACCCAGATGTTCTTCGACAACGAGGAGTTTTTTAAGTTTGAGCGGCATTGCCGGGCGGCGGGCATCACGGTGCCTATCATTCCCGGCCTCAAGCCGCTCACTACCAAAAGCCAACTCATCGGCCTACCCCGTGCGTTCTTCCTCAATATCCCGGAAGCACTCGCCGAGGCTATTCACCAGACTAAGGATAACGCCGCCGCCCGCGAAGTGGGCATCGAGTGGTGCCTCAACCAAAGCCGCGAGCTCATGGCCCACGGCGTGCCCTGCCTGCACTACTATAGCATGGGCAAGTCGGAAGCGATTCGCCGCGTAGCTGCTGGATTGTTCTAAGGTCAAAATCGATTGCCAGTGCGCGCCTCTTCGTTGCGCGCACTGGCAATCGGTTAATGAAATTTGCCTTCGGGGTCGGGGAGCTTGGCCATGAGCTCGGTGAGGAAGGTGAAGTCGAGGCTAGTGAGGCTGAGATTCTGGCCTTTGTGCACAGCCTGCCAGGCGGCGGGGTAGTCTTCCTGGTAATAGCGAATGCGCGCCTGGGTTTGCCAAGCGCCGGCATTGTTGGGGTCGGCGAGCAGGGCGCGCTGGACGTATTCGTTGGCTTGGGTAAGGTCTTTCTTTTTCTTGGCTTGCTCGTAGCGGCCCAGCATGGTATTGGCGGCGTCGGTGAGCAGCGGCGCATTGGTGGGCGCCACGGCCAAGCCCTGGAGCACAAGCTGCTGCACCGCCTCGGGAGTAGTATCGGGGCGGCGGCTCAGTACCACGGCCAAGCCCTGGTAGGGCTCGGGGTTGGCGGGGTCGAGCACCCAGGCCAGGTTGAAGCGCACTACGGCCGTATCGGGCTGGTTTTCATTAAGATACTCGTAGCCCTTCTTGCTGAAAAACTTGCTAGCCTCGGGCCGCGAAGCGAAGCTGCGGTCTACGTCGGCAAGCACGGTGGGGCCCACCAGCAGCTGCGCCTGAGCTGCTGAGGCGCCGCCAAACAAAGGTTGTAGCCGCTGAGGCCCGCTGGGGGGGGTAGGGGCGCCCTTGCGGCCCTTCTGGGCGTGGGCGGGCAGGCCCAGGGTGGCCCCGAGCAGTACGAGAAGCGCGCCGCGCCGAACGCGGGGAGTTAGCCAAAGAAACACGCGAAGGAGGAGTTGAAAAGCCAGGAAAAATAAAAAACGGCTAGGCCGAAGTAGAGCAAAAGTAGCCTACCCCCGGCAAAGTGCCGAAGTAATCATTTCCTAACCAATTGATAACCGACGCGCACCTACCACAGGCGCGTATCGGTGATGCCAGCCGGCAGCGGCGGCATGGTGCCTAAGCCCAGTACGCACCAGCCTTCGCTGACGCCAAACGTGCCGCCGAGCAGCACATAGCTTACCCAGCGCAACAGCGTTTGGCCGCTGTAGGTACTCGTATCGGGGTCGTATTCGCGGATAAGGAGCGCGTCACCGACCTGAAAATCATGGTCGTTCTCGCGCACGTCGAAGGGTTTGGTGCCGGCCGCCACGGCCGTAAAGCAAGGCGTCCAGAGCTGAAGCTCGTGGGTGCGGGTGCGGGCAGTGGTGACGGTCGACATGGGGGAAGCTGAATAGCGTTGCATGGTGGAATAGGCCGGTAAAAAGGGGCCGAATACTGTAATTTACAACGAAAACGCGACAGTTGGCCTTTTCGTGCCCTTGGGTGCCAACCCCCTGGCCTACTTGGGCGTAGGGCGGAAGCGGCTAATCCGCTCCTAATATGAAGCGTTATTTTCGCCTGCTGGCCCTGCCGCCGCTGGGGTTGCTGCTGGCCGCCGTCACTGTTTTGCTGGCCAATGAGTGGGCTGTGGCCCGGGCCAGTCGCCGCGTGGCCGACGTGCCCTACGTAGCCGCCTCGGCCCCCGATTTTGACGCCAAGCGCCACCGGCTCGACATCTACCAGCCCACGAAAGAGGCCGCGCCGCGCCCAGTGGTGCTGTTTATCCATGGTGGCAGCTGGAACAGCGGCGGCAAAGATGATATACTCTACAAAGCCATTGGCCGACGCCTGGCCAAGCAGGGCTTTGTGGGGGTAGTAATCAGCTACCGGCTGGCACCGCAGGTGCTAGTGCCCCAGCAGGCCGACGATTGCGCCCGCGCCCTAGCCTGGACGGTGGCGCACATCAAAGAATATGGTGGCGACCCGGCGCGCATCGTGCTCATGGGCCACTCGGCGGGCGGCGGGCTGGCAGCATTGCTGGCTACGGGCTCCGATACGCTGCTGGCCCGGCACGGCCTACCCCCCCGTGCCGCGCACGCCGTGCTACTCGACGACCCCGCCGGCCTCGACATGCTCGACTATCTCACCAAGCTGCAGTACCCCGGCGACGCGCAGTATCTGGGACCCTTCAGCAAAGACCCGGCGGTGTGGCGGCAGGCTTCGGCTATCTACCATATGAAGGCCGGTGCGCCGCCCTACAGCATCTACATCGGCGGCGAAACGTACCCCGGCATTGCCGCCAGCGGCGAGAAGTTTCGGCAGCGGCTCGCGGCGCTAGGCGAGGCGCCCAAGTACACCGTGCTGCCCGGCAAGCACCACATTCCGATGATATTGCAGCTGTTGTGGAGTAATAATTTGCTGTATAAGGAACTGCACCGGCTGGCTGGATGAGTCAGCCGGTGCTTTGTTAAAGGGTATGGTAGGCTGCTATTACTTAGGCATTTTCGCCACATCTGCTAGCGTCAATGGGTGGTAAACAGCGCCCAGCAAGACGGCGTTTTCCTCCACTGTTGTGCTAAACCCGGCCTGCTTGCGGCGCTGATTCAGCTGCGCCGGGTTCTGCACGGGCCACACAAATGGGGGTTGACCATTGTAGCCAATTACCTGCGTGCCGTAAAGCTGCTGCTTGCCTTCGTGCACCAACTGGCGGTCCAGCATGGTGGCATAGCGATTAAACGGCAGCTCCCCTTTGTCAGCAGCCAGTTTTATCAGCGGCAAATACTGCGGAATGGTCTTGGGGGCGTGTTGAATAATGCTCCAGGCCGCTTCGTTGGTCGGGGCGCCTACCATTGATTTGCCAGGGTAGCCATACTGCTGCAAAATGACTTGCATGCGCGCCAGATTGGTGACATCCGTGCGCTGCATCTGGCTCATAATGGTCGCATTAAGCTCCGGTTTTGAAACGCCCAGCGCGGTCGCCAAGGAATCCGGGTTGCGGTTAATCCGCGCATCAAACAGCATGGCCCGGTAGCGCTGGTCCACTTCGTAGAGGCTATCGAGTTCGTGCTTGAGCCGAAGGTTGAGCTTCGTTTGGGCCGCCGCTGGCAAAGCCAACAAGCTGATGGCCAATAGGTATAGGAAGTGCTTCATGCGTACGAGTTAAGTAATCTTGCCTATAAAAAAGGTGCCGAACCACTCGTTGGCAGTTCGGCACCCGTTGTTTAAGGTAAAAGGAGTGGCTACTGTGCCATTGGGTATTTCACGCCCATGTTCTCGAACATGAAGGCCCACTTATCGGTCTGCTCGCTGATAACCTGGGCCGTGCTGCGGCCGGCGCCGTGGCCGGCTTTGGTTTCGACGCGAATGAGCACCGGGGCCGGGCCCTGCTGGCTTTCCTGCAAGCGCGAGGCAAACTTGAAGGAGTGCGCCGGCACCACGCGGTCGTCGTGGTCGGCGGTGGTTATCATCGTGGCGGGGTACACGGCCGGCTTCAACGAGTGGTAGGGCGAGTACTTGTAGAGGTACTGGAACATCTCGGGCGAGTCCTGGGCCGTGCCGTAGTCGTAGGCCCAGCCCGCGCCGGCCGTAAACTGGTTGTAGCGCAGCATGTCCATCACACCTACGGCCGGAAAGGCGACTTTGAACAGGTCGGGGCGTTGGCTCATGGTAGCACCCACCAGCAGGCCACCGTTCGAGCCGCCCGAAATGGCCAGGTAGTCTTTCGAGGTGTAGTTATTCTTAATCAGGTACTCGGCCGCCGCGATATAGTCATCGAATACGTTCTGCTTCTGGAGCTTGGTGCCGGCGTTGTGCCAGGCTTCGCCGTACTCGCCGCCGCCGCGCAGGTTGGGCACCGCATACACGCCGCCGTTTTCGAGCAAGATGATGTTGGAGGTGCTGAAGCCGGGCGTCAGGCTGATGTTGAAGCCGCCGTAGGCGTAGAGTAGGGTTGGGTTCTTGCCGTTCAGCACCAGGCCCTTCTTGTAAGTAATGAGCATCGGGATGCGCGTGCCGTCTTTGGAGTTGTAAAACACCTGCTTCGACTCAAACTTGCTGGGGTCGAACTGCACGCCGGCTTTCTTGAACACCGCCGACTGGCCAGTAGCGATGTCGTACTTGAAAATGGTGGGTGGGTAAGTGTACGAGGTGAAGGTGTAGTACGTCTCCTTGTCCTGCGTCTTGCCGCGGAAGCCGCTCACCGCGCCTACTCCCGGCAGCGCGATGGTGCGCAGCTTCTTGCCGGCCAGGTCGTATTCTTCTACCAGCGAGGTAGCGTCTTTGAGGTAAGTGGCGAATATTTTACCGCCTACCGTGCTCACGTCCAACACGTTCTTAGTTTCCGGAATCAGGTTTTTCCAGTTGGCCTGCTGGGGCGCGGCGGCGTCCACGGTCACGAGCCGGAAGTTGGGCGCCTGGTAGTTGGTGTGCAGGTAGAGCTTGCTGCCCACGTTGTCTACCACGTTTACGTCGTTTTTCTCGTCCGCTACCACGTTCACGATGGCGCTGCCCGGCTTGCTCAAATCTTGCAAATACAGCTTGTTGCCGGTCGTGGTGTTATTGGCCGAAATCACCAGAAAGCGTTCGTCTTCGGTGAGGTAGGCGCTGATATAGCGGTTCGGGTCTTTTTCGCCGCCAAAGATGAGTTTATCACTGCTTTGCGGCGTGCCCAGCTTGTGGTAGTAGAGCTTGTGAATCTGGGTTTTGCCAGCCAGCTGGCTGCCGGCCTTGGGCTTGTCGTAGCTGCTGTAGTAGAGGCCCGCGTTGCCGCGCCAGGCCAGGCCCCCAAACTTCACGTCCTTCAGCGTGTCGCCCACGATAGCCTTGGTGGCCGTATTCAGCACAATGACCTTGCGCCAGTCCGAGCCGCCCTCCGAAATCTGGTAGGCCGCCAGGCTGCCGTCGTGCGTGAAGCTGATGCCGGCCAGCGAAGTCGTGCCGTCTTTCGAGAAGGTATTAGGGTCCAGAAATACTTCGGGCGCGCCCGTGCCCAGCTGCCGATACACCACGTTCTGGCTTTGCAAGCCCGTGTTTTTAGAAAAATACGTGTACTTGCCCTCCTTGTACGGCGCCGTGTATTTCTCGTAGTTCCAAAGCTTGGTGAGGCGCTGCCGGATGGCCTCGCGGTACGGAATCTTGCTCAGGTAGTCCTGCGTCACCTTGTTTTCGGCCTGCACCCACTCCTTGGTATCGGCGGCCTGGTCGTTTTCGAGCCACCGGTAGGGGTCGGCTACCTTGGTGCCAAAGTAGGTCGTGGTGGTGTCCACCTTTCGGGTCTGGGGGTAGGGTAGGGGCTTAATAGAGGCCATCGTCTGGGCGCCAGCCGGGCCGGCCGCCAGCAGTCCG
>CAZZDR010000175.1:5444-7413 GCA_964652535.1 uncultured Hymenobacter sp. | reverse complement strand
GCGCAGCGCACTCCCACGGCCTCCAAGCCCGTGCCCCAAGCCGCTGTGGTGGCGGGCGTGGCAGCGCTGGTAGCTAGCGCCGCTTGGCTGCTGCTGCGCAAGAAGGCGTAGCCCCGGCGCCCGGCAACCACCAACTGAAAGCGGCAGTATCTAGGTAGATACTGCCGCTTTTTATTTTCCCTACCCCCTTTATGGCACCCGATTATCAACCCATTGCCTGCGGCTTCTACGACGAGCTGGAAGCCATTGCAACCCGCAAGAAGCAAGTTTACCTACAGTATTTCAACGATTTGCGGCAGCTCTGCCAGGGCACTACAAGCATCAAAACCTTCGTCACCCGCGACCACGCCGAATACGCTGTGCTGGCCTCGGGCGAGGAAATTCGCCTCGACCACATCATCCGGGTTGACGATACCGCCGCGCCAGGCTTTGCCGAATATCCAGACTTTCGGTGCGGCTGCTAGCGCGAGGTTAGCTAACTGCTCATTCATCTGTTAGCGTAGTTTCAGCACTCCTTTGGGATGGTAGGATTACCTGTGCACGTAGCAGCCATTCAGCAAACCATTCAAGGGGTATATGAACTGCTGAAAAATCTAATTTTTGAAGCTCTTCAAGAGTATACGTATTGGCTAAAAACAAATCCCATTGAACAGAAACATCATCTATGATATCTTGAAGTGATAAGCTCTCGATTGGCAGCTGCCCCATACGCCCAGCCATAGCGAACTCATCACACCAATGGGCGATATCTTGATGCGTAAATTCTGTGGTACCGCTTAGAGCAGCTTGTAGGAGAAAAAGGAGATGATTTGGGGTGAATGACAATGAAATCTTTCGCCATCCGCTTTCTCGCCATGACCCCAAATACCGATTGTGGCCCTTTCTATTACCAAGGCGGAATTCGTAATTCATTGTGCACTTTTGAAGAAAAGGCTGCAATCTACAAATACTACATCTGCCTTATTTTTATTACCCCCTACGTCCAGTACTGCACCGGCGCGTTGGGAAAGCGGCGCTGCCACTCGGCATAAAACCACGTCTTCAGCTCCTTCATCGTGGGCAGGTCGTAGACGTATTTGAGGCCGCCGAACTTGTTGCGCTTCACGGCGCGGGTGCTCTCCTCCAAGTCGAGGCTAGTATTGGGGTACCAGCCGAGCAGCACCTCTTTCGAGCCGGGCGTGAAGCGGTGAGTGATGAATTCCACGGTGAGGTCGCAATCAAAATTGAAGGCTGCCTGCAGGCGGTCGAACAGCGCGCCGTAGTGCTGCTGCCAGTCGGGCAGGGGCATAATGGGGGCCAGCACCACACCCACCGGATAGCCACCACCGCCCTGGGCCACGGGCAGCGCCAGCTGCCGCAGCGCCTGAATGCGGGCCTCAATGCTGGCGGTGCCGCCCTCTAGCTGCCGGGCCAGCGGCTCGGCATTGAGCGAGGCGCGAGCACGGGTGTGGCCGCCGTGCGGCTGCCCGAGCAGGCTCTCGACGTGGTCGTACTTGCTCACAAAGCGAAGCCTACCCCCCTCGCGGCCAGCAAAATAGCGCACAGTTTCGGCCAGCGCGCCGGTGAGGTGCTCGATGCCCAGCACGTCGGTGTAGCAGCTGGCCTCAAAACTCACGGGGCGGTCGGCGCGCTCGTAGGCCTGGGTGTTTTCGAGCAGCTGCGGCAGGTTGGCAAATACGCGCACCACGGGCGGGCCACTGAGGCTGCCGGCCAGGTAGCAGTACTGGCAGTGCGCAGGGCAGCCCTCGGCGAGGTTGAGTTGGTAATCGGCCGAGGGGGGGGTAGGCTGCAAGCGGAGCGCGCCAGCGGGGGCATTCACCACAGCCAGCGTGGTTTTGGCGGTGCGGTAGGTGGCGCGCTCATCGTCGCCACGCAGGCCGGTGAGGCGGTTGCTTTTCAGCAGCTCGATGTCGAGGTTGAGAGCCGTGGCGCGGGCCAATATTTGCTGGCCGTAGGCTTCGTCGAGGGC
>CAZZDR010000175.1:2024-5344 GCA_964652535.1 uncultured Hymenobacter sp. | reverse complement strand
GCCATGATTGACGCGCCCCTTATTCTTACGCTGACGCTCGACGCGGCCAGCCAGGCTTTTTTTGACGAACAGCGGAAACGTTACTTTCCAGTCAAAATCAACTACCTCAGCGCTCACCTCACGCTGTTTCATGCGCTGCCCGGTGCCGAAGAAGCCCGCATTGCCGATGACTTGCGCGCAGCGGTGGCGGCCCAGCCGGGCCCACTAGCCTTACACGTGTCGGGCCTCAAGTTTATGGGCCGGGGCGTGATGTACACGCTCGACAACCCTACCCTACCGGCGCTGCACCGGCGCCTGCAACAGCAGTGGCAGTCTTGGCTATCGCCCCAAGATGAGCAAGGCCTGCGCCCCCACATCACCGTTCAAAATAAAGTAGACCCGGCCGTAGCACGTGCGCTACACACCGAGCTGAGCGCTAGCTTTGTGCCCTTCGACGCCACGGGCACGGGGCTGGCGCTGTGGGCCTACCGCGGCGGCCCCTGGGAGCAGCGGCAGTTGTTCCCGTTTGGGCCGGGCTAAATGGGCAGCGGCTGGCTGCTGTACTCCAAAAATTCGCAAAGCACCTGCTGCACCGATGTGCCAGCCCCGCTAATGGCCAGCTGCGGCGGCGTAAGGTAGCCGGGCACGCCCTGCAAATAACTGCTGGGCAGCGGCGCAAAGCTCATGTGCCAGCCTCTAAATTCGCGCCGGGGCAAGAGGCCATCGGCTAGTTTTTCGAGGCGGCTGTGGCGAGGGTCGGCTTCGATGCGGGTGTAGAGGCGGCGCACCGCTACCGGGCACCCTTCAATGACATGCAAGAACTGCCCACCCCCATACATCAGTACGCCAGTAATGCCCGCTAGCTGGTTGGCGCGGCGCGCGCGCCGCAGCAATTGCAATAGCCCCGCTTCACTTAAATTGGCAATAGCCGTACTAACATAGACGATGCTATGACAGGTTTCTCCTTCCTCTTTGTTCATACGCACTCGCCTAGCACAACCTGCACAGCCTTATCAGTTTCTAACAGTGATATCACGAAATTCCTATAGAGCCTATTGGAGACTGATCCAACAAATATACTTTATCTAACACTACTTCTTTCATTTTCATGAACTTAAAAACACTCCCTGCCAAGCCATTGACTGCTGATGTCGTACTCATTGGGGCGGGTATTATGAGCGCCACGCTGGGCGTTTTGCTCAAAGAGTTGGACCCTACCCTTACCCTGGCCGTGTACGAGCGCCTCGACGCGGTAGCCGCCGAAAGCTCCGACGCCTGGAACAACGCTGGCACTGGCCACTCCGCTTTTTGCGAGCTCAACTACACGCCGCAGTTGCCCGATGGCAGCGTCGATATCTCGAAAGCCGATAAAATTGCCGAGCAATTTGAGCTCAGCAAGCAGCTGTGGGCTAGCCTAGTGCAGGCCGGCCAGCTACCCGAGCCAACGTCTTTTATCCACAGCATTCCGCACATGAGCTTTGTGTGGGGCACCGAAAACGTGGCGTATTTGCGCCAGCGCTACGAGGCGCTGCTGGGCTCGCCGCTGTTTGCCGGAATGGAATTTAGCGATGACCCGGCCCAGATTGCGGAGTGGATTCCGCTGGTGATGGTGGGCCGCGACCCAGCCCAGCCAGTAGCTGCCACACGCATGGCTGTGGGCACCGATGTCAACTTTGGTACCCTCACCCGCTCCTTGTTTGACCACCTGCGGCAGCAGCCGGGCGTAACGTTTGAGCTAGGGCAAGAAATCGAAGATTTCCGGCATAAGGCCGACGGCCTGTGGCGGGTAAAAATCCGCGACCGGGCCACTGGCAAGAGCCGCAAGGTGCGTACGCGCTTCGTCTTTATTGGGGCGGGTGGCGGCTCGCTCACACTGCTCGAAAAGTCGGGCATTCCGGAGGCCAAGGGCTTTGGTGGCTTCCCAGTGAGCGGGCAGTGGCTGAAATGCACCCGGCCTGAGGTTATCGACCAGCACGATGCCAAGGTGTACGGCAAAGCCGCCGTGGGCTCGCCGCCCATGTCGGTGCCTCACCTCGACACTCGCCAAATAAATGGCCGCCAGGAGCTGCTGTTCGGGCCCTACGCTGGCTTCAGCACCAAGTTCCTCAAAAAAGGCTCGTACGCCGACCTCTTTCGCTCCATTGAGCTTGGCAACATTCGGCCGCTGCTGTACGCCGGAGCGCGTAATATTCCGCTCACCCGCTACCTCATCGGGCAGGTGCTCCAAACGCCCGAGCAGCGCATTGCGGCCTTACGCGAGTACTACCCCCAAGCGCGGCCCGAAGATTGGCAACTTGAAGTGGCCGGCCAGCGCGTGCAGGTTATCAAGAAAGACAAGAAAAAGGGCGGCGTACTGGAGTTTGGCACCGAGGTCGTGACGGCGAGCGATGGCTCCATTGCAGCGCTGCTTGGGGCCTCGCCGGGCGCCAGCACGGCCGTTAGCATCATGCTCGACTTGGTGCAGCGGTGCTTTCCCGAGCAGGCGGCCACGCCCGAGTGGCAGGCTACGTTTCATCGGCTAGTGCCCTCGTTTGGGCAACACCTGGCCGATAATCCTGCCCTAGCGGCCGAGGTGCGTGCGCACTCCGCGCAAGTACTGCAACTGACTTAATAATCTATCAGTCAGATTTTTTAAACCGTTTGTCTTTGCGCGGGCAGGTAGCAATCACTTCGGAGCGAGTCGTGCGAGCGTCGTTTTGGGGCAATTGCTACACTGCCCGCGCAAAGACAAACGGTTTTAGCTTGGTTTTTTACGGCCTAACAGACAGCACTTATGACCTGCTTGCTGCTTATTGATTTTCAGCTAGATTTCTTGCCCGGCGGCTCGCTGGCCGTGCCAGATGGCGAGGCTATCCTACCGCTGCTTAATGAGTTGCAGCCGCGCTTCGACCTGGTGGTAGCTACCCAAGACTGGCATCCGACTGGGCACCGCAGCTTTGCCAGTGCCCATCCCGGCCAGGCGCTCTTTAGCGAGATAACGTGGCAGGGCCTGCCTCAACGCCTGTGGCCCGACCACTGCGTGCAGGGCGCGGCGGGCGCATCGTTGCATCCGGGCCTGCACCTCGACCGCGTGGAAGCCATCTTCCGCAAAGGCACTGACCCAGACTTGGACAGCTACAGCGCGTTTTTCGACAATGGCCACCGCCGCACCACTGGCCTTAGCGCCTACCTGCGGGCACGGGGCGTCACGCGGGTATTCGTGGCCGGTTTGGCGGCCGACTACTGCGTATACTTCTCGGCCAAAGATGCCCACTTCGAGGGCTTTGAAGTAGCTGTTGTTGAAGACGCTACCCGCGGTATCGCGCCCGAAAGCATGGCCGCCGCCAAGGCCGACCTGCTCG
>CAZZDR010000175.1:0-1924 GCA_964652535.1 uncultured Hymenobacter sp. | reverse complement strand
TATACGGAGTGCTGGTCGCGCAACACAAACTCTTGCAGCAAGTCTACCAGTTCGGGCCAAGCTTGGGGCTGGCTCGGCAGGAGGCCCGCTGGCAGGCTAGGACTAACGTAACCAGCTATCCGACTTAAGTCGGGAGCGTCGAGCTGTGTGAAGCCCATGCTCCATTGCCCAAACGCCCGGGCGGGCACTAGGCCGTCAGCTAGCGTGTACACGTTATAGTGGCGCCTATCGCGGGCAATGACCTGGTAACACTGGCGCACGCTCTCGGCCGGGCCCTCCAGTACTTGAATTACTTCCTCTTCGCCGTAGAGTAGCAACCCGCTGATACCCATAGCATGATTATTAATTCGCCATTTCGGCAGTAAGGTCTGCAGTTGGGTAGGCGTAATAGCGGTGGTAGCTAGGCTTTGATAAATCAGTTGGTGTATTTGCATAAATCCATGAAATAATAGGAATCACCATTGGGCAGAGTACCAATGATAAGCAAATTTAAACCGGCAACGCATTAAGTAGAATTGTTCAGGTTTTAAAAAGTTAATACCATCATTACTAGCTGTATTAATAGCACCAAGGCCCTAGTGTGGATGCCGGAGCTACCTGCTGCTGCAGGCGAGCTGCCAATCGTAGCAGCCTATAAAGCAAAACTGCACTTTCAGAAGGCGCGGTTAGCTACCTTCTGAAAGTGCAGTTTGCTTTATAGGCCTACCCCCTCTTTAGGGATTGATAGTCACCAAACTACCATCGGCGTTGCGCTTGAGCTCGGTTACTTTCACGTTGCGCAGCCAGGTCTTGTTACTCAGCTCGGTATCGTGGTAGAAGATGTACCACTTGCCCTTAAACTCGACGATGGAGTGGTGGGTAGTCCAGCCCTGCACGGGGTTCATGAGCACGCCTTTGTAGGTAAACGGGCCGGTGGGCGAGTCGCTCACGGCGTACACCAGCAGGTGGGTGTCGCCGGTCGAGTACGAGAAGTAGTACTTGCCCTGGTACTTGTGCAGCCAGCCGCCCTCGAAGAAGCGCCGCTTGTTGTCGCTGGCCAGCAGGGGCTTGCCGGCTTCGTCTACTATCTTAATTTCCTTTACGGGGCCGGCAAAATGCTTCATGTCGGCGCTGAGCTGGGCCACGCGCGGGCCAATGGCAGGCTCGTTGCCATCGGGCTTTTTCTCGGGCGCTTTGGGGTTATAAGTACCAGTGGCCCAGCGCTGCAGCTGGCCGCCCCACAGGCCGCCAAAGTACATGTACGCCTTGCCGTCGGTGTCGGTAAACACAGCCGGGTCGATGCTGTAGCTGCCTGCGATGGGGGCAGGCTCGGCCTTGAACGGGCCGGTGGGCGACGAGCTAGTTGCCACGCCCATCCGAAAGACATCTTGCTTGTCCTTCAGCGGGAAATAGAGGTAGTACGTGCCTTTTTTAAAGGCCACATCGGGCGCCCACAGCTGGCGGCCGGCCCACGGAATATCCTTGGTATCGAGCGCCACACCGTTGTCGGTCACCTTGCCGCCCACGCTGTCCATCGACAGAATGTGGTAGTCGCGCATGGCAAAGTGGTCGCCGTTGTCGTTTTCCGGAATGCCCGCCTCGATGTCGTGCGAGGGATAAATATAGATTTTCCCGTTGAACACGTGCGCCGAGGGGTCAGCAGTGTAGATACTGCTAATCAGCGGCTTGGACAGGTATTTAGGCTTGGCGCCGGCCGAGTCGGCGGAGGCAGCGGTAGTAGCCGTGGCAGACTGGTCGGCGGTTTGGGCGGGCTGGCTTTGGCAGGAAGCCAGCGCAAGCGGGGCGGCGAGCAATAGGGCAGGCCGGCAAGCGGCAAAGGTGCGAAGCATGTAATGCAGGCGGATTAATGGGTGGGGGCGCAAGCTAGCGCGCAGTTTTTTGACCTAGCTATCGGTTTCGTTTCGATAGGTGCCGATGGCGGTGC
>CAZZDR010000174.1:0-7462 GCA_964652535.1 uncultured Hymenobacter sp. | reverse complement strand
AGAATATCCCTACCCCCCTGTAATGCGGGAAAGAAATAGGCGATATACCTTCCCGAAACACCTTGTGACCCCGCATGAGCGCTGCCCCGTCTGCTGATTTTCTGGCTGCCCTGCACGACTACCAGCCGCTGGTGCGGCGCGTGTGCCGGCTCTACTGCCAGGACGCCGACGACCGGCAGGACTTGTTCCAGGAAATAGTGCTGCAACTGTGGCGCGCCTGGCCGCGCTACGTGCCGCAGCCCGATGCCAAGCTCAGCACCTGGCTCTACCGCATTGCCCTGAATGTGGCCATCTCTAACCTGCGGCAGCGCACGCGTCGGCCCGCCGCAGTAGGGTTAGAAAGCGAAGCCGCCCGCTACTTGGCTCAACCCACCGAGGGTAGCGCCTATGAGCCCGAAGAAACCGCCGCCCTTTACCGCGCCATCGACCACCTTTCGGATGTAGACAAGGCCTTCGTGCTCCTATACCTGGAAGACCGGCCGTATGAAGAAATGGCTGACATCCTGGGTATTACCCAAAACAATGTGCGCGTCAAAATGCACCGTGTGCAGGAGCGGCTGCGCCGGCAGTTGGTTCGCAATTAGGCTTTTAACTACGTATCCGTTATGGAACTTGATGACTTGCGCCAGCAGTGGCAGCAGCCCGAGCCGGTGGTGCCGGCGGCCTTTACCCAAGCCTACTTCACCCAAGTGCTGGCGCAGCAATCGGGTAGCGTGGTGGCGAAGCTGCGGAGTAACGCCCGGCTGGAGTTGAGCATCAACTACGCCTTGCTGCTACCCTCACTGGCGCTGGCAATTGGTGCCTCGCTGCTGTGGTTGCGGCTGTTTGGAGGGCTGCTGACCCTACTAGTGGTGATATGCATCTACTATTTTCACCGCAAGCTGGGCCTGCTGCGCAACATGGATAACCCAACCGATGACCTGCGGGGCCATTTGCTGCGCCTCACGCAGGGCTTGCGGGCCCTCATCCGGTTTTACTACCGCCTCACAATGGCTACTATTCCGGCCACCATGCTGGTGTGCGGATTGATAGCGCTGCACGAACTGCCGAAACTGCGGACGCCCATCCAGATGGGGCTGATACTGGTGGCGCTGCAAGGGCTGGGCTTGGTAATTTATCTGCCGACGAAACACACCACGAACCGGTACCTGCAAAAGCTCTACGGCCAGCACCTCGACCGGCTCGAAGGCCAACTGCGCGAGCTGGAAGATAAACCATCTGGGCCTGGTGCCGGCTCAGCTCCCAATTTCGCCGCTTAGAGCTGGCTTTTCTCGGGTTGAGAAACCGGGTGAGCGGCTCGTTGCGCCGCGCTACTACATTTACACTCCCACGCTACCCCTTTTTTTCTATGCAAAACCCTACCCCCCGGCCCATCCTCGAAGCCCGCGATGTGCGCAAGCAATACGCCGCCCACACGGCCCTCGACGGCGTGAGCCTGGCCGTGCCCGAAGGCAGCATCTTCGGCCTGCTTGGGCCCAATGGCGCTGGCAAAACCTCGCTCATTCGCATCATCACGCAGATAACGGGGGCCGACTCGGGCGAAATCCTGTTTCGGGGCGAGCGGCTGAACCCCAGCCACATCGGCCAGATTGGCTACTTGCCTGAGGAGCGTGGCCTCTACAAAAAGATGAAAGTGGGCGAGCAACTGCTGTACCTGGCTCAATTGCGTGGCCTCAGCCGTGCCGATGCCGTGCAGCGCATAAAGGGTTGGCTCGACCGCTTAGAGCTGAAGCCCTGGGCCCAGAAAAACGTGGAGGACCTCAGCAAGGGCATGCAGCAAAAGGTGCAGTTTGTGGCCACGGTGCTGCACCAGCCCAGCTTGATTATCTTGGATGAGCCGTTTTCGGGCTTCGACCCGATTAACGCGAACCTAATAAAGGACGAGATTTTGCGGCTGCGCGACGAGGGGGCGACCATCATCTTTTCGACGCACCGCATGGAATCGGTGGAGGAGCTCTGCGACAATATTGCCCTCATCAACCGCGCGCGTAAGGTGCTCGATGGGCCGGTGTCGCAGATTAAAGACCAGTTTAAGACCAATACCTACGAGGTCGAAGGCCAAGGGCGCCTGCTGCTGGTGCACCCTGACTTTGAGGTGCTGGAGCAAAAGGCGCGCGAAAACGACCACTTCTTTGCCCGCATTCGGCTGCACGCCGGCACGCGGCCCAATGACTTGTTGCGCGTGCTCATCGGCCAGGTGCAGGTGCAAGCTTTTCGCGAGCGCATCCCCAGCATCAACGAGATATTCATTCAGCGGGTGCGCGAAACCATGCCCGAGTCGCTGGTTGAAGAATCGACCCACTAGTAATACGCTTGGCGCTCCATTCTCCTCATTTTTAGCTTCAGTAGCTCATGGCTTCTAAATTTTTTCTCATAGCCCAGCGCGAGTACCTCACGCGGGTGCGTAAAAAAGCCTTTGTGGTCCTCACGCTGGCCGTGCCGCTGCTGCTCGCGGCCTTTGGTTTTATCATGGCCAAAGTAGCCAGCTCAGACAACGCCACCACTGAGCTGGTAGAAGTGCGCGACGACACCGGGCTCAACGTAGCCAGCCACTTGGTAGGCACCCCGCAACTGCGTTTCGTAATGGCTACCGGCTCTTTGAGCGAAGCCAAAAAAAGTTTTCAGCAAGCCAAACATGATGGGCTGGTGTATCTGCCCGCCGGCCTGGACGTGGAAAACCCCGTGGGGGTGCAGTTTTTTGGCAAAGGCAACATCAGCCTGAAAAAGCAACTGGCTGTGGAAACCGCCCTCAACAAAGCCTTTTCGGAGTTGAAAATGCAGAAGTCAGGCCTCACGCAAAATCAGCTTGACCGCCTACGTTCCCAGGTAGACTTGCAGGCCATCAGCCTCGACGCAACTGGTAAAGAGGCCGATAGCAATGCGCTGGCCACCTCCGGTACAGCCTACGTGCTGGCGCTGGCCATCTATCTGTTCATCTTTATCTACGGCGTGCAGATTATGCGGGGGGTAGGGGAGGAAAAGTCGAGCCGCATTATGGAGGTAATGCTCTCATCCGTAAAGCCTTTCGAGCTTATGATGGGTAAGATTATCGGTATTGCGGCAGTGGGGCTCACGCAGTTTTTTCTGTGGGGCCTGCTCTCCTTTGGCGTATCATCGGTGATACTACCTCTATTGTCGGGCGCAGACAAGCCCAAAACAGAAGTAGTAGCGACCGCCACGCCTGCCGGCCAAGCAGCTGCTACCGGAAATGAGCCGCGCTCGGCCGCCGCCGCTTTCGAGAAAAGAATGGAGACGCAGAAACAATCGAATGTGATGACCGGCCGGTTCAAGTTCTTTGAGGTGCTGACCAACTTGCCGCTGGGTACCATCCTGTTCGGGTTTATTGTCTACTTCCTGGGTGGCTATCTGCTCTACGGAGCCTTGTTTGGGGCAGTGGGGGCCGCCGTGGATGACCAGACTGACACACAGCAATTCATGCTGCCGATTACGATGCCACTCATTCTGAGCTACGCTGTGGGGGTTTCAGTCATTTTGCGCAACCCCGACGGGCCGGTGGCCTTTTGGATGTCAATGATTCCGTTTACCTCGCCAATTGCTATGGTAATTCGCCTTCCGTTTGGAGTGCCGATGTGGCAGCTAGCCTTGTCAATTACCCTGCTGATTTTAGGCTTTATCGGCACCACGTGGGTAGCCGCCCGCATCTACCGCGTCGGCATCCTGATGTACGGCAAGAAGGTGACGTACAAAGAGCTGTCGAAGTGGATGTTTTATAAGGGGTAGGAGGAAGAAGTAGCGTTAAAAGAACGTCATGCTGAACGAAATGAAGCATCTCGGCCGCTTCGTTGGTTACTTACCAAACGGAGCGAGCGAGATACTTCGCGTTGCTCAGCATGACGTTCTTTTGTATGATGTTTACCCGTTCCACATCCCGGCTACTTTCCCTCCTTCTGCTCTTGCTGCCGCTGCTGGCCTTCGTGCCGGCCGGCGACCGGCTCGCCTACCGCCTCTTCACCGCCCAGGGCCAGCCCGCCGACTACGACCAGATGCTGACCCAGCTGGCGCAGGCCGACGTAGTGCTCTTTGGCGAGCAGCACAACGACCCCATTGCGCACTGGCTGGAGCTGCAGGTAGCTAAAGACCTGGCCAGGCTAAAAGGCCCCGGCAAGCTGGTGCTGGGCCTCGAAATGTTTGAGCGCGACGTGCAGCCGCTGGTGGCGCAGTACGCTGCCGGTACCCTGCCCGACTCAGCGTTTGAGCGCCAGAGCCGGCCCTGGCCCAACTACGCCACCGACTACCGGCCGCTGCTACAGTGGGCCCGGCAGGCCCAGGTAGCCGTGATTGGCACCAACGCGCCGCGCCGCTACGCTCAGCAAGTGGCCCGCGGCTCGCTCACGGCCCTCGATAAGCTGCCCGCTGAGGAGAGAACTTACCTGGCGCCCCTACCCCTGCAAGTAGACTACGAATTGCCAGGCTACAAGAATATGGCAGCTATGTTTGGTGGCGGTGGGGCCCACGGTGGCGGCGCGCGCAACGTAATTCAGGCGCAGGCGCTGAAAGACGCGACCATGGCGGCCTACATCCGGCGTAGCCTCGGCCCCGGCCAAACGCTGCTGCACCTCAACGGCTCGTACCACTCTGACCACCACGATGGCATTGTGGCCTACTTGCGCGCTGGTAAGCCCGCGCTACGCATCCAGACGCTGAGCGTAGTGACACAAAGCCAGTTGCAGCAGCTAGACAAGGAAAATGTCAGCTTGGCCGACTACGTAATTGTGGTGCCCGACGATATGACCAAGACCTATTAGTAAAGCAACTTTCGCCCGGCCCGAGGGGGTAGGGAAAAAGGCACGCACAAAAAAGCCCGGCTAAGCCGGGCTTTTTTTATAACAGCATAAGGAAGCTTAATCTTCCGAGTCGTCAAGCTTCAGCTTTTGCAGCGCGCCGGCTAGCTCCTGGCGCAGTTGCTTGCCCGAGTCGGCGGCGGCTTGTTCCTGTATATTATACTGCTTTTGCAAGCGCTGCCACTCTTCGATGGCGATAAAAACCCCGGTTATGTTGCCCTTGGCATCGGAGAGATACTTGATATCCATAGCTAAACTTGGGGCTGAAAAGGGGGGTAGGGACTACGCCGAAAACGACGAGCCGCAGCCGCAGGTGCTCTTGGCTTGGGGGTTGTTGAAGGTGAAGCCGCGGGCGTTGAGGCCATCCTGAAAGTCAACCTCCATGCCCAGCACGTACATGGCGTGCTTCTTATCCATGATGAGCTGCACGCCGTCGAGGTCGTACACTTCGTCCTGGTCCTTGGCCTTGTCGAAGCCCAGCAGGTAGCTCATGCCCGAGCAGCCACCGCCTTGCACCCCAATGCGCAGGCCATAGTCGGCGGGCACGTTCTTTTCCTGAATGATATTTCTTACCTCAACCAGCGCGCGAGACGTGAGGCCGATGGGTGGGGCTAGCGTGGTAGTAGCCATAACGGGTGCGAGTTTAGAATGAAAGTAGACTAAGACAAATATACAGCCGCCACCGAGTGGGCGGCTTGTCTTAACAAGGTAGGGTAGGCGGCGGTTCACAGCGGCGGTGGGGGTAGGATTTTGCCGCGCGGCGAGGCCATAAAATCCGCCGCTACTGTAGTTTCACGGCAAACTATAGCATTCACGTACATTTTATGGACACGACCACTTATTTCTTTGATTTACTCAAGACCATCTTGCCGGCGCTCATTGTAGCTGGGGCCATTTACCTGCTTTTTCGGCAGCACCTCGAAAAAGAGCAGCAGCGCCGCCTCATCGAGCTGCGCCTCGACAGCAGCAAGGCTACCTTGCCCCTGCGCTTGCAAGCCTACGAGCGCGTAACGCTGCTGCTAGAGCGCATTTCGCCCAATAATATTCTGGTGCGCCTGAGCAGCGCCGGCCAAAACGCGGCCGACTACCACCGCCTGTTGCAGCAGGAAATCCGGGGCGAGTTTGAACACAATTTTTCGCAGCAGCTCTACATGAGTCCCGAAGCCTGGAGCCAGGTAAAGCAGGCCAAGGAAGACGTGCTCACGATGATAAATCGTGCCTTTCACGGCCTTCAAAACCCCACGCAGCTGCGCGGCACCGAACTGGCCAAGCGCATCCTAGAAGGGCTGATGACCGACGCGCCCGACCCCACCGCCCAGGCGCTATCCGTGGTAAAACGCGAGGCGGCCGAACTGTTTTAAGGCTGCGCGACCAAACTACCAGCGCCCTAATTAGCTTAAGCTGCTTATGACTAAGCAACGAATTGCCATTGATATGGATGAGGTGATGGCCGACTCCATTGCCCGCTTTCAGGAGTGGTACGGCCGCGACTTCCAGGTAGAGCTGACGCTAGAGGCGTTGCGCGGCAAAAATCCGCACGAGGCCGTGGCTCCCGAGCACCAGCCCGCCCTGCGCGCCTACCCCAATGCCGAAGGCTTCTTTCGCGACCTACCGGTGATGCAGGATAGCCAACGCGTAATCAAAGCGTTAACGGAAAAATACGAGGTGTTTATCGCCACGGCCGCGATGGAATTTCCGAATTCCTTTCTCGATAAATACCAGTGGCTACAGCAGCATTTCCCGTTTCTGCACTGGCGCAACTTCGTGTTTTGCGGCGACAAAAGCATTCTCAACGCCGATTACCTCATCGACGATAATGCCTACAACTTCGACGATTTTAGGGGGGTAGGGCTGCTGTTTGACGCGCCGCACAATGCGCTCGAAACTCGCCATCGCCGTGTGCACAGCTGGCAAGAAGTAGCCGATATCCTGCTGTAAGCTAGTAGTTTAAAGCACAAAAGAACGTCATGCTGAGCTTGCTCAAGCATGACGTTCTTTTTATTGCGTTCTTGTCAGCGGCAAGCTAAAGCTTAGCGCACGTTGGCTAGGGCGGCTAGCTGCGCGGCGCGCTCGTAGCACTGCTCGTAGAGTGGCACGATGTTGCCGACGGCAAACTCTTCGGCGCGGGCGCGAGCGGCGGCCTTAAAGCGGGGCAGATTCTCGTCGTCGAGCACGTAGAGTGCTTTTTGGACCATATCCTCCACGTCACCGATGTTGCTGAGCGTGCCGGTTACGCCGTCCACGTTTAGCTCCGGAATGCCGCCAGCATTGGTGCTCACCACGGGCATTTCACAGGCCATAGCTTCGAGGGCCGCCAGGCCAAAGCTCTCATTCTCAGAAGGCATAAGGAAGACATCGCCCACGCTTAGGACTTCCTCCACGGCTTCGAGCTTGCCCAGAAAGCGCACATCGCGCTGGCAATCGAGGTCGCGGGCCAGCTTTTCCATGCGCGAGCGGTCGGGGCCGTCGCCCACCAGCAGCAGCTTGGCCGGAATGACTTTGCGCACGCCGCAGAAGATGCGCAGCACATCTTCGACCCGTTTCACCGCCCGGAAGTTGCTGGTGTGGATGAGCAGCTTTTCGCCCTCGGGCGCAATGGCAGCGCGGAAATGGCTCTTATCCTGCTTCTTAAAACGCTTTAAATCAATGAAGTTAGGAAT
>CAZZDR010000173.1:0-7486 GCA_964652535.1 uncultured Hymenobacter sp. | reverse complement strand
TGGGGCAGTTTGCCGTGCAGCACCTCGGCTGCCACGCCCCGACCGCGCAGAAACTGGGCTAGTTCCTCCACCTTATCGCGGGTGTTGGCGAAGATGAGCGTCTGGCCCGTTTCGGGCTGTTGCAGCAGGTGGTAGAGCGCGCCGGGCTTGTCTTCTACCGCATTGAGCACGTGGCCGCGCAGGGTGAGCGAGGCGGGTAGTGCCGCACCGGTTATCTCGCCGTTGAGGCCGCCGGCGGCGGTTAGCATACGGGGGCGGGTGAGGTAGTCGCGCACCAGGGCCATCACCTTATCGGGCATGGTGGCCGAGAACAGCAGCGTCTGGCGGCGGCGCGGCAGGCGGCTGATGATGGTCGCCATCTCTTCCTGAAACTTCAAGTCCAGCAGCTTGTCGGCCTCGTCCAACACCAACACTTTCAGTTGGTTCGGGATGATATTGCGCTTCTCCAGGTGGTCGAGCAGGCGGCCGGGGGTAGCCACCACCACGTGGGGCGTTTGCTGTAGGGTTTGCACCTCGTCGCGCATGGCGTGGCCGCCGTAGAGGGCCGCCACGCGCAGGCCGGGCGCCGCCATGTACTTGCCCAGGCTCTTGAGCGCGTCGCGCACTTGCAGGGCCAGCTCGCGGGCCGGCACCAGCACGATGGCTTGCACAGCCTTGGCGTTGGGGTCTACTTGCGCCAAGATGGCGAGGCCGTAAGCGGCCGTTTTGCCCGAGCCAGTGGGCGCCTGCCCGGCCACGTCTTGCCCATCGAGGGCGGGCTGCAATACGAGCGCCTGCACGGGGGTAGGCTTGTCGAAATTGAGCTCGGCCAGGCCTTGCAGGAGTTCGGGCGAAAGATTAAAATCAGAAAAAGTGGCCGGAGTGGCAGAATCAGCTTGCATCTGGCAAAGGTACGACCGGCAGGTAGGGTAAGCTTTCGCTTGCTACCAGTAGCTAGGGCAAGCGAAAGCTTACCCTTTTACTCATTCGGCCACGTTCACCAGCCGGTAGCGCACGGCAGTTTTCTTGGGCCGAATATCCAGCCCCACGTGGTGGGCGTAAACCTTGGTAAACGCCGCGCCGAAGTAGAAAATCATGGCCGAGTAAAACACGAACAGCAGCACCAGCACCGAGCTGGCCGCCGGCCCGTAGATGGGCCCCAGGTCGCGGCCCACTAGCAGCTGGCCCAGCACCCGCTCGCCCAGCTCGATGAGCACTGCCGTAAGCAGCGCCCCGCGCCGCACAGCCCGCCAGGGCACTTTGGCCGCGCTCAGGGTGCGAAACACGAAGCCGCACCACGCCGCCAGAATGAGCAGACTCACCAGCAGGTTGAGCACCCAAATGACGTAGAAGGCAAACGTGGGGTCGAAATCGGACACGAAATCGGCGAAGAGGGCCAGCGCCGCATCGGCCGAAAAAGCCAGCACCGAAAGGGCCGCCGTGGCCAGCAGCACGCCCGCCGAGCGCAGCCGCTCGCGCGCGGCCACCGACACCTGGCTTACTTGCCGCCGCGGCCGCACGTGCCACAACTGATTGAGCGAGTGCTGAATAATGGTGAAAAGTGTGGTAGCCACAAACAGCAAAAACACGAACCCCAGACACGTAATAAGCCGCGTGCGGCCAGCGTGGGCCACGTTGTGCACCGTTTGGGCCACCAGGCTGGTGGCGGTGCTGCCAATCACCTCGCCCAGCTTGGTGAGCAGCATCAGGCGCGCGCCGCGCGCCGAGTAGAGCCCGCCCAGCAGCTGCACTAAAATGAGCAAGATGGGCGGCAGCGCAAACGAAGTGAAGAACGCCGTGGCCGCGCCCAGCCGCAGCGGGTCGTTGGCCGCCAGCTCGCGGGCGGCGCGGCGCAGCATTAGCCACTGCTCTACCCACCACGGAAAGTGGTGCGGCAGCGGCTTGGCGGGGGGTAGGGTCTTAGACATGAGAAACTTAACACCTGCCCGACAACATTTTACGCCAGACTAGGTAAAAAGGGCCGGCCGCCGGGCCGCCCACGCTGCTGCTACACGGGTAGCCGGGTGCGCTACTAACAAGTATTTTGACGGCTAGTTACGCATGAGTATTACGTCCATCTCCGCCACCGGGGTGCGGGCCCTGCCCGAAGCCCCGCCCCGCACCTGGGTGCAGCGCCGGCTCGTCGACCCGTTCATGAGTTTGCTCAAAGCGGGCCTAGAGCCTGGTAGCCTAGCCCTTACGGTGGGCCTGGGGGTAGCCTTTGGGCTAGTGCCCACTTTTGGCATTACCACCCTCGTGAGCACGGCTGTGGCCCTGCGCCTCAAGCTCAACGTGGCAGCTATGCAGCTGGTGTGCCACGTGCTAAGCCCCGTGCAGCTGCTGCTGCTGCTGCCGTTTTTGCGTTGGGGCGCCACCATGCTGGGGCAAGGCCGTGAGGTGGCGCACCTCAGCCTAGACCAGATTAAGGGCATGGTCAAAACGGATGGCTGGAGCCACGTGCTGCACCTGTTGTGGCGCGCCGAGCTGGGCGCGCTCATGATTTGGGCGGTGGCGGCGGTGCCGGTGGTGCTGGCCCTCTACTTTGGCCTGCGCCCGCTGTTCAAGAAGTTCATTACCCGCCACGAAGAAGCCGAAGCGGCCGCCGAAGCCGCCATTGCCGCTACTTAGTATTTATTACCACCAAAAGGAGGGGTAGGAACCACGCGGCCACTGGCCTGCCGGTTCCTACCCCTCCTTTTGGTAGTAAAAAAGTTAGCTGCGCCTTACGCCTCGTACAGCGGCTGCACCTCGGGCTGGCGGAAGTAGGGATTCACGCCCTCATCCGATTCTAGGTCAATCAGCATCAAGTCTACGTGCTGAAAATCGCCGGTGCGGCCTTCCAGCGCGGGGCCGAGCTGCTGCATAAACTCGGGGTTTTGGTCGGTGGTGTCGAAGCCCAGCAGCAAGCGCGGCGGCAAGTTGTCGTTGCCTACCAGCTGCATTTGGGCCAGGTAAATCTTCCGGATGGCCGGGTTGGCTTCGCCAAAGGCTACCAGCGATTCGGCTAGGCCTTCGGGCAGTTCGGCAGGGGCACCCAGCGTCACTTGTGCATCGGTGGGCAGGGCGCTGCCGTCGCCGCCGAGCTGGCCAGCCAGCAGGGCCTGAATTTCGGCCGCCGGTAGCAGCTTGCCCGCTGGCGAAAAGGGGTTCAGCACGCAGTCTTGCCCTTGGGTCATGCCAAAAAACGCCTGGCCCGGAATGGTTACCCAGCTCACGCTGGCCGCATCCATGCCGCCGTCGCTGAGGCGCGCCTCGGAGGTGAAAATGGGCAGGCGACCATCCTGCAGCACCTGCAACTGAATCTGCTGGCCTTCGGTGAGCTGCACTTCGCCCAGGCCGATGTTCTCGTCGGGGGCCAGTACCATCAGAATATTTTCTTGCAGCAGCGCCTGGTAGAAGGCCGGGCGGGCATTCTCATCCACCGGGGCTAGCAGCAGCAAGTGCTCCAGCACGTTTTGGGGCTCGAACGGAAACTCCGGCACGGGCGGCGGGGCCAGAGGGGCCGGGCTAGCTTGGGGAGCGGGCAGGGGGGTAGGCACCGGCGCGGCTGGCGCCACGTGGGCCGAGCCCTGGTAGCGGGGGCCGCTTTTGGGGGCAGGAACCGCCCCGCCAGCTGCGGCCGGTGGGGTGGGAGTAGGCGACGAGGTAGGCTGGGCGGAGTCCGACTCCGGTTTGTTCTTTAGAAAGTCAAAGAGACCCATAAACGTAGTACTGCTTGGTAAGGGTGAGAAGTAAGGGGAAGACCGCGGCGCGGGGCGTCGCAAAGGTAGCCTAGTGTTCGCCACAGGCGCGCAGCTCGGCCTCGGTGCCGGCAATGGTGCGCACGCCGCCGGGGCCGGGGTGGTTGCCCCAGTGGCTTTCCAAAAAGTTGAGTAGGTTGGTAACCTGGGCCGGCGAGAGGTGGCGGTGCGTGGTCGTGTCTTGCACGCCCAGCATTAATTGATTATAGGCCACGCCGTTGACCCGGATGGGTCCCTGTAGGCCGTGGCGCACAATGCAGGCCAGCTGGCCCGCGTGCTGGGCCAGGTAGTCGGAGCCGGCCAGTGGCGGCACCAGTTGCCCAATGCCCTCGCCCTGCTCGCCGTGGCAGCTGGCGCAGTGCTGCCCATACAGGCGCTCGCCCTGGTGCCCCTTGTTGGTGAAGCAGCCAGGCAGCGCCAGCAAGGCAAAGCCCGAAAAAGCGACGGCAAAAGCAGAAAAACGCATGGGGTAGGGAAGGCAACAAAAAACGCCAGTTGGGCGGGCTACGCCACCGGCCCGCAACCACGAGCAGCGGGCTGGTAGCCCAGCGCTTAGCGGGCGGCCGTGGCGGGGGCGCCCGACCGGGTTTTTACCTCGGCCAGCAGCACGGGCAGCTCCTTTTGCAGGCGCACTACTTCCTGTGGATTGAGGCTGTCGTAGAGGCCGCGCACGTGGCCTTGGTCATCGACGAGGGCAAACGTGCCGCTGTGCGCAATGCCGCCGGGCGCCTTGGCATCGGGCATGGCGCCCGTGAAATAGGCCGCCGCCATGGCATAGGCCGTGTCGCGGCTGGCTCGCACAAAGCGCCAGCTGCTGCCGGGCGTGCCTACCCCCAGTCGGCGGGCGTAGTCGCGCAGCACCGGTAAGTCATCGTGCTCCGGGTCAATGGTTTGGGAAATAAAGCGCAGGTTGGGCGTGGTGCCATACTGCTTGTACACCTTCAGCAGCTCGCTCTGCATTTTGGGGCAAATGCCGGGGCAGGTGGCAAAAAAGAAGTCGGTGAGGTAGACCTTACCCGCCAGGCTCTGGTTGGTCACGAGCTGGCCATCTTGGTCGTGCAGCCGGAAGGGCGGCACTGTGGCGTGCACCATCGCCGAGTCGTGGCCGGGTACCGCCTGCCGCTCCGAATTGCCAATGTAGGGTAGGGTTACCGAGTTGTCGGCCTGGGCATCGCTGCCCATATCGGCCGCGGGGCCAGTGCCGCAGCCGGCCAGCGCGAGCAGCGCGGCCAGGGGCAAAAATTTCACACGCATCATAAAATCAAGCTAAGGCAAAAGCGGCTGGCTCGGCACCGGGCTAGCCAAGTAGTAAACCGCTGGCGGGGCCGAGTCGTTCGCCTGCCGCGGGGGTAGGGCGCGGCTAGCGGCCGGCACGGCGCAGCGTGGCCTGGGCCGAGTCGATGGCCACGCGCAGCTGCTGCTCGATGCCGTCGAGCTGCTGCTGCTGGCCCTTGAGGTAAGCCAGGCGCTGGGCCGCGGGCGCAGTGCTGTCGGGGGCCTGGTACTGGTGCATCCAAGTCATCATGGCGCGGTCGGCGGCTTGCATGCGGGCCAGCACGGGCGCGCGGGCCGGCACTTTGGCGGCCGTGAGCTGGGCCTTGAGGGCAAATAGCTGCTCGGTCTGGCCCATAGCCACATCGTGGTGGGCAAGAAGGCTGTCTTCGAGCGCGCGGGCCTGGGTAGCGGGCACGGCCGCCGTGGGCGTAGTCGTCGTTTGGGAGTTGGTGCCGCAGCCCGGCAAGCCCAGGCTTAGCAGCCCCACAGCCGCAGCCAGCGGCAAAAGCAGCAGTTTTTTCATGTCCCAAAGGTACGCCTACCCCCGCCCAGCCCCGAAAGTTTCTCTGCTTTTCACACGCTCCGCGAGCCCCTGCGTAAACCTCTGTGAGAACCGTTTGCCCGCGCCAAACGCGCCGCTACCAAATCAAAATCCTGTTACCAGCGGTTTATAACCTATCCTTTTCCCCCATTACTATGCAAAATCGCCAACTTGGCCGCGCTGGCCTCACCGTTTCGGCCCTCGGCCTCGGCTGCATGGGCATGTCCGACTTCTACGGCCAGCCCGACGATGCCGAAAGCCTCCGCACCCTGGCCCGCGCCCTAGAGCTGGGTGTCCAGTTCTTCGACACCGCCGACATGTACGGCCCCTACACCAACGAGGAGCTGCTCGGCCGCTTCTTTAAAGAAGACAAAACCCGCCGCGACCAGGTAGTGCTGGCTACTAAGTTTGGCATCGTGCGCGACCTCAACGACCCTAGCAAGCGCGGTATCAGCGGCCGGCCCGAGTACGTGCGGCAGTCGGCCGAGGGCAGCCTCAAGCGCCTGGGCACCGATCACATCGACCTCTACTACCAGCATCGCGTCGACCCCAGCGTGCCCATCGAAGAAACCGTGGGTGCCATGAGCCGCCTCGTGGAAGAAGGCAAAGTGCGCTTTCTGGGGTTGAGCGAAGCTGGCCCCGACTCCATTCGCCGGGCCCACGCCACGCACCCCATCTCGGCGCTGCAAACCGAATACAGCCTCTGGAGCCGCGACGTGGAAGTCGAAATCCTACCCCTGCTCCGCGAGCTAGGTATTGGCCTGGTGCCGTACTCGCCCCTCGGCCGCGGCTTTTTGACCGGTGAAATCCAGAAGTTCGACGACTTCGCCCCCGACGACTACCGGCGCCACTCGCCCCGCTTTCAGGGCGAAAACTTCGACAAGAATCTCAAGCTGGTGAGCCACCTGCGCGACTTAGCCCAGAGCAAGGGCGTCACGGCCAGCCAGCTAGCCTTGGCTTGGGTACTGGCCCAGGGAGATGACCTGGCGCCCATTCCGGGCACCAAGCGCGTGAAATACCTCGAAGAAAACGTGGGCGCCCTCGACGTAACGCTGAGCGCCGACGAGCTACGCCACCTCGACGAGCTGCTGCCCCTGGGCGCCGCCGCCGGCACCCGCTACCCCGAGGCCATGATGGCCGCCGTGGGTCGGTAAGCACCCAAAACCCTACCCCCTCTTTTTTCGCGAAAGAAGTAGGGGTAGGGTTTTAGCTAAGCACAAAAACGGCTTCCAGCGTATGCTAGAAGCCGTTTTTGTGCTTATTCGGTTGGCGTGGGCTGGCACTTGGGGCAGGTGTACGTAGCTCGCCCGCCCACATAAAACTTGTCGATTTTCACCTGTGGGTGGCGGGGGCAAAACGTATGCGCGTCGCTGCCTGGCGTAGCCGAATCGTCCCACTCGCGGGCGTGGATGAGAAACGACTTCGGGAAGTGCCGGTAGTGGGCCTCGTGCTGAATGGCCGTGGTCAACACCAGCTGGATAGCGGCGTGCAGCGCCACCGATTCTGCCTCGGAAATAGAGTTGCCCAGCCGCTCGGGGTGAACTTTGGCTTGGAACAGCACCTCATCC
The DNA here is from genome assembly GCA_964652535.1 of uncultured Hymenobacter sp. Lineage (GTDB taxonomy): Bacteria > Bacteroidota > Bacteroidia > Cytophagales > Hymenobacteraceae > Hymenobacter. Next base: position 383 of record CAZZDR010000173.1, on the reverse strand, counting down.
ACAATCCAGTTGCCGAGGCCGGCGGTGAGGCTTTGGTCGAGTAGCAGCGGCTTCACAAATACCCGGCGGCGGCCCAGCTTGTGGTGCAGCTCGGCAGCAGTAATAAGCAATGCGTCGGGCCCCAGTTTCTTCGCTTTCTGATAGACTTCAACGCTGTCAGCCAGCCGGATGCGGCCAAATTTGCGCGGGTCGATAAAAGCTAGGCTCAAGCCCGAATCGGCGAGCTGCCACGCCACGCGCGTAAAGCGCGGGGCATCGGCCTCGTCGCGAAAAGCGCCAATGTCGCCAGTCATGCCAAAGTGCAGCACCAACAGCCGGCCGTTATCTAGCTCCAGAAAGCAGTTTTTGCCCAGCCGGCCGGTGCCGGTAATGGTGCGGCCCAG
>CAZZDR010000172.1:5798-7549 GCA_964652535.1 uncultured Hymenobacter sp. | reverse complement strand
ACCCGCGCTTGGTAGCGCTGGAGCAGCTGGGCAAATGCCGCTTCGCGGCCGGCCAGGTAGAGGTCGATGAGCGCGGAGTCGCTCGGCTGCATGGGTTCCATAAAGGACTACGGGTAATGAGGTAACGTAGAGCTTTTGGTCGATAGTGTGCAGCGGTTTAAAAAAGGTGATGAGAAGCTAAAAAAGTTGGCCCACCATAATCAGGCCAAATGTAGCAGGTGAGGCCCGAATTTTACAAGCAGCTAGTGTGCTAGCACGGCTTATTTTTCGCCGTTTTGCACAGGTTAGGCAAGTTGGAACAACGAAGATAACCAACTGCGGCCCAGCAGCCGCGTACTAGCGGCTACTTAGCTTGCCCTACCCCCTCGTTATGCTTACTTTTCTTGCCCTGCACTACTGGGCTGGCTCCGGCCGCGAATTTGATTTGCTGCGCCCGTACCTACCTGAGGGCAGCCGTTTGCTGGCACCCGACCTACCCGGCTTTGGGGCGCAGGCCGCCCCGGCGGGATTTGATTACTCAGTAGCTAATTACGTCGACTGGGTAGTGAACTATATGTCAGAGCAGCAGGTAGATGACTATCAACTAATTGGGCACAGCATGAGCGGGAAAATAGCGCTGGCCCTGGCAGCGCGGCAGCCGGCCGGGCTACGAGGATTGCTGCTGCTGTCGCCCTCGCCGCCTACCCCTGAGCCCATTAGCGACAATGACCGGGCCGCCAGCCTAGCCGCCTACGGCAAGCCTAATGAAGCCGAAAAAACCTTTCATAAAATTACCAACCAGCCCCTGCCTGCCGAGTGGCACGCGCACGTAGTGGCTGACAACCTGCGCACTACCCAGGCCGCTTGGGACGCCTGGCTGCATAGCGGCTCGCGCGAGGATATCTCGGCCTTGCTGCCCCACGTGCAGGTGCCATGCCGCCTGCTGGTGGGCGAAGACGACCGCGCCATTCCGGTAGCGGCTCAGCGCCGCCAAACGCTGCCACTGTTGCCGGCCGGCTCGCCGCTGGTAGTAGTGCCCGGCGCTGGGCACCTGCTGCCGCTAGAAGCGCCGGCCGCTGTGGCCCACGAGCTGGCTGCGCTGGTAGGGTAAGCTGTGGCTTACCGCTTTCAAGCTATTCAGCTACACTAACGGTTTACGGTAAGCTAAGGCTTACCCCACAAGACTATGGCTACTTACCAAAACCCCGTGCTGGATGCTGATTTTCCGGACCCCAGTATTGTGCTGGCGCCTGACGGCTATTACTATGCCTACGGCACGCAAACTAAGCGCGCCGGCGCGGTGCTGAACTTCCAGGTGGCGCGCTCACAAAACCTGGTGGACTGGGAGCACCTAGGCGAGGCGCTGCCCGATAAGCCGACCTGGGCTGCCACCAGCCAGCGCTTTTGGGCGCCCGATGTGAGCCGCCACGCCGATGGCCGCTACCTGCTCTACTACTCGGCGCAACCCAATGACCGAGCTGCCTCCTTATGCTTAGGTGTGGCCGTGGCTGCGCATCCCGCTGGCCCCTTTGTAGATAGTGGCCAACCACTGCTGGCAGGGGGGGTAGGATTTCAGAACATCGACCCTATGCGCTTCGTCGAGCCCGCGCCTGGCCGGCAGTTGCTATTTTGGGGTTCGGGCTTTGGGCCGTTGCGGGTGCGCGAGCTGGCGGCCGATGGCCTAAGCTTTGCGCCGGACAGCGTGGCTGAGGTAGTAGTGCTGCCGCGGCCCGCTGGCCAGGCCGCCTACGGCCACCTCATCGAGGGCAGTT
>CAZZDR010000172.1:2316-5698 GCA_964652535.1 uncultured Hymenobacter sp. | reverse complement strand
GTGCTGCCGCGGCCCGCTGGCCAGGCCGCCTACGGCCACCTCATCGAGGGCAGTTGGGTGCATTACCGCGCTGGCTGGTACTACCTGTTTTACTCGGGCGACAACTGCTGCGGGCCCGATGCACGCTACGCCGTGCTGGTGGCCCGCGCGCGCCAAGCCGCCGGCCCTTACGAAACGCTGGCTCAAGCCACAGGCACCGACGGCACCATCCTCACCGAAAATGCCCGCTGGCAAGCGCCTGGCCACAACTGCCTCGTGACCGACGCGGCGGGCCAAGACTGGCTGCTTTACCACGCCATCGACCGCCGCCAGCCCACTTTCGACGCTCTTAACGACGAGCAGGGCTACTCGCGCCGCGTACTATTGCTCGACAAGGTGCACTATGACGTTGCGGGTTGGCCGCACGTGGGCACGCCCTCCACTGAGCCCCAACCGGCGCCGGCTGTGGTGCCCAGTTAGAGGTAGTTACTCCAGCGAGCGACCGCGAAACAGGATGTAGCCCAGGTGCCCGTACACGCCGAAGTGGTGCTCGGGGTCGTCGTAGTACTCGGCGTGCAGGGCCAGCGGGCCCACGGGGGTAGTAAAAATTAAGCCTGTGACTGCCGTGAGATAGGGCCGGCTCAGGCCGGTGCTGCGCTGGGCTACCTGCTCTTTATTTAGGATCGGCGTAATGTTGAGGTGGGCAAATACCTCGGAGCGCCACTCCAGCTTGCCCAGCACCAGCTGCGAGTAGCGCAGTCCGCCTGCCACAAAGCGCGGCGAGCGATAATTGGTCATAAACAGCGTGCGCGAGTCGGGTAGGGGCGCAAAAACGGGCGCCGTGGTCAGCGTCGAGCGATAATTAAAAAACGTGCCTTGGCCGCTAAGGACGATTTCTCCGAAGTAGCCCCACACCGATTTCTCCTTTTTGAGGGAATAGTAGCGCTCGTAGGTACCCCGGAATTGCAGCCACTGGTGGTTGCGTGAGCGCTCGCCCAAATCCCGAAAGTCGGACGTGGTGCCGGGCGTATACACCTCCGTGCCCGTGACGGCCCGCACCGATACCACGGCCCGCCGCCCGGCAGTAGCATACTGCTTACGGTTGAGTGAGTTGCGGGCAAAGCGCAGCGCCGCTGTGCCACCTTTCAAAGAAGTACGGTCGAGCACGTCCGACGATTGCAGTTGTGCCGTGTTGGCGTAGTTATCCACGTTGTAAAACGCGCCCACGTCGAGTACCACCCGCGAGCGGTAGCGTGGCGACACGCCAATCTGCGCGCCCACCTTGGTGTCCTTTTGCTGCACTTGCGTGTTGAGCACATCGCGGCCCAGTAGGCCACCCGTTTGCTGAAAGTCCCACTGGTTATACGTGATGATGGGTGCGATGTAAAACGGCAGCCGGCCCGGCGCATTCAGCCGAAACGTGGCCTGCGCCCCGTTGTAGAAGCGGCCCACGTTCACGTTGGCCGAAACGGAGTACAGCAGCTGGCGCAGGTAGCGGAACTCCACGCCCAGGTACAGGCTCTCGATGGGCCGCGAGCTGAGCGTGAAGCCCAGCTCGGTAGCAATGTTATTGTTGCGCTGTGCATCGACGCTGAACACGTAGCCCTTAAGCGCCGCGTCGTACCGAATACGCGGGTAGATGTTGCGGAAGTAGTCGTCCGACGCCAGGCGGTAGTAGCCTTCTTCCAGGTCGCTTAGGGTGTAGGTCGAGCCGTTGCGCCGAAAAAACTTGGTGGCGTATTCGTTTTGGTCGGGGCGCAGGCCGTTCACTTCTACTTTCACGAAGCGGGGCGTGGGCACGCTCTGCTGAAAAGCCAGGCGGCGGCGCTGTAGTGCTACGGTATCGACGCGGCGGCCGATGCGCGACCGGATTTCGGCCATCTTAAGCTGTGTGGCGGTGTCGCCCTCGGCAATGAGCGTACGCACCTTGTCGAAGTCGGCCGCGCCCAAGCTGCCGAGGTTGGGCTGAATGTAGATGCCGTTTTTGCCCACACTATTGGTGTCGGCCACGCTGGTACCCAAAAAAAGCAGGGTGCCCGTTAGCAGCGCGTCATCCTTTTTAAACGGATATTTTTTTAGCGCTACGTCGCCCACATTTACCCCAATGAGGATGTCGGGCTTGAAATCCTCGCGCATCACATCAGTCGGAAAATTATTGAGCACGGCTCCGTCAAATAGGTAGCGCCCGTCGAGGTTGCGAATGGGCCGGAAGGCGAGGGGGTAGGCCATCGAGTTGCGCACGGCATCGGCCAGCAGGCCCGACTTCTGCACCACTTCTTTGCGCGTAAAAACTTCGGTAGCTAGGCAGCGGTAGGGCACAAACAGGTTGTCGAAGTTGTAGTCGGCGGCCGCGGCCGCGGGCGCCAGCAGTTTGGCCAAGGCAAAATTGAGGTTGAGGTCGTTGACGAGGTTGGGCGTTATGCGAGCCTGGAAGGTAGAGTCGATAGCGAGGCCCAGGCGCAGCGACGATGGAGAAGGCTCAGCCGTGAGAAAGTTGAACGTCTTATCAGGCAAAACTTTGCCCGTGGCCCAATTCTGGAAATCTTCGGATAGCACAATCTGTTCGATGTCGCGCGGCGAGTAGCCTGAGGCGTACATGGCACCCACCACAGCCCCCATGCTATTGCCCACGATGTAGTCGATGGGGATGCCGTTTGCCTCCAGTTGCTTCAGCACACCCACGTGCGCGAGGCCCTTGGCCCCACCGCCGCTGAGCACTACCCCCACGCGCTGGGCCGAAGCTGAAAAGAAGATAGTGAGGGTTAAAAACACCCCTAATAATGTGCGTAGTAAAGAATGATACATAGAGAATAAAAGTATTTCAGCAAGGTACGAGTGCCCCGTGTTGCTGAGGGCGCTACGGGCCCCACGCTTTGTCGGCTGACAGCCAGCCTCAAGAGTGGTGTCCCAAAATGGGACGATTGATTTCATTTAAAAATCTGATAATGAATAGCAAGCACAATGTGTTATTATTACAATCTCCGTGCAACGTATGGTCGGAAATCGCGTAGTTTGCTTGTTCTACTTTTCTGGCCCCCTGATGAAAACCCCTGCCCACGACGATGCCGCCAGTAGCAACCCGGCTCGCAAACGAACGAAAACTCGGCCCGCCGCTCGCCGCCGTACTGTTGAAAATACCTACGCTGACCCGGCTCTCCGCGAGCGGCTTAAGACGGAGATTAGAGCCGCTGCAAAGGGCGGCGAACCTGGTACTTGGAGTGCCCGCAAATCGCAGCTACTGACTCTGGCTTACCAAAAGTTAGGGGGCGGCTACCTACAGCGCCACCCCAACTCTAAACCCCAAAACGTACCAAAGCAAGCAGAAAAAGCCGCCGCTAAATCGGCTCGCCAGGCCAGCAGTCCTACCCCCCCCTCGCCGGCTAAAGCCAAGCCTTCGGTACCT
>CAZZDR010000172.1:0-2216 GCA_964652535.1 uncultured Hymenobacter sp. | reverse complement strand
CTTCACGCTGGTTGCTGGCTCCTACTTTACTTGTAGCCAGGGGGTAGGGGCGCGGCCACATTGAGTGGGCTGCCGTATACCTACCCTCACCTGCTGGCGCTTGCTTCGATGATGGATTTTTTGGTTGACTTACTGGGGCTCGATGAAACGGCTACTTCTTTAAAAACGGGCCAAATATGCTGGCGCACGGGTGTAGTGTTTCTCATCGCCATTGTTTTGCTGCGCGTATCGGGCCGCCGCACATTTGCCAGCAACAGCGGCCTCGAAACGGTGGTGAAGTTTATGCTCGGGGCTATTTTGAGCCGGGCTATTGCGGGCGATTCGCCATTTGGCGTCATCATCGCGGCGGCCGTGACGCTGGTGCTGCTGCACCGCTTCCTGGCCTATGCCACGTATTTTTTTCCGCCCTTAGGCCGCTTGGTGCGGGGCGAGGCTTCTGTTTTGGCCGAAGGCACCGAACTGAACTTGCACGAAATGCGCCGGGCCAGCATCTCCGAAGAAGCAGTGCACGCTGCTGTGCGTGGGGCTGCTAATTTTGACGACCTTGCCAAAGCTGAAACCGTGCGCCTGGAGCACGATGGCACCGTGACCGTGGTAAAAAAATAGCATTAGTTCGCCTACGCGCTGAGCTATGCAGCGCCGAATAGCGACCGCATTTCAGGTAGCAAGTGCCCTACCCCTGCTCGGCTAAGCAAGTTTTTGAGCTACGCTAGCGCCGACGCAACAGGTACACCAAGCCGCCCTGCGTACCCCGAGCAGTCATTTGGACAACTTCCCAGCCGTCGGCGGCGGCTTCGTTTAAGGCCTGGGTCATTATATCGCGGGAAGCTGCGGCATTCGCTTGTTGCAAGCGCTCATAGGTTCGTACGCTAGCATTTTGTTCCTGCTCTCTTTGACGTATATCGTCTGCGGTGAGCAAGCGCGTTTTTCCGTCGGCAGTAGTTATATATCCCTTGCCGTTTCCAGGGTAAACGGTAGTATAATTGGGTTTTGCGTTGTTACTAGCCGATTCTTTGCGCAGCTTAGCGTCTAGTATGCGTGCCGAATCGCTCTGCGGAAGTATTTCGTGGGTTTTGCCCCGAAACGTTGGACTATAAGATAAAACTCGGCTGCCGCTTAAGAGCTGACTGCTGCCTTCGTAAAAAATCTGCAGATAAACAGGCTTAACTGCCTGCTGAGCCAGAGTAGGGTAGGCCTGGCTCAGCAGGCTGCCGAGCAGAAAAACAACTGAAAGCTTGCGCATAGCGAGGGGGTAGGGTGCACGCCAAAGCTACGGCACCTTCTACTTAGTCGCGCTTGCCTTTTAGGGCTTGTTTGAGGGCGCCTAGCTCGTCGCGCAGCTTGGCGGCTTGCAAGAAGTCCAGTTCTTTGGCAGCAGCTTCCATCTGTTTCTCAGTGGTTTTAATGAGCTTTTCGAGTTCGGCGCGGTTCATCATGGCTACTACGGGCTCGGCAGCCATGGCCAGCGCGGCACCGCCTTCGGCATAAGCACCGGCCGGGGCCTGGGCTTCTACGGTGCGGTAGTCGGCTAGGTCGGTTTGGCCCATAATCTGGGCGTGGCTCTTGCGTACGGTGCGCGGCGTGATGTTGTGCTCCTCGTTGTAGGCCTGCTGGGTGGCGCGGCGGCGGTTGGTTTCGTCGATGGCGCGCTGCATCGAGCCGGTCATGCGGTCGGCGTAGAGGATAACTTTGCCATTCTCATTCCGAGCAGCCCGGCCCATGGTCTGAATCAGCGAGCGCTGGTCGCGCAGAAAGCCTTCCTTATCGGCGTCCAGAATAGCTACCAGGCTCACCTCCGGCAAGTCCAGGCCTTCGCGCAGCAGGTTCACGCCGATAAGTACATCGACCTCGCCCAGCCGCAGGCGGCGCAAAATCTCTACGCGGTCCAGGGTTTTCACGTCCGAGTGGATATACTCTACCTTGATGCCTAGGCGCTCCATGTACTTGCTCAGCTCCTCGGCCATGCGCTTGGTGAGGGTCGTCACCAGCACACGGTCGCCGGCCTTCACGCGCTCGTCCACCTCATCGAGCAAGTCATCGACTTGGTTGATGCTTGGGCGCAGGTCGATGATGGGGTCGAGTAGGCCGGTAGGCCGGATAATCTGCTCTACTACCACGCCGTTGGCTTGCGTCAATTCGTAGTCAGCCGGCGTGGCCGATACGAACACCGCCTGCCGGTACATGCTCTCAAACTCGTTGAAGGTCAGCGGCCGGTT
>CAZZDR010000171.1:0-7717 GCA_964652535.1 uncultured Hymenobacter sp. | reverse complement strand
GTGGGTGCCACCGGGCTGGTGGGCACCGAAATGCTGAAAGTGCTGGCCGAGCGCCAGTTTCCGGTTACCGAACTGCTGCCCGTGGCCTCGGCCAAATCGGTGGGCCAGCTGGTTCATTTTGAAGGCAAAGACTACCCCGTAGTGAGCATGGCCGACGCCATTGCCGCGCGGCCGGCTATCGCCATCTTCTCGGCCGGTGGCGGCGTGTCGCTGGAGTTCGCGCCCCAGTTTGCCGCTGTGGGCACCGTGGTGGTGGACAATTCGTCGGCCTGGCGCATGGATGCTACCAAGAAGCTCATCGTGCCCGAAGTGAACGCCCAGGAGCTCACCAAGGACGATAAAATTATCGCCAATCCCAACTGTTCGACTATCCAGCTGGTAGTGGCCCTCAACGACTTGCACAAAAAATACCAGGCCAAGCGCCTCGTCATCAGCACCTACCAGAGCGTAACGGGCACCGGCAAGAAAGCCGTGGACCAGCTCCTGGAAGAGCGCGCCGGCCAAACCGCCAGCAACCCCGCCTACGCTCACCCCATCGACCTGAACGTGCTGCCCCACATCGACGTGTTTCAGCCCAACGGCTACACCAAGGAGGAGCTGAAAATGGTGAACGAGACCAAGAAAATCATGGGCGACGACGGCATCCGCGTCACGGCCACCTGCGTGCGCGTGCCCGTGATGGGCGGCCACTCCGAGTCGGTCAACATCGAGTTTGCCCACGATTTTGACCTCGCCGACGTGCGCGATATTCTCAGCCGCACCGAGGGGGTAGAGCTCGTCGACGACCCCGCCACCAACAGCTACCCCATGCCCAAAGACAGCCACGGCCGCGACGCCGTGCTGGTAGGCCGCCTGCGCCGCGACGAAACCCAGGAGAATACCCTCAATATGTGGATAGTAGCCGACAACCTGCGCAAAGGCGCCGCTACCAACGCCGTGCAGATTGCCGAATACCTGGTGGCCAAAGAATTGGTGTAAGTTAGTTATTGCTACTATCTTGGAGAACGTCATGTTGCGGCCAGCGCAGCATGACGTTTCTTTTTTTAAATGCTGAGCCAGAATGAAAGCTGCTGGCGCTGGTGGCTGCCTTTGGGTTTTTTAGTGCTAGTTGGGGGCAGCTTCACGCCCCGCCAAACGTGGCCAATGTGCGCAGCTCGCTTGCCGGGCCGGTAGGATTCAGGTAGCCGAGCGGACATAATTCCGGTCTGCGGTTGCTCGGCTCCTGATTTTGTACGCTGCTGGCCCGCACTTTACACCGCCGGCCGCCTACCCCCCTGCGTATACGTAGGCAGGCCTGCCGCCGTGGCGGGCCTGCCTACCCCCCTCGTTTCGTATGAAAAATGCCCCCGTCGATTACCGCAACCTGCTCGATGCCCTAGCCCGCTGCGCGGCCGCCTGCGACTATTGCGCCGATGCCTGCCTGGCCGAAGACAACATCCAGATGATGGTGCCTTGCATCCGCACCGACCGCGACTGCGCCGACATCTGCCGGGTGACGGCCGCGTTCATCGCCCGCAACTCGCCCCACGCCCCGCACGTTATGAAAGAGTGCATCGAGCTGTGCCAGAAATGCGCCGATGAGTGCGGCCAGCACCAGCACGACCACTGCCAGCAGTGCGCCCAAGCCTGCCGCGAGTGCCTCGAAGCCTGCAAAGCATATCAGGCCTAAGATGCTGATTAACAGTATAAAATAAGTAAAGGGTAGTTGACGTTGGATAAAACCAGCGTTAGCTACCCTTTACTTATGTAGTGCTTAGCCAAGCCCTACCCCAGTGCGTCGAGCGAAAGGCGGTCGGGCTGCAGCATGCGGCGAAACTCGCTCACCGAGCGGCCCGTCACCTGTCGAAACTGGTTGCTCAGGTGCTGGCCCGAGCTGTAGCGCAGCTGGTCGGCAATCTGCACCAGCGTCATTTCACCGTAGCTCAGTAGCTCCTTCACACGCTCTATCTTCATGCGAATGAGGTACTTCTCGATAGTCAGGTTGGCGGTGCGCGAAAATACTTTGCTCAGGTGCGAGTAGGTAGTGGCAAAGCGGTCGGCCAAAAAGGCCGAGGTAGTGAGGGGCGCGGGCGCGGTACGCAGGTGCTCCAGGTACTCTTGCAGCACACCTTTAATTTGTTCGGTCAGCTGCTCGGCGCGGTCGAGCAGCACATCGAAGCCGGCTTCGCGCAGCAGCGGGGCCACTACGCGGGGGTCGACGGGCGTGCTGGGCGCGAGCTGGGCCGTGCCCAGGGTCACGTTGGTAGGCTCGTAGCCAGCTTTCACCAGCAAGTTCTGAACCGCCTCGACGCAGCGCGGGCAAACCATATTTTTGATGTGCAGCAGAGTGGTTTTCACGGAGTAGAATTAAGGTAAAATAGGTGAACGACGGGGGCCGGCCGGCTGGCGGGTGGGCTGGCTGGCCCGCCGCGCCGGAGCGGGCGTGGCAGCTCCTTGCCAGCTTTTGCCAAACCAATGGGTAGTGGCCCACCTAATAAACGGCAGTACGGCCAGAAAAGTAACGGATAACAAACAAAAACCTACGAAGAACGCGGCCACCAGCCGCCCCATAAAACGGTCGCCGAAGCCAAATAAGTATAGTATTAAACTAGCACTCAGCACAAAGCTAAGGCCGGCCAGCACGCCCACCCGGCGCCAGGGATAGGTGGCCAGGCGGCGGCGCCAAGGTTGCGAGCTAGAGGGGGGGGTAGGGCGAGCCATCGGGGCAAATTTACCGCCGCCGCCGCAACTGCGCCCCGCCTGCCCCCAGCGCAGCAACCCGCACCCCGGTTTTGCGGTACTAGGCAGCAGGTTCGCATTTGCGAATTACCTTGCCCGCCATCTTTCATTGGCGGCCGCCCAGGCCGCCTTTTTCCCTTTTTTGCATGACTCGCACCTTACGCCTGCTGGGCCTACTCGCCACCCTTTCGCTCTCCCTCGCCGCCTGCAATTCGGGCAACAAGCCGGGAGATACCAACGTCGAAAAGGATTCGGCCAAAGACATAGAATCTAACCTCAAGCCTTCGCGCACCAGCGCCGACAACGGCGACCCGCAAAACAACGCTGCTACCAGCAACGGCGACTCGCTGGCCGCTGGCCTCAGCCGCGACACGGCGCACCGCCCTACCGGCAAGCAAATCTTTAATAACGCCGACCGCGCCAGAGACCGCAACCACGACGGCATCGCAGATTAAGCAGCTTGCGCGGATTTCGCAGACTCAAACAACTAAGATTGCCATCAAAAAAAGCCGCTCTGCATCAGAGCGGCTTTTTTTGATGGCAATCTTAGTTGTTTGGCTCCTTACAGGGGGGGTAGGGCCGGGCCGTTGAAAGCCGTCCGAATCTGCAAAATCCGCGCAAGCTGCTTAATCTGCGATTAGGAGCTACTGCTGTTACGCAGTGGTCTCGTTGGAAGGGCTTCGGAGGATAGCGCGATTTTTGTAAATCGCGCTACTGCGTCACGTCAGTGAGTTAGTAGAATACGACGCCGTTGGGGCTCACGAGCACGGTAGTCGAGTCGAGCAGCGTGCCGCTGGGCTGGTAGCGCAGCAGCCGGCCGGGGTTGCTGTAGTTGAGGGCATCGGTGCCGTAGAGCGTACCCGTGGCCGGGTCAATATCGAAGCCATAAAAGCTGCGCTTGATGAGGGGGGTAGTAGGCAGGGCCGCATCTGCAATGCCCATGCGGTACTCGGCCCCCCGGTAGCTGTAGTAGAGCTGCTGGCCATCGGGGCTGATGCGCAGGCCGCTGCCCGAGCCCACCGTGGCAAAGGGCAACACGCGCTGGGTGCTGGTAGCTGGGTTGAACATGACCAGCTGCGCAGGCTGGCTCACGTAGTCGGAGCCGCACAATATCCAGAGCACGCCATTTTTATCGGCCACTACTTCGCTGGCGGGCGTGTTGAGCGCCAGGCTGCCGGTCACGGCCCCAGTGGCGTCGTTCACGAAGGTGAGGCTCTTGGTGCCGCTGTTGGGCACGTACAGAGTACCGTTAAGCACGATGGCCCGGCCGGGGTTGATACCCGCCGGAATGGTGCTCGTTACCTTATTAGTGTTCAGGTCGATGACGCTGAGCCGGCCCGCGGTGTAGGGCGCCGGGTAGGGCCCGCCGAGCCACTCCGTCACGTAGCCCTTAGCCGGGTTGGCCACCGAGCGCGTGAAGTAGCGCGGCTGGTTGAGCCCCGCAATGGTGGCCGTAGACTTGAAATCGGGCAGCGACACGACCTCCATCTTGTTACTGTTGTTCACTACCACGTAGCCTCGGGTGTCCACTACGGTCATGCTCTGCACCACGCTGCCCAGCACGGCCCCGTTGTTGGCGCTGGCAAAAGCGTCGGGCACCAAGCCCTTGGTCGTTTTATCGAACCGGCTAACGGCCCCGATGCCGTTAGAAAAGTTGCCCTCGTTTATCACGTAGGCATATTGCCCCGTGCCCGTGGGGGTAGGCGCAACCGAGTCGGAACTAGAGCAGCTGGCCAGCAGGCTGGTAAACAGGGTGCCGAGCAGCAGGGGGCGAAATAATTTTTTCATAAAAAGCAGGCTGTTAAAAAGCCAGGTAACAGGGAAAGAGCCACCGCAGGCGGCGTGAGAAAACGAGGGAGATTAGTGCCAGTCGAAGCGCAGGCTGGCCAGCCAGGCGCGGGGCGGGGCCGGCCGGCCGGGGTAGCCTGAGTAGGCTTGGTTGAGCAGGTTGGTGCCGCGCAGCGTGGCGGTGAGGTCGTAGCGGGCTAGGTGCCAGATGTAGCCGCCGGTGGCCCCCAGCACCGCGTAGGCCGGCAGGTTGGCGGTGCCCGAAGCATCGGTGTAGCGCAGGCCGGTAGCGCTGGCCTGGGTGCTGAGCAGCCAGCCGCGCCACTGCTGGTCGGTCGTAAAAGACGCTTGATTCACAGGTACGTACATCAGCTGCACGCCCACGGGGTCGTAGTCGGCCGCCGAGCCCTGCACCTTGGTAGTGCGCGTGAAGCTGTAGGCGGCGCGGGCGTGCAGGCGGTAGGCGCCAGCGCGCAGGCGGTAGGCCGTGGTGGCTTCGAGGCCCTGGCTGCGCACTTGGCGTAGGTTGCGCGGTGTCCAGATGCCCTGCACGTCGGGCATCCACTGCACCCAGTCGTCCACGAGTTGCCGAAACGCCGTGAGTTCGGTTTGCAGGCTGGCCTGTGCGCCCAGCTGCCGGCGGTGCTGCAAGCCCCCCTCGTAGCCCAGGCCGGTTTCGGGCCGCAGGTTGGGGTTGCCGCCGGGCTGCCAGTAGCGTTCGTTGAGGGTAGGGGCGCGGTAGCTGCGCGAGGCGCTGGCCCGCAGCGTCAGCACTTGCCCTGCCGAGTCGGCGAGGGCCCGCCGCGGACCGCCGAGCCAGTCCCACTCTAGGCCCACAGTGGGCGTGATTGGGGCCGCACCGCCGGGCAGCAGCGCCTCGCGCAAGTTGGCCGACAGGCGCAGGCCGGGGTGCGGGTCGTAGCGCAGCAGGGCAAAGGCCGCCGCCCGGTTCTCGGTGATTTCGGTGGGCCCGTAGCCATCCACGAGTGCCGCAAAGTGCTGCACTTCGGCCCCTAGCCGCAAGCTGCCGCGCTGGCCCAGGGCGCTGGTGTGCTCGGCCTGGCCCTGGGTGGTGCGCATGCGCGAGCGGCTGGCGGCGCCGCCATCGAGGTAGTCGAGCACGTCCTCAAACCACGCTCCGCGCACCGACCACTGCCGCTGGGCCGAGGCCAGGTGGCGGTAGCTCAGCAGCAGGCGGCGGCTCTGGTCGAGCTCGCGGGTTTGGGTGGGTGCGGCATACACGCTGGGCGTAATGTCGCGGTCGGTATCGGTAAGCCAGGCGGTGGCCGTTAGCTCGCCGGCCTCGCCCAGGCGCAGGGCCACGTCCTGGCTCAGGCTCCACTGGTGGTGTAGTACGGCATTGGTGAGGGTGCGGCGCACGGGCCCGCGGGCTTCTTGTATGGTGTAGGGGTAGTCGTTTTGGGCGGTGCGCCAGCTGGCTGTGGTGCGCACTGCCACGCGGGCCTGCGCACCGCTGGCCGCCAGGCTGCCGCCGCGCAGCCCAAAGCTGCCGGCATCGGCCTGCACACTGCCGCGCCAGCCCGACCGCCAGTCGGTAGCCGTGTTCAGTAGCACCGCCCCGCCAATGGCCCCGCTGCCGTAGAGCGCCGCCGCGGGCCCCGGCTGCACGGCAATGCTGGTGGCAGACCCCACCGGCAGGATAGCAAAGTCGGCCTCGCCCAGCGAAGGAATATTGATGTTGAGGCCCTGCCACAGCACCGCCGTGTGGCGCGCCGACGTGCCCCGCAGCGAGATGGAAGCCAGCTGCCCCGGCCCGTAGTTCTTGATATACAGCGGGGTGCGAGCTTCTAGTAGCTCGCTCAGCGCTGCGCCGCGGTACTGGGCCAGCCCGGCCGAGTCGAGCACCAACTGCCGGCTGCCCACCGCAAAGCGACTGGGCTGCACCGCCCGCACCTGGGCCGCGGGTAGGCGGTGGGTGCGGGTCGTGAGTGTGTCGGCGTGAGGCGCGGTTTGGGCGCGGGCGGCCGGGGCGGCCAGCAGCGCCGCTAGGGCGCTCGCCAGCCACCCGCGGGTGGCGCGGGCAATACCGGGTTTGAAAAAGCTGAAAACCAACACGAACTAAATTTTCAAGCGAAAATTCAGTCCAAAACCCTGTCGAAATTTTCGAGCCGAAGCCAAAAACTGCGCCGGGGCTGAGGCCGAGCGTGCGTGCCTACCCCCCCGAGCGAGGAAAGATGGGCAGCGCGCTCGTTCTCCGCCCGTCCGCCGCGGGCGCTGAACCTGTGAATGCCCTGGCAGGTCTCCTGGCTTGCGCTGCCGGGTGGGCTGCCTTCCCACTAGCTTCGTTATCAAGTCGATAACGGCAGCCGGCAGTGGCGTGGGGTGCCCACCCCGATGTAGCGCGTACAGTTGCGGGGACAGCTCCGGCATTGAACCGGATTCCCTTTTCAACCGCGCTCCGGGGGTAGGAGGTTGGTCACCGTGGCGGGCACAAAGGTACGGTGTGGCACGTGGCAATGGCTACAAAGTATGTGAGCAGAAAACCGTCTGCCATTGCGAGCGTAACGGAGTGGCGCGCGGCAATCGCACCCGTACGACTTGTTCTCCCCTCATGCGGGTGCGATTGCTTCGTCGTTCCTTCTGGCAATGACAAATAAACCGTCCCTACCCCTCAGCTTTTTTCAAAGAACTGATGTGCTCACCATTGCCCGCGAACTGTTGGGCAAGCACGTTTTTACGTGCCTCGATGGGGAGATAACGGGCGGCCGCATCGTCGAAACCGAGGCCTACCGGCACGAGGGCGACCCCAGCCTCACGCTGCACGTGCAGCGCAAGGCCCGGCAGGCGCAGGCGCTGTACCAGGCCGGCGGCCACGCCTACCTCTACATCGTGTATCGGGTGCACACGCTGTTCAACATCACGGCGCATGATGCCCAACATCCCGACACGGTGCTCATCCGAGCCATCGAGCCGCTGGTGGGCCTCGACGTGATGCTGCGCCGCCGCGGCTTGGCCGCCGTGGCCCGCAACCTCACCGCCGGCCCCGGCGTGCTCAGCCAAGCGCTGGGCCTCACGCCCGCCCTCAGCGGCGAGCCGGTAAATGGCCCCCGCATCTGGTTTGAAGATACGGGCGAAGTTGTTGCCGATGAGATGCTTATCGCCAGCTCGCGCGTGGGCTTGGAGTACGCGGGCGCCGAGGCCGTGGCCCTACCCTGGCGCTTCCGCCTAAAAGACAGCAAGTGGACCAGCC
>CAZZDR010000170.1:0-7761 GCA_964652535.1 uncultured Hymenobacter sp. | reverse complement strand
CAGCACCGCGAGCTGACAGTGAACTACCTACTGCTGCCGCCCGGCCAGTTTGGCCAGTGGAATGGGGTAGTGGATAAGCTCGGCGCAGCCTACCGTGAAGTCGTGATTTTGAAGAAGAAAAAAACCTAGCCGTGCTTGTCTTGGCGCGCGCAGCGCGGCAATTGCCCCCGAACCAGTCGTTCGAACACTATGCTGAGGGGCTTGCCACGCTGCACGCAAGAACAGATGATTTTACTAGTGCTACCTGTCAATAATCGAAAAAACTTTATTGTTGTGTTTATCCCTACCCCCCTTCGCCAGGGCATATTGCTGCTGGCACTAGGCCTGCCCGCTCGCCCGCTACTGGCCCAATCGAAGCGCCCCGCCAGCGCCCCCCTACCCGCCGAGCTGCGCCACGCCGCCTACCACTGGGACGAAAAGCGCCACCAGCGCCTACCCCTCTCCAAGGAAGAAGAAAACCTGCCGGCCGTGGTACTCAAGGACTTCACGGCGCTGGAGTATTATTTCGACCCGGCCCGTAAGGATATTTTTCTCTACGCCACCGAGCACCGCATTGTGCGGGTGAATAATACCGATGGCATCGAGCAGTACAACAAGCTGGCGGTGCCGGTGGCGCCGGGTGGCGGGGCGGTGGCCATTCGGGCGCGCACCATCAGCCCGCGCGGCGAGGTGGTAGAGGTGCAGCCCGAGAGCATGAAGGAGCTCAAAAATGAGGGCAACAACGGTGGCTACCGCCTCTTCGCCCTCGATGGAGTAGAGGTGGGCAGTGAGGTCGAATACTACTACACCCGCGAGCGGCCCGGCACGCACTTTGGCCGTGAGGTGCTGCAGGGCGGCACGGCCGAGCACGACGTCACGTTTGAGCTGATTTCGCCCAAGGCGCTCACCTTCGACACCAAAGTGTATAACCTGCCCGGCGCGAAGCTGGCCAAAGACACCCTCACCGAAGGCAAGCAGATTCAGCGGCTGCACCTGGCCGACCTGCCGGGCCTGCGCAAAGAGGCTTTTGCGGAGGTGAGCGCCCACCGAGCGCGCGTGGAATACAAGCTGGCCTACGTGGCCAATAAGGGCGATGCCCGGCAATTTACCTGGGCCGACGCCAGCCAATACCTGTACAACATGGTGTACAAAATTGACAAAGACGACGCCAAGGCCATTGCTACGGTGCTGAAGGCGGCCAATGTGCCAGCTGGCGCGCCGCTGCCCGAGCGCATCGCCGCGGCCGAGCAGTACGTCAAGCTCAATTTTAACCTTGACCCTGCTGCCTCGAGCAGCTTGCCGCGCGTGGTGGCTACCCGCAACGCACCCGAAACGGGCTTTACGCGGCTGCTGGTGGGCATGTACCGGGCGCTGGGCATCGACGTGGAGCTAGTCGTGACCACCGACCGCACCGACGAGCCCTTCGACGGCAGCTTCGATACCTGGAGCTACCTCGATAATTTTGCGCTCTATTTTCCGGCTACCAAGCAGTACTTGGCTCCCGGCCGGCCCGACTGCCGCTTGGGCGTTATTCCGGCCGAGTGGACGTCGAACCAAGCCCTATTGGTGAAAACCGTGAAGCTGGGTAGCACCGAAACCGCTGTGGGCGCCGTGCGCGACCTGCCCACCCTGCCCGCCAGCGCCAGCTCGCATGACATAGACGTGCAGGTGAAATTCAACTCCGACCTCGACAAGGCCACCGTGCAGCTCAAACAGGTGTTTGGCGGCTACCAGGGCCTGGGCTTGCAGGCCGTGTACGCCCGCATACCGCTGGATAAGCAGCCCGAGATAATCCGGGAATTGCAAAAAGGCGTGGTGCCCGACGCTGTGCTCGGCAAAAGCGAAGTGCGCAACGGCGAGCGTGGCCTCAACTCGCTCACCCGGCCCTTCACTGTGGAGAGCACGCTCGAAAGCAGCAGCCTGCTCGACAAGGCCGGCCCGCGCTACCTCTTCAAAATCGGCAGCCTCATCGGCCCCCAAACCGAACTGTACCAGGAGCAGGCCCGGCAGTACGACGTCGAAAACGACTTCAACCGCCAGTACGTGCGCCGGCTTGTGGTGGACCTGCCGGCCGGCTACTCGGCTCGCAACCTGCAAGACCTGAACCTAGATGTGAAAACGGGCCCAACAGCCACCGCGCCGGCTTATTATTTCCGGTCTAGCTACGAGCAGCAGGGCCAGCAGCTGGTGGTGAACATCAAGGAAGGCTACGAGCAGGTATATTGGCCCAAGAAGGACTTCGAGGCGTTCCGCAACGTGGTAAACGCGGCGGCCAACTTCAACAAAGTCGTCCTCGTCTTGGAGAAAAAATGAGCCCTACCCCCCTCGCGCCCGCCGAATTGGCGGTGGCTGCCTTTCGCCGCCAGGTGCTGAGCCCGAGTAAGCTGCGCCTGTTTATGCTGCGCAAGCTGCCGATGGCCTGGCTGGCGGGCCTGCGCTTGCGCAGCCTTACGTCCGAGGCGGCCACCGTCACGGTGCGGTATAAGTACCTGACCCAAAACCCATTTCGCAGCATCTACTTTGCCTGCCTAGCCATGGCGGCCGAGCTGGCGTCGGGTATTCAGGCTATGATGCTGGTGCAGGGGGGTGGGCCAGTGTCGATGCTGGTGGTGGGCCTCACAGCCGAATTCAGCAAGAAAGCGGTGGGGCTCATCGCCTTCACCTGCCCCGACGGCGCAGCCATTGCGCAGGCCGTAGCCGAGAGCCGTGCCACCGGCGAGGGCCGCACCGTAGTGTGCACCAGCACTGGTATAGACGAAGCTTGCGATGTGGTGGCGGTGTTTAAGATAACGTGGTCGTTTCGAGCGAAGAAGGCAGTTTAATAATCGTTTGTCATTTTGAGCCTAGCGCGGCAATCACCCCAGAACGATATCTAAACGAGTTGTTCTGGGGTGATTGCCGTGCTAGGCTCAAAATGACAAACGATTACTTCACTCGCAAATACAAACGGACTTTTACTGCCGCGTTTCGGCCAAGTTTTCCTTCGTCAGCACGTCTACCATACCGTCTTCGCTTACTACTACTACCAGGCAGGGGTAGGGCGAGCTCTCGACGTAGCGCACGGCCGAGTTGAAGCGGGCGCCGCGGGTGCTGGTGCCGTGGCCGCTGGCCTTGCCATCGAGAATGACACCGATGGAGTAGCAGTAGCCCTCGGGGTCGAGCAGCACCGCGCCGTCGATGCTGGTAATGAGTTGGGTGATGAGCGGCGTGAGCGGCACCGGCTCGATGAGCGTACACTGCAGCTTGAGGCGGTCGGCCTCGGCCAGGGCCTCGGTCGTGATGACGAGCAGCGTGCCCTTGGGCTGCTTGCTGGCTTCGAGCACCACCTCCCAGAGGTGGGCTACCTTATCGGCGCGGTGCACATCGAAGGTGCGCTTGAGGTCGCGCTTGAAGCGGGTGCGGTTCAGGCGCGGGCGCGGCAGCGTGGGCAGGCCGTAGCGCGAGCGCAGCAGCACCTGCCCGGCGTGGGCCAGCTCCCAGGCATAGTGCGTCACGAAATGAATGTCGAATAAGTCTTCACGGCTGGCGTCGTAGTGGCCTACTTGGCGGCCCAGGGCGTATACTTTTTCGCCATCGGCTAACAGATGCACGTCGTGGCTGGTCATCTCCAGCAGCTTGCGCACGGCGCGATAGTCGCTAAGCTCGGTGGGGCAGGTAAGGGCAAAAACCTCCTCCACATTGGGGTGGCCGCGCTGGGCCAGCAGCAGCCGCCCAATGCCTTCGGCGCCTTCGTAGCGCAGGCTGGAGATGGTATTGAGCGTAAAAAAAAGCTGCGCCACGCCTGGGTCGGCGCCCAGGGCGTGGGCCGGCGTATCGAGCAAGCTTTTGCCAGCGGCGCGCAGCAACTCCTCCGTTTCGCGGGGCCGGAACAGGAGGCCCGCGCCCGGCTCGGGCTCGGTCAGCGACTTCACGCACTCTTCGCTGAAGCGGTATACGGCGCCCACCACCAGCGAATTGGCCAGCGGCTTGCCATCGGTGTAAAAGCGGTCGGGCTTCAGCGAGGGGTAGGTGCGCAGCGGCTTGCGCTGCACTCGCAGCAGCGTAAAGACCAGGTAGCCATTGATACGCACTGGCCAGCCCGCAAAGTGCTGGTACTGCTCACTCTCATCCAGGTCATCGAGCGTTTGCTGCACCAGTGCGCGCACGCTGCGGTTTTCATAGCGTTGGCGCAGCTGGGCCGGGCTAATGTCAGAGTCTTGGAGCAGGCCCGCGGGCCGCACGCCACTAACCTGGCAAACCAGCCCCTGCGCCATGGTATTGGCAAAGGCTTCAGGGGGTAGGCTGCTTTCTACTGGTTCCTGGCACACGGGCAAGTCGGCCGTGGGGTCGATGGGCAGGGCCAGCAGCTGCACGTAGGGGTGCAGGTCGTCGTCGAGGGCATCAAACAACGCCTGCGCAATGCTTTGGGCCCCTTCAAGGTAGCGGCGCTGGTGTTTCCAGATAGAAGCCGGAGCAGCTACCGGTGGGGCAGTAGGGGTAGGGGCAAGGAGGGAAGGCATGAGCAGAACAGGTGCGAAAGCCGGCGCCGTCTCCCCGCAGGGCGAAGCGCTACAGCTGGAAGATAACCGGTAAGGTCATCTTTTGCTTTATTGGCTTGCCCTGGTACAGCGCCGGCTCCCACTTGGGCGCGGCCTTGATGAGGCGCACAGCCTCTTCGTCCATGCCCGAGCCGTGCTTCTGCACCACGCGCACATCGGTGAGCGAGCCGTCGGGCTGCACCGTGAACTCGACCGGCACCTTGGCTTGCATGTGGCGCTTGCGGGCTAGGTCGGGGTACTTCTGGTTGGCCGCAATCCAGGTAAAGAACGCTGCATTGCCGCCCACTGGCTGCGCCGATTTTTCGGGCCGAATGATGGCCGCTCCGTTGGGCGCTGTGCCCACCACCGAGGTGGTGCCGGGCGCGGCTGCTACCGCGCCGGGGGGTAGGGGCTGGCCGGGCTTGGCCGCGCCGGGGGCGGGCACCTCCACCACTTCGCCTGAGCCAGGGGCTAGCACAAAGCTCACGGGAACCGTCACGCGCTGGCGCACGGTTTGGCCATGCTGGTGGGCGGGCGTCCACTTCGGCCCGGCCTTGATAACCCGGATGGCCTCAGCGTCGAGCAGCGGCGCTACGGGCTGCTGCACGGCCACCTCGGCCACGCTGCCGCTGCGCTCTACCACGAACGTCACCAGCACTGTGCCTTCTTGGTTGGCCTTGAGCGCGGCGGTAGGGTATTTCTGGTGGCTTTGCAGGTACTCGGCGTAGGCGGCGGGGCCACCCTTGGGCACGGCCGGCTGCTCTACTGCGTCGTAAATGTGCTTGGGGTCGTCGGCGGTGTACTTAAGCTTGGCAGGTTTTTGGGCCAGGGCGGGGGTAGCGGCTAGCAGCAGCAGCGCAAAGGCGTGAGACTTCATAGAATATAGAATACTAGCTGAATGAATTTGCTGCGAAACTACAACTGCTGTTGGAGTAGTGCTACAAAGGAGCCTAGCCATTTTTGCAGATAGCAGCAAAAGCACTTTTATCGTATGGGGAGCAGCTTCCGTTAGCTTTCTAACTCAACCAACGGGATATTCGTACAAAAATTCATCTTATGCACATCAATCGTAACCTAAAGCTATCCTTTGTCTGGAATAAATACGGATGGCGTCCGCTGCTGCTTTTTACGCTCTACAATGCGTTTGTAGGGCTGCTCTACGGGCCGCTCAATATTCACTGGCTCGACATTCCGTGGCAGCCGGTGGCTATGTTGGGCACGGCGGTAGCCTTCTATATCGGCTTCAAAAGCAATGCCTCATACGCGCGCTTCTGGGAAGCGCGCCAGTTGTGGGGAGCCGTGGTGAATTCTTCGCGCACTTGGGCAGGGCGGACGCTCGACTTCGTGCGGACTCCTGATGACAACTACGGCTACGATAGCGCGGAAACGACTGCCCACCGCCGCCTCGTGTACCGCCACATTGCCTGGGCCAATGCGCTGCGCCTGCACCTGCGCCGCCAAACGAACGAGCTTTGGCAAGCGGAGGTAGTTCCCTTTCTGCTTGACCCTGCTGACCATGCCTTGGGCCAGACCAATAATCCGCCGGCCCAGTTGGTTATCCGCCAGGGCCACGACTTGCGCCAGCTTAGCTTTCAGAACATGCTGACGGAGTTTCGGGAGGTGTCGATGGCCGAAACGTTGCGCGAGCTCAACAACCACCAGGGCGCCTGCGAGCGCATCAAAAATACCCCGTTTCCGCGTCAGTACGCGTTCTTTAGCTACGTCTTTGTTATGATTTTTGCCCTGCTGCTACCCCTGGGCTTGGTGGAAGAATTTGACCACCGCGTGGCGCTTGGTCCCTACCACGTATGGTTGATGGTGCCCTTTGCCACGCTCGTGAGCTGGGTATTTCACACCATCGAGAAGGTGGGCCACAACAGCGAGAATCCTTTCGAGAACACCGAAAACGACGTGTCGATGTCAGCCATTTGCCGCAGCATTGAAATAGACCTGCGTCAGATGTTGAACGAAACCAGCTTGCCCAAACCCGTGCAGCCAGTAGCCGACGTTTTGTATTAGTCGCGGCGCTGGTAAAGTAACTGTGGTTCTAAAACGTCAGGTAGTGCGCCGCACTGCCTGGCGTTCTTGTTTAGCGCCCCGCCTTGCTGGCTGTACCTTTGGGACTTCCTATGTTGAGTGGTGTAAAGTATAAATATCCCCGGCCGATTTCTGCATTTGGCCGCTTCGTACTGCTGATGCAGGCGATGGTAACGCGGCCCGAGCGCCGGCAAGTGCTCTGGCAGCGTACGCTCGAAGAAGCCGTTGATATTGGAGCAGGTTCGGTATTTATCGTGGGGCTGGTGGCCACCTTTATCGGGGCTGTTACCTGCGTGCAGATTGCCTACAACATGGTCAACCCGCTCGTGCCGATGAGCACCGTGGGCTTTATGGTGCGCGAAATGACCATCCTGGAGCTGGCGCCCACCATTATTTCGGTGGTGCTGGCCGGCAAGGTGGGCTCGGCCATTGCGGGCGGGCTAGGCACGATGCGCATTACGGAGCAGATTTCGGCCATCGACGCCATGGGTATCAATTCGGCCTCGTACTTGGTGCTGCCGCGGGTGCTGGCCTCCATATTCGTGTTTCCACTGCTCGTGATGCTGGCCATGAACCTGAGTATTTTGGGCGGCTACGTGGCCACCCAGCTCTCGGGCGCCATGCCGGGCGCCGACTACATCGAGGGCATTCGCTATTCGTTTAAGCCCTACACGGTCGTGTTTTCGCTGATTAAATCGGTAGTGTTTGCTTTCTTGGTGTCGGCCATCTCGTCGTACAAGGGCTACACATTGCGCGGCGGCGCCCTCGAAGTGGGCAAGGCCAGCACGGCGGCCGTCACCAATTCGATTATTTCCATCTTGCTGGCCGACTACGCGCTGGCCAGCATCTTGCTGTAGCAGCAGGGGTAGGGACTTCCGGATAGTTAGTAGTTTGGGGCGGTAGTTGCGTATTGGCTCCTAGCCACCGCTACCAGCTAACCCGATTTCTGCCTTATGCCGCTCGCTTTGCCCCGCGTGTCGCGCCGCGACTTGTCCTATTTTTTCTTCAGCCAGCAGTTTTCGGACGGGCTGCGCACCACGATGGCCATTTTGCTGCCGGCGGTGATAGGCGCGCAGTGGGATGAGTTTGCGGCGGGCATCACCATCTCGACCGGGGCCGTGTGCCTGAGCGTGACCGACACGCCGGGCCCACTGCAGCACCGCCGCAATGGCCTGCTAGCCGCCCTGGGCCTGGTGTTTCTGGGCGCGCTGCTCACGGGGCTGCTGGC
>CAZZDR010000169.1:0-7780 GCA_964652535.1 uncultured Hymenobacter sp. | reverse complement strand
GGGGTAGGGCCGACACGGAGCAAGAGAGCGTACCAAGCCAGCCATAAGGCATTAAGGAGGCGTACCTTTTTTTATCCGGCCACTTGACTAGTTTAGGCTTTAGTTGGTCAGCAGTGGATGGACTTCGAAGTACTGCCACAGCCCATGCAGCAGCGCAAAGCTACCCCAGGCTATCAGGCCAGTCACGACTAGAAAGAGAAGCAATACTAACGCTACTAAGCCTTTGCCGCTGCCACGGTGCCGGCCCTCGGCGTAGTGGCGGCGCAGCAAGGCTACGTTGCGCTCGTTGCTTTTATAGGCAAAGTCAAACACGTTGCCTAGTAGCGGGATGGCGCCTATGACGCTATCAATCAGAATATTGAGCGCCATACGCACTGCTACGGCGCCGCTAGCCCCGTAGCGCATCATGGTCAGCAATAGGGCCACCGACACCACGGTGCTTGACAAGTCGCCCACGAGGGGCACCAAGCCCAGCAGCGGGTCGAGGCCGAAGCGAAACCGCGTGCCGGGCAGCCGAAACTGGCTATCCATAAGGCGGGCCACGCGCTCGACCCAGCGCAGGCGCTCGTCGGCATCGAGGGTGGTGGGCACAGGGGAAGGTAAGAGCTGAGGCATGGCGAGCGAAGTAGAAGAGGCTATACGCTCAGCAGCTACAAGCGGCTAGCTAGTCTAGCAGGCCTAAAGCAGGTTAGCGGTAGCAGGGCTTGCAGGCCGAGCCAGCCGTCGCGGTGCAGGGCCGTTGATTGTGGCCCGCGCCGGGCGCTAGGTCTGCGGCAGACGTTACTTTGCACCTGCTTCCTCCTTTCATTCGTTTCTCGCATGCGCACTTACAATTGGGCCATTTTGGGCCTGGGCAATATCGCCCAAAAGTTTGCCCAGGACCTGGCCCACGTGCCCCACGCCCGGCTGCACGCCGTAGCCTCGCGTAGCCTGGCCAAGGCGGAGGCGTTTGCCGCCGATTTTGGGGCGCCGCATGCCGTAGGCAGCTACGAGGCGCTGCTAGCCGTGCCCGACATCGACGTGGTATACATTGCCACGCCGCACTCCGAGCACTACGCCCACGCGCTGCTGTGCCTGCGGGCGGGCCTACCCGTGCTCTGCGAAAAAGCTTTTGCCCTCAATGCCAGCCAGGCCCAGGAGATGATTCGGGTGGCGCGCGAACAGGGCGTTTTTTTGATGGAGGCCTTCTGGACACGCTTTTTCCCGGCCATCGGGCAGGCGCTGGAGTTGGTGCAAACCGGCACGATTGGCGAGGTGAAGCACCTGGTGGCCGACTTCGGCTTTATCACCGACTATCAGCCGGAAGGGCGCCTATTTAACCCCGCGCTGGCCGGGGGCTCGCTGCTCGATATTGGCGTTTATCCCCTTTTTATCAGCAAACTACTACTGGGCACGCCCACTACCGTGCGGGCCGTGGCCACCCCCGCGCCCACCGGCGTAGACGCCAACTGCGCCATGGCGCTGGCGTATGCTAGTGGGGCCACGGCCACGCTGTTTTCGACTATCGGCGCTACTACCGATAACCGATGCGTGCTCTACGGCACCAAGGGGCAGTTGGCGTTGGTGGGCCGCTTCCACTCAGCCACGGGCGTGCAGGTGCAGCTGGCCGGCGAGGACGCGCCGCAGGTATTTACGTACCCAAAGGAGGGGCTGGGCTACCACTACGAGGCGGCGCACGTGCAAGAATGCCTAGCCCAGGGCTTAGCCGAAAGCCCGCTCCTACCCCTGGCCTTTAGCCTAGAACTGATGCAGCTGCTCGATGCCGTGCGCCAGCAAATCGGCCTGCGCTACCCCGCTGAAGAAGCAGCTGGCCCGGCCAAAAGCTAGCGGGGCAAGGCCACGGCTCGGCCGGTTTTGATAGACTCGCGGGCAGCGTCCAGAATCTCGACGACCAGCATATTGGTGGGCAGCGCCGACAGCACGTCTTCGGGGGCGGTGCCGCGCACCACGGCCGCCAGGTAGGCAAAAGGCTCGTCGTAGGGCGCGGGCGGAGCGGCCACGGTTTCGTCGCGGGCAGGCTCCTTTTCGCTGCGCCGCACCCGCAGGTGGTCGCGGTCGAGGGCGATGGCCGAGCCGGTTTGGCCATATACCTCCAGGTCTTTGCGGGCGTAAGGCCAGTTCCACGACGCCTGAATGACGCCCTGAGCCTTGGGGTAGGTGAGCAGGATGGTAACGTCGTCTTCCACCTTCGGGTATACCTCGGGCTTGATGTGCAGGGCGCTCGCCAGCACCGAAAGCGGCCGCTCGCCGTGCATGAGCCAAGTCATGAGGTCGGCGCCGTAGCAGCCAAAATCAATGAGCGCGCCGCCACCGTTCTGCACGGGGTCGGTGAGCCAGTCGAGAAACTCCTTGTTCACCCCGATTTCCTTCGGGCCCTGGTGGCCGTCGTGGGCCACCAGCTTGCGAATGTCGCCGAGGGCGTGGTCTTGCACCAACTGGTAGGCCTGGCGGTTGGAGCCGTACCAGGTGGTTTCGTAGTTAGTGAGCAGGTGAATCCGATGCTTTTGGGCCAGGGCCTGCATCTGGCGGGCGTGGTCCATATTCACGGCCAAGGGCTTTTCCACCATCACATGAATGCCCTTGGGCGCGCAGGCCTGCACCACGCCCAGGTGCTCATAGATGCTACCGAATGCCGTAACGGCCTCGGGCTTGGTCTTGGCCAGCATTTCGGCCAGCGTGGGGTACACTAGGCTCATAGGCAGGCCGTAGGCTTTGGTGAAGCGCTCGGCCAGCGCACGGTTGGGCTCGGCAATACCCACTATAATGATATCGCCGCGCTTGGCGCGGCCCAGCAGCCCGTGCACGTGGGTGTGCGTGAGGCCGGCCACGCCTACGCGCAGCGGTGCGGCCGATTTAGCCTGGGCTGCGGCCGGCCGGCCAGCCAGCGCCAGTAGGCAAAAAGCAAAAAAAGTAGCCAGAAACTTCAGCATGAGAGAGGGGTAGGAAAAGGAAGTGGTAAGATACTCGGGCGCCGATGGGGTAAGCGGTACGAGGCCAGGCCCCTACCCCCCTGCGTTACATAAGAAACGCTTCCTCACCGCAACTACCGAGCTGCACTGGGGAAGCGTTTTTCATTACTTGACTTGGTACTAACTACGCGGCCACGGCCGGGCGGCGGCTACCGCGCAGGCCATACCACATCACGTAGGCATAGCACAGCACCGGCAGCAGCAGTGCCACGCGCAGCCCGCTGTGGTCGGCCACCACGCCAAAGAGCATCGGCACCAGCGCGCCCCCTACCACAGCCGTGCACAGCAGCCCCGAGCCTTCCTCGGTGTGGCGGCCCAGGCCAGCCAGCGCCAGTGGAAAGATAACGGGCCACATAATCGAGTTCATCAGCCCCACGGCCAGCAGGGTCCACATGGCCAAGGCGCCCGTGGTATTAATGGAGATGAGGACCAGCGCGGCGGCACAAACGGCGTTGACTGCCAACAGCTTGGCCGGTGAGACTTTATTGAGCAGGTAGGCGCCGCCAAAGCGGCCCACCATCGCGGCGCCCCAGTATAACGCCACCCGTTCGCCGGCCGACTTGGGGTCGAGGCCCAGCACATCGGGTAAGGCCAGGTAGCTCACCAAGTGCGAGCCAATGGACACCTCGGCCCCCACGTAGGCAAAAATGCCCACCACGCCAAACACCAGGTTGCGGTAGTGCCAGGCCCGCGTCGAGCCGGCATCTACGTCGGCGCCGGCGGCTTCGGTGGCAGGCACAATCTGGGGCAGGTTTACCCGGCTCAGCAGCAAGCTGATGAGCAGCAGCACGGTGCCGATAATCAGGTAGGGCGTTTGCACGGCCGTTACGTCGATGCTGGCGGCACTGGCTTCCGTATTCAGTTTTGGCAGGCGGCTCAAAATGAGAGCACTACCCAGCAGCGGCGCCAGAAACGTGCCCAGCGAATTAAACGCCTGCGTCAGAGTTAGGCGGGCCGAGGCCGACCGCGCAGGCCCCAGAATCGCCACGTAGGGATTGGCCGCTACCTGCAAAATGGTGATGCCCGAGGCCAGCACAAATAGCGCTCCCAGAAACAAGCCGTAGACCCGTTGCGCCGCCGCGGGGTAAAACAGAAACGCCCCCACGGCCGCCACCACGAAGCCCAGCAGCATGCCGCGCTTGTAACCCACCCGCGCCACCAGCTTGCCAGCCGGAATGCTCATCAGAAAATACGCCCCAAAAAAGCAGAGATTAATCAGGTTGGCCTGCGCGAAGGAGAGCTGAAAGATGGCTTTCAGGTACGGAATGAGGATGTCGTTGAGGCAGGTAATAAACCCCCACAAGAAGAACAGCGTGGTAACGGCGCTCAGCGCCGAGGTGTAGCGCGGGGTGGGGCCAGTGCTAACCGTGGCCGGATTGGGAAGGGTGGGAGCGGGAGCTGCCATGAAATAAGGCTGGGAAATAAAGTGAAACGGTAAAGAACAGGGGCCAACAGCTAGCCTACCCCCCTCACTAGCCTGAGAAATACCACAAAAGGTAGAGCCCGCTACCCCTCGCGGGCGGGCCTAGCGGCGAGTCGCTGCGACGAGGCCCGCACCACCAGCTGCGGCGCTAGCTGCAGCTGCACCATGCGGCCGGTTTCGGCGGGGCCCTCCAGCGCGGCGAGTAGCGTGCTGATAACGTCTTCGGCCATCATTTCCATGGGCTGTGCCACCACCGTGATGGCCGGCGTATGAAGCCGAAACAAATCGTTTTCGTCGAAAGAAATGACGGCTATCTGCTCAGGAATGCGCAGGCCCAACCGGCTGATTGCCTCCAGGCCGTGCACCCCGAGGTAGTTGGTAGCAAAAAGCACCGCTTCGCAGGTCGGGTTCGCCGTAAAAAATGCCTGCAGCTCCTGGATAATATGCTCGGGGTCCTGCGGGAAAATTATTTCCAATGTTAGTTCAGGCAGTTGGTATTCGGCCAAGGCTTGGGCGTAGCCCTGCTGGCGGGCGGCCATCTGCTGTTGGTCCGACTGGGCCATCACCAGAGCAATGCGCCGAAAGCCCTGGACCAGTAGGTGCTGGGCAGCCTCGTACATACCACTGGCCCCGTCTACCATCACCGCATTGGCCAGTACTCCCGTGAGCGGCCGGTCGAAAAGTACCAGCGGCTTGCCACTGCGCACCAGGGCGCTCACCTCGGTCTCTACCCCATTGGGCAGGGCCAAGATGTAGCCATCCACGTGCTGCTCCTGAAACATGGTGAGTAGGTCGCGCGCTTTGGCCGTGTCGTTATTAGTGCTACAGTAGATGATGCGGTAGCCCCTGGCCAAGGCCTTGCGCTCGATGAGGCCCGCCACGGTGGCAAAAAACGGGTTGGTGATGTCTTCCACCATCAGGCCGATAACGTGCGTTTTGCCTGTGCGCAGGCTTTTGGCTAGCTGGTTGGGCTTGTAGCCTACTTCGTCTACATACTTGAGCACGCGTTGGGCCAGCAAGTCGCTGATGCGCTTTTCTTTGGCCTTGCCATTTAGCACCAACGACACGGTGGCAATCGATACATCAAGGTGCTTGGCGATGTCGTGGATAAGGATTTTCTTTTTCAACGGGAGGGTGCGGCGGGGCAGAGGGTGCGCGCTAACGTGTTCTTGTTTGATATACTTCCTGCGGCCGGTTGGCGGCCGCCGCCCCAAAAGCCCGGTTGGGCTGTGGGCCCATGGTCAGCTGCAAGGTGCCGCCCGCTACAATGTCGCGGTGCAGCAGGTAGGCATTGGCGTAGGGCTGGCCATTGAGGGTAGCCGACTGAATGTACATATTCTGCGGGCTATTATTTTGCACATTCACCACGAAGCTCTTGCCCTGGGGCAGCCGAATGGTGGCCTTGTCTACGATGGGGCTACCCAGCACGTAGGCCCCGCTGCTGGGGCTAACTGGGTAAAATCCCAGCGCCGACAGAATGTACCAGGCGCTCATTTGGCCGCAGTCTTCGTTGCCGCTGATGCCGTCGGGCTTGTCAAGATACATCTCGTGCAGCACCTGGCGCACTTTTTCAGCAGTTTTCCACTGCTGGCCAGCGTAGGTATAGAGGTAGGTGGTAGCGTGGCTGGGCTCGTTGCCGTGGGCATACATGCCAATAAGGCCCGAAATGTCGGGCGAGGCACTCGCGCCTAGGCTGCCCTTCACAATGAAGAGGCTATCCAGCTTTTGAGTAAAGGCCGCGTCGCTGCCAAACAGTTTTATCAGGCCTGGCACATCGTGCGGCACTAGCCAGGTATACTGCCAGGCGTTGCCCTCGGTATAGTTGTTTTGACGATGAATGGATTGGATGGGGTCAAACGGCAGCTGAAACTTGCCGTCGGTGGTGAGGCCGCGCATAAAGCGCGTGTGCGGGTCGTAGTATTTCTGGTAATACTTGGCGCGCTTGCTATACTCCTGGTAGTCGGCCTGTGCGCCCAGCTTCTTAGCTACCTGCGCAATGCTCCAGTCGTCGATGGCGTACTCCATGGCTTTGGCCACCGACTCGCTCTCTTTATCAGCCGGAATAAAGCCCAGGCTTTTGACGTAGTTTACGCCCTCGTCGTCGCGGGTGCTGGCGGCTTTCATGGCGGCGAGCACCTGGCGGCCGTCGAGGCCGGGCGTACCCTTGAGGTAAGCCTCGGCTAGGGCTGGCACGGCGCTGTAGCCCACCATGGTATTGGTTTCGTTGCCCAGTAGGTGCCAGATGGGTAGCTTACCCTGCTGCTGCCCAATGGCGAGCATCGACTGCATCATGCCGCCCACGCGCTCGGGCTGGGCCAGCGTAAAGAGTGAATGCTCAGCGCGGTAGGTATCCCAGAGCGAAAAGATGCTGTAGTTGCTGAAGGGTGCCTTGGGGTACACCTTGCCGTCGGTGCCGCGGTAGTCGTTGTTGGCGTCGTTAAACAAGGCTGGGGCAAACCAGGCATGGTAGAGCGAGGTATAGAAAATGCGCCGCACGGCCGGGTCCTTACTCTCGATAGTGACCTTGCCCAGCTCCTGATTCCACTTCTGTTCGGCGGCTTTTTGCACCTGCGCAAAATCCCAGCCCGGCAGCTCGGCCTGGATGTTAGCCAGCGCATTTTCAGCGCTCACTGGCGAAATTCCTACCTTCAACTGCAAGCTAGCCGGAGCTTTGGCGAAAGTAAATACGCCTTTTACGCCCGTACCCTTACCTGATTTACCGGTCAGCACCTGCGCATCATTGTAGAGTACGAAGGCCGGCACCGGCGCCGAAGTCTTAATAGCAAAAAACAGCTGCTGATTTTTGGCCCACCCTTTCGAAAAGCGGTGCCCAACAAACGTCTGGGCGTCGATCTGCTCCAAATAAGTGTCGGTCGCCTTATCGTCAATACCTTCCTTCAGGTCGATGATGACGCGCGCGGGCTTGCCATCCTTCGGGAAAGTGTAGCGGTGCATGCCTACCCGCTCGGTGCTGGTGAGCTCGGCCCGAATGCCGTAGTCGTCGAGCGTGACGGCGTAGTAACCGGGGCGGGCCACTTCGCGCTGGTGCGAGTAGCGCGAGAGGTACCCCTGGTGGGGCATGTTCTGCTGGCCTTTGTCGGTCTTGAGCGCGCCGGTGTAGGGCATTATGAGCACATCGCCGAGGTCGGAGCCCCCCGTGCCACTCAAATGGGTGTGTGAAAACCCTATCAACAAGCTGTCGGAATAATGGTAGCCCGAACACCAGTCCCAGCCCTTAAAGATGTTTTGCGGCCCCAGTTGCACAGCCCCAAACGGCACGTTGGCCCCGATAAAAACGTGGCCGTGGCCCCCGGTACCAATCAGCGGGTCGACGTATGAAGTGAGCCGAGGCGCCTGCGCCTGGGCCGCCCTACCCCCCGCTAGCAGC
>CAZZDR010000168.1:0-7820 GCA_964652535.1 uncultured Hymenobacter sp. | reverse complement strand
AGCGGCTCGGGCGCAATGCGCTCGGCCGGCAAGTCGTAGTGAAAATCCTGGATGCGGAGTTGGTGCGGGTCGGAAAGCATAGTAGCGCGAACTTTGTAGTTCGCATCCCCGCGCCGTTTGGTTGCTTAAAGCTGATTGGAAAGGCGTGGGAACGCGAACTACAAAGTTCGCGCTACGCAGCGCTACTGGCGCGTGAGTTGGATTGGATGCTACTTGCGGCAGCAATCAGTTACCTGGCTTATGCTTTCCTTCTTTCTGGCGCTGCTGCTCGTTGGCCCGCCCACCCGGCCCGCCCACCCTTACGCCGATGCCACACGCCGCCGCATCGCCACTGCGCAAGACGAGCGAAAAACCGCCGTTCTGCTGCCTTTTCTGCAAGCTAAAAACCCGGCCTACCGCGCCGCCGCCGCCGAGGCCCTAGCCTCGGTGCAGGACAAAAAAGCCACGCCCGCGCTCCTGCCCCTGCTGCGCGATGCCAATCCTGGCGTACGCCAAGCCGCCGCCTACGCCCTTGGCCAAGCTGGCGACAGCCTCGCCGTGCCTACGCTTGCGCAGCGCCTCGCCCAGCCCGAAGCCAGCGCGCCTGCCCGCCGCGCCGCCTACGAGGCGCTGGGCCGCTGCGTCACGAAGCGCACGCTCAACCAAATCTGGGAAGTGAAGCCGCCCGGCCCCGACTCGGCCGCCGCGCCCGGCTGTGCCTGGGCGCTGTACCGTGCCACGCTGCGCGGCCTGGCCACGCCCGAAGCCGTGCGCCAAACCGCGAGTTTGCTGGCTCAGCAGGGGGTAGGGCTGGGGCCAGCGCGGGCCGGTGCCTCGGCTGCCCTGGCTCGCGTGCGCGGCCAAGATTCGACGCTGGCGCAAGTAGCGCTGCCTGTATTGCTGGGCGCTGTGGTGAGCGATCCTGATTATGTTGTGCGCGAAAACTGCGCGTCGGCACTAGGCCGGGTGGCGCGACCGGCGGCCATCGAAGCCCTGCTAAAAGCCGTCGGCGCCGATGCCGACCACCGCGTGCGCATTGCGGCGCTGCGGGCCTTGCCAGCGCGGTCTGCCGTGGGCATTGTGGCCAGCATCGACCAAGGCCTGGCCCGGCCCTTGGCCCAGGAGTCGCTGACGGCGGCGGAGTGGCTGCTGCGCGTGCCCACCGATAGCCTGTGGGCCAAGGCCGATTTTCTGGGCTATGTGCAGCGCGCGCCGCACTGGCGCACCCGCGCCACGCTGCTGCAAGCGGCGCTGCACCATGCCCGCCCCGCCCGCCGCCTGGTGCTGGCCGACACCATTCGGCGCCGCTACCAGCACACGCCCAATCAGTACGAGAAAGCGGCCCTGCTCACCGCGCTCAGCGAAGACCCGGCCCAGTTTGATTTTCTGGCCCAGCAAGCCACGCTCGCCACCGGCCCGCCCGTGGTGCCCGGCACGGCGTTGGCGGCGCTAGTGAGCTTGCGTGGCAATAAAGATTTCCCGGCCGCTCGGCAGGCCGATTTCACGGCGGCGCTACGGCGGGCGCTGGCCGGTGGCGACGTGGCCCAGCTCGCCACCGCCGCCGAGGCACTGGCCAGTCCCGCGCTCGTCCCTACCCCCCAGCCCGCCGACGAAACCGCTTTGCGCCAAGCCCAACGCAAGCTCACGCTGCCCCGCGAAATCGAAGCCTGGCTAGGTTTGCAGCAGGCGTTGGACAAGCTTACCAAAGCCCCAAAGCCGACGCCCGCGCCCGTGGGGCCGGCCAGCCAGCACCCCATCGATTGGGCCCTGGTACAGACTATTCCGGTGGGCCAGCGCGTGCAAGTAACGACTAATAAGGGCGTTATCGTCTTAGAATTGAAGGTGGTAGAAGCGCCTGGCTCAGTGGCCAGCTTCGTGAGCTTGGTTAACAAGCACTTCTACGACGGGCTGTATTTCCACCGAGTGGTGCCCGATTTTGTGGCCCAGGGTGGCGACCCGCGCGGCGATGGCTCGGGCAGCACGCCCTACAACCTGCGCTCCGAATTTGCCCAGCTCCGCTACGGCGCTGGGGCCGTGGGCCTGGCCTCGGCCGGCAAGGATACCGAGAGCTGTCAGTTCTTTTTTACCCACCAGCCTACCCCGCACCTCGACGGCCGCTACACCATTTTTGCCCAAGTGGTGCAGGGCCTGTCCGTGGTGCAGCAGCTCGAAATCGGCGACAAAATGCTGCGCGTCGAATTGCTCAAAGCTGCCCGCTAGCGCCCGGCCGCCGTATAAACGGCCCCTACCCCCGTCGCTTCGCCCAGCTTTTTCTGTTAAGTATTTATGCCCATTGCGCCCGCTTTTTCCGCCGTTCAGCTCACTACTTACGTCGAGCGCCTTACCAGTTTGGTGGTGCTTTACCTGCCGCGCCTGGCGGCGGCCATCTTGCTGCTGGTGGTCGGCTGGTGGGTCATTAGCTGGCTAAGCCGGCTGGTGGCCGAGGCTACGTCGCGGCTCGATATATCGCTCAGCTTGTTTCTTACCAGCATGGCCAGCATCACGCTCAAGGTGCTGCTACTCATTTCGGCGGCGGGCATGGTCGGGTTCCAGACTACCTCGTTCGTAGCCATCTTGGGGGCGGCGGGCTTGGCGGTGGGCCTGGCCCTGCAGGGTACGCTGGCCAACTTTGCGGGCGGTGTGCTGATTCTGATATTTAAGCCCTTTACAGTGGGCGATGTCATTGAAAGTCAAGGCAAAAGCGGCACCGTGCAGGCCATCCAGATTTTCAATACCATCCTGCTCACCTCGCAGGGCGACACCGTTATTTTGCCCAACGGCGCTACCTCCAACGGCGTCATCGTCAACAAAGCCCACCCCCAAGAAGCAGCCGTCGAAGTGCAGCTGGAGCTCGACAGCAGCACCGACCTCGATGCCCTACGCCAGCGGGCCCTGCCGCTGCTACAGAGTACCAGCCAGGTACTGCCTACCCCCCTGCCGCAGGTCAGTATTGTGTCGCTCAAGCCCGGTGCTACAATGCAAGTGGCCTTCCGCGTGCACACTGCCCCTGGCCAAGAAGACGCCGTGCGCAACGAGCTACTCGACGAACTGCAGCAACTGTTTGCCACGCCGCAGGAAGCGAAGTAGCACCCAAAAAGAACGTCATGCTGGACAAGCCCAGCATGACGTTCTTTTTTATCAATGAAGCACCTGAACCGGCACCACTACCACTTTTTTTGTTTCGAAAAACTCCTCTTCAAAGAACTCGCTTAGGTTCGCAACCCGCGCTACGAGGCCACTTTCGGCGATTTCTTCGGTTAGGTCGCCGCCTTTGAGGTAGTAGAGACCAGCGCCCCGCGCGGGCTTGGCCTTGTAGCGGTGGGCTATCCAGGGGTGGAAGGCGGCCAGGCGGGCTACAGCGCGGCTCACTACAAAGTCGAATTTTTCGCGCACGTCTTCGGCCCTGATTTGGGCGGCCGTCACGTTGGTCAGGCCTAGGTCGGCGGCCATAAACTGCACGGCCCGAATCTTTTTGCCAATGCTATCGACGAGGTGAAACTTTACCTCCGGGAACATAATAGCCAGCGGCAGGCCAGGTAGGCCGCCGCCCGTACCCACATCAAGCACTGTGCTGCCCGCCGGAAACTGTACCACCTTGGCCAAGCCCAGCGAGTGCAAAATGTGGCGCTCCACAAGGTTATCGGTGTCGGTACGGGCCACCAGGTTTATCTGTGCGTTCCAGGCCTTAAACTCGGTTTCGAGGCGCGCAAACTGGGCCAGCTGCTGCTTGGTGAGGTCGGGAAAGTATTTGGTAAGAATAGTCATGTAAAGGGGGGTAGGGCAGCAAAGAAGAACGTCATGCTGAGCTTACCGAAGCATCGCTACCGAGTCGTTGTAACGAGGTCGTAGCAATGATTCTGCAAGCTCAGCATGACGTTCTTAAGGTCATCCTGTCAAGCGATTAAATAAACTCTTTCTTGTCCTTCACCATGTCGTAGAGCAGCTCGCGGGCGCGGTGCAGCTGGGCCTTTACGGTGCCGAGGGGCGCCTTGAGCTCGGTGGCAATTTCTTCGTAGCTGAGCTCGTCGAAGTAGCGCAGGCTCACGAGGCGCTGGTACTTGTCGGGCAGGCGCGACACCACGTGGCGCATGATTTCGATTTTCTGGTTCTTAATCGTGGTGTCGGCCGGGTTGAGGTCGTTGTCTCGAAACTCCAGCTGAATCTCGTCGCCATCGCCCATTTTCACGGCCGAGTCGATGCTCATGGTCTTGATTTTATTCTTGCGAATAAAGTCGATGCAATTGTTGGTGGCAATGCGGAAGAGCCAAGTGCTGAAGGCAAATTCGGGGTTGAACTTGTGCAAGTTCTTAAACGCCTTAGCAAACGCCTCGATAGTCAAGTCTTCGGCGTCATCGGGATTGCGCACCATCTTCAGCACCACGTGAAATACGGGCTTTTTGTAGATGTGCATCAGCTCCGCGTAGGCCTTCTCGTCGCCGTGGTCCACAGCGGCGCGAATAAGCTTGAAATCGTGCTTAGCCTTAGACGAAAACTGTTTTTGAATATCGGCAGGATTTACTTCCATTGGAGCGGGCGGCGCCGGAGCAGGGACAGGCCCCAAGCGCAGTAAAAAGCAAAGTAGAGAAAGTCGAGCGCCGGCAACAGCAGCGGCGAAAAGGTGCCGCCCAAACGGCGCGCTAGTGGCCTATAAACCGCTAGGGTAAGCAACAATGTTCGAGCCAACCAGATTATTGCCAAAGATACCAAGTTTTCGGGGCTCAGTGCAACTGCCAAAACGGCTGGCGTGAGCAGGTAAAAAAGCACGTTGCTGCCCATAAATAGGCCGATGCGGCGGCGGTCGGCGGCCCGGTAGCGGCCCCCAGCCGAGAGATGCCGCCGCTTTTGGCGCCACCAAGCGGCCCAGGTGTGGGCGGGCTGGCTCAGGGTGTGGGCAGGCGGGTCGGCCACCACGGCGGCGCGGGCGCCAGCAGCCACCGCGTCCTGTACCAGCAGGTCGTCGTCGCCGCTCAGTCGGCGCATATGGCTAGCAAACCCCTTGGTGCGCTGAAAGGTGGCTTTGGTGTAGGCCAGGTTGCGCCCTACCCCCATATACGGCCGCCCGGCCCAGGCAAAGCTCAGGTACTGGGCCGCGGTGAGCAGCGTTTCGTAGCGAATGAGCTGGTTGAGCAACCCTGGTTCCTCGGCGTAGCCCGAGTAGCCGAGCACGATATCGGCCCCACCCGATTGGCCAAAGCCACGCTGTATGAGCAGCAACCAATCGGGGCTGCTAGGTCGGCAGTCGGCGTCCGTAAAAAGCAGGCGCTCGTAGCGGGCGGCCTTGATGCCCAGCGTGAGGGCATACTTCTTGGGCGCGAAGCCGGCCGGCGTGTGGCCCACCGTCACGAGCCGGAAGCGGCCGGGGTAGTATTGGCTCAGCTGCTGGGCGTAGAGGTAGGTATCGTCGTGGCTGCGGTCGTCTACCAGCACCAGCTCAAAACCGGGGGGGTAGGCCTGGCGCAGCAGCAGTGGCACGAGCTCGCGCAGGTTGTCGAGCTCATTGTGGGCACATAAAATTATGGATACCGGCTCGATATCAGGGCCTGGCTCGTCGGCCGCGGCCTCGGCGGGCCGCCGCGCAAACGGCCGGAAATAGCGCAGCCCAAACCACAGCTGCACAAGCAGCGGCAGCAGTAGCAAAAGCGCGGGGGGTAGGGAGGCGAAAGAAGGTAGCAACACGGAACTAGTCCACAAAGGTAAGCCGGCGGTAATTTTGGCAGAATGAAGTTTGACCTATTGGCCCACGACCCGGGCACCAAGGCCCGCGCTGGCCGCCTAACCACGGCGCACGGCACCATCGAAACGCCCATTTTTATGCCCGTTGGCACGGCCGGCACCGTCAAGGCCGTGGGCCAGCGCGAGCTCAAGCAGGATGTGCAGGCCCAAATTATCCTCGGCAATACCTACCACCTCTACCTGCGCCCCGGCCTCGACGTGCTGCAAGCCGCCGGTGGCCTGCACAAATTCAACGGCTGGGATGGCCCCATCCTCACCGATAGCGGGGGCTACCAGGTATTTTCGCTCAGCGGCACCCGCAAGATTAAGGAAGAAGGCGTTACGTTTCGCTCGCACATCGACGGTTCGAAGCACCTGTTTTCGCCCGAGGGCGTGATGGATATTCAGCGCCGCATCGGGGCCGATATCATCATGGCCTTTGACGAATGCACGCCCTGGCCCTGCGAGTACGACTACGCCCGCCGCTCGCTCGACATGACGCACCGCTGGCTTAAGCGCTGCATCGCGCGCCTCGACACCACCGAGCCGCTCTACGGCTACGAGCAGACGCTTTTTCCCATTGTGCAGGGCAGCACCTTTAAAGATTTGCGGGTGCAGTCGGCCGAGTTCATTGCCGAGCAGGGCCGCGCCGGCAACGCCATCGGGGGCCTCAGCGTGGGCGAGCCGGCCGAGCTGATGTACGAGATGACCGAGCTGGTCTGCGACATTCTGCCCCAGGACAAGCCGCGCTACCTGATGGGGGTAGGGACGCCAGCCAATATCTTGGAGAACATTGCGTTGGGCGTCGATATGTTTGACTGCGTGCTACCCACCCGCAATGCCCGCAACGGCATGCTCTTCACCACCCAAGGCATTATCAACGTCACGAATAAGAAGTGGGCCGACGATTTTTCGCCCATCGACGCCGAACTAGGCGGCTACGCCAGCACTTTCTACACCAAAGCCTACATGCGCCACCTGCTGCAAGCTAAGGAAATGCTGGGCGCCCAAATAGCCTCCATGCACAACCTCACTTTCTACCTCTGGCTGGTGAAGGAAGCGCGCCAGCAAATAGTAGCTGGCACGTTTGGCCCCTGGAAGGATGTGATGGTGAAGAAGCTGATGACGAGGCTGTAAGCGCATGCTATCATGGGTGCCGTCTGCCCTTGCGAGCGCAACGAAGTGGCGCGCGGCAATCCTTCCTGCACGTTTGCATGCCTCGCCCAGCACACCTCACAAAACCCTATCTGCGTCTACATTCTTACTAACCAGAACCGTACAGTGCGCTACATCGGAGTTGCGAATGAGTTAGCGCGGCGAGTAGCGGAGTACAAAGCAGGTAGCTACGGGTGATTTACTGAGAAATACAACGTGGATAAGCTGGTTTATTTTGAAGAGTCGCCAAGTGTTATGGCTACTATTGAGCGCGAAAAGCAACTGAAAGCCGGGCCGGGGGTAAGGAAGCTGGCACTGATGAATGAGCCTAATCCTTAGCGGCATGAGCTGGCAGATGTTGGCGAATGAGCGACCGTCTGCGAATAATGCGACTGGCGAGAAAAGATTGCCGCGCTTCACTTCGTTGCGCTCGCAATGACGACGATTTTAGTAGCGACTTTGTAGTAAATGAAAATCCTCGATAAGTATATCATCAGCAAGTTTCTCACCGCGTTTTTCTTCACGGTGCTGATGCTCGTGTCGGTGATTTGCGTGATTGACTACACGGAGAAGAACGATGACTTCTTGCACCACAACCTCACGTTTTGGCACGTCTTCACGAACTATTACGTGTACCTGTTTCCGTATTTTGCTAACCTGCTAGCACCCATTACCATCTTCATCGCGGTGGTATTTGTGACGTCGCGGCTGGCGGCGCGCACCGAGCTGGTGGCTATGCTAGCCAGCGGCATGAGCTTTGAGCGACTGCTACTGCCCTACGTTATGGGGGCGAGCGTAATTGCCCTGCTCACGTTTGGACTCATCAGTTGGATAATTCCGAAGGGTACTAAGGAAATTGTGAAGTTTGAGAACCTGCACGTGCAGGAACCCTGGAAATATGAGGGCCGCAACATTCACCTCAAAATCGGGCCGCGCAGCTACGTATACCTCGAGAGCTACGACGCTACCCGCAA
>CAZZDR010000167.1:0-7823 GCA_964652535.1 uncultured Hymenobacter sp. | reverse complement strand
GGCTACGCCCAAATCTGGCGCGCCAACCAGCGCCCCGAAGCCCTGCGCCAGCAGGTGCAGACCGACCCGCACTCGCCGGGCCAGTTTCGTACCAATGGCCCGCTCATGAACATGCCCGAGTTCTACGAGGCCTTCGGTTGCAAAGACGGCAACAAGATGGTACGTGCCCAGGCCGACCGCTCACGCATTTGGTAGGGTATTTGCAAATACCTTAATCGACGAAAAGCCTGGCCGTATTGGTCAGGCTTTTTTTGTGAAGTAGGGTAGAGGGGCCCTACCCCCCTCGGCGGGCACAAAAAAGCCCAGCTTCCTGAGTAGGAAGCTGGGCCTTGTAACCGCTACAGCCAGAAGCTTTATCCGAAGCCTCGAAACGTATGCTATACTAAAGGTAGTGGGCCACCACTGCATGGAGGCTACTACAAAGGCCTGCACAGGCTAAAAACAATAGGCGCAACCAGATTGGGTAGGAAAGATAAAGCTTGTACGCAGACTGCCCAGCTTGGGGTTAGGGCCAGGCAGTATAAAACTGGGATAAAATTGAGGCATTTTGCGCCGCGTTCTGACCGGCGAGCCGCCGCCGATGCCCCATGGGGCAGCAGCGGTGGAAATGTGCCCGCTCGCCCCGAACTTCGGCCCCGCTGGCCGCCCCAAGGGGGGTAGGGGCATTTATTTTTAGTCCACTTATCATGAAAAAATTAGTGTTGAGCCTAGGGCTGGCGGCCCTGCTACTGGGGCCGGCCGCGCCGGCGGCCCGCGCCTGGGGCTTCTTGGGGCACCGCGTTATCACGCAGGTAGCCATTTATGAGTTGCCGGCCAGTATGCAAGCCTTCTACTTTCGGCACATGGCTGAGCTAGTGCGCTTGAGCACCGCCCCCGACGAGCGCCGTAACCAGGACCCGACCGAGGGGCCCAAGCACTTTATCGACATGGACCACTACTCGGAGAGCGCGCCCTTTGCCAAGGTGCCGCGGGTGTACGACGAGGCGGTGGATAAATTCTCGGCCGACACCCTGCGCAAGTATGGCACCGTGCCGTGGGTGGTCATCGAAACCAAGAACAAGCTGGCGGCGGCCTTTAGCGAGCGCGACACGGTAGGCATCATCAAGTATTCGGCCGAGCTGAGCCACTACACCGCCGACGCGTTTGTGCCGCTGCACACCACGGTGAATTACGACGGCCAGCTCTCGGGCCAAACCGGCCTGCACGCCCTCTGGGAAAGCCAGCTGCCCGAGCGCTTCCTGCTCGACTACAAGCTCGATGGCGAGGAAGCCAAGGCGCTAAAGGACCCGCTGGCCAGCATCTGGCAGGTTATTCAGGGCAGCTACGGCTTCCTCACGGCTACCTACGACTTGGAGAGCAAGCTCAGCAAAGGCTTCACACCCCAAACTAAGTACACGTTTTCGCACCGCTTTGGCAAAACACAGCGCCGCTATTCCGATGCCTTTGCCGATGCCTACGAGAAAGAAGTGGGTGGCCAGGTAGCCTTCCGCCTCAAGGGCGCCTCGCCCATGGTGGCCTCTATGTGGCTCACAGCCTGGCAGCAGGGCGGCCGCCCCGACCTCGACAAGCTCATGGCTACGCCCAAGCTCAGCAAAGACGAAAAAGACCAGCTCGATTCGCAGCTCAAAGCCTGGAAAACCAACACCCTGGCTAAAGACAAGCTGCTGCTGGCCCAGCAAAAGCAGCAGCGCGTGCTAGCCCCCGACGAGATAAAAGCCGCCGACGGCGAGGCTGCCCCGCCGCCCCCGCCCGAGCCAGTTGCGGCCCCCGAGCCGGCCGCCGCGCCTACCCCTCCCGCTGCCCCCGGTAGCAAGGTAAAAGTGAAAACCAAAGGTGCTAACGGCACCGACAAGCAAGTAAGCAAGCCCCATTGGTAGGAATTTAAGGACGGCTTGTGAGCTGTTTGAGTTAGTAAGAAACCGCTTGTTATGGCGAGCGTAGCGCTCGCCATAACAAGCGGTTTCAAGCGCTTTGTTGTTAGATATTTCTCTACTTATTACTAACCTATAACCACTTGGCATCAATCACTCGTCATTGCCTGGTAGTGGGCCTGAGCCTGCTGGCCGCCTGCGGCCCCGCCGACCAGCCCGCCGCCACTACCCCCGCGCCCAAGCCTAAGCCGCCTGGCCCCGACATCGCGGCCCTCACCGACAGCACGGCGCCGGCCGCGCTGCTCGCCTATGGCCGCCAATATCCGGGCTCCGAGGTGCTGGTGAAGACGCGCCTGGGCAACTTTCGGGTGCGACTTTTTGACGATACGCCCATTCACAAGGCTAATTTTTTGCTGCTAGCCCGCCGCGGCGTGTTCGACGAAACGGTGTTCAACCGGGTAGTGAAGGGCTTTGCCGTGCAAGGCGGCCAAACCAACGAGGCGCGCACTATTCACCTGCGCCGCTACCGCCTACCCCCCGAGTTTCGGCCAAATCATTTCCACGTGAAGGGCGCGCTGGGCATGGCCCGCTACGACGACGAGAAAAACCCCGGCCACCTGTCGTCTAACACCGATTTCTACTTTGTGGTGGGCGAAAAGCTAACTCCCTACCAGAGTCGCGCCGCCGCTGGCCGGCCCCTCAGCGCTGCCCAGGTGCAGGCCTACGCTACCCGCGGCGGCGTGCCCGCCCTCGATGGCAAGTACACCGTCTTCGGCGAGGTTATCGAAGGGCTGGATGTCATCGACAAAATCTCGCGGGTGAAAGTAGACCCGCAGGATAAATGGCCGATTGAAGACGTGCCGATGAAGGTGGAAGTGGTAAAGTGATTGTCGAGTAGCAGTGCAGCCATCAACTAACAAGCAGCCGCCGTTCTAGCAGATTTGCCAGCGCAACGGCTGATCGAATTGGGTTACTCGCTCCGGTACACTTTGCCTTCTTTCATCACAAAGCGAGGGCGGGTGAGGGTAGAGATATCTTGTAGCGGGTTGCCCTCCACGGCCACGATGTCGGCGTACTTGCCCGCTTCGAGGGTGCCCAGGTTGGGGGTGTCGCCGACGAGCTCGGCCGCATTGACGGTAGCCGTGCGGATGGCATCGATAGGTGCCATGCCGGCTTCGGTCATGTAGCCAAACTCCAGCGCGTTTTTACCGTGCCGGTACACACCCGCATCGGTGCCAAAGGCTACCCGCACGTTCTGCTTGATGGCCCGCCCAAAGGTGGCCTGCAACTGCGAGCCAATGCTGAGCGCTTTGGCGGCGATAACGGGCGGAAAGTAGTCGGGGTGCCGCCGCGTAGTGTCGGCCACCGACTTGCCGGCAATAATGGTGGGCACATACCAAGTACGGTTTTTGGCCATGAGCTGCATGGCTTCGGCGTCCATTATTGAGCCGTGCTCGATGCTCGTGACGCCGGCCCGCACGGCCCGCTTGATGCCCTCGGCGCCGTGGGCGTGGCAGGCCACGGGCATACCCAAGTCGCGGGCAGTGCTCACAATGGCCCGAATTTCTTCCTCCGTGTACTGGGCGCCGGCGCCGTCCTTGCTTAGGTCGAGCACGCCGCCGGTGCTGGCAATTTTGATGAGGTCGGCACCGCGCCGAAACTGCTCGCGCACGGCCTGCCGGCACTGGTCGGGACCGTTGGCCACGCCCTCGGCCGTGCCGGGGTGAAACCGCTCGATGAGGTCGTCGTTTAGGCCATCGGTATCGTCCATGTGCCCGCCGGTGCTCGAAATGGCCGTGCCTGCCGCGTAGATGCGCGGCCCTGGCACCAGCCCCTGGGCCACGGCCTTGCGCAGGGCAATGTTGACGCCCGAGCCCCCGCAGTCGCGCACCGTGGTAAAACCTGCTCGCAGCGTCACGAGGGCGTTGGCCTCGGCGCGGTAGGCTACATCGGCTGGGTTGAGGGTGAATTTTTCGCGAAACGAATTGCGACTGGGTACCGACTCCAGGTGCACGTGGCAGTCGATGAGGCCGGGCAGTACAGTACGGTTTTCGAGGTTAATAACCTGGTCCTGAGGTCCGGCAGCAGCGGTGTAGCCATTTTGTACGGCTACGATGCGGTCTTTCTCTACTACAATCGTCTGCTGGTTGAGCAGGCGGCCGGTGCGCACATCGAGCAGGCGGCCGCAGTGCAGCAGCGTTTTTTGGGCAAAGGCAGCCGGGCCGGTGAGGCCCAGCGCGGCCAGAAGCAAAAGCGAGCGGGTAGCAGTGCGCATAAGGTAAGAAAGGGGGGTAGGGGAGAGGCTGAAAACCAGGCGCAAGCTACGCGCCAGCAGCCTTCGTTGGCGCGCTTGGCTCGTGCCTACGGGGCCGGGCAGCTTAATCCGGCCGGGGCCGGGCCGGTTAGCTGCCCGGCGGCGGCGCGGGCCGGCTTTTCTGCGCCACTACCACGACTGCCCCGCGGTTGTTACGTTACTAGCTGAGCGGCTGCCGCCGCTTTTCTTTCAATGATGACTACTCCTACCCCCGCCGCCGGGCTCCTCCGGCGGTTCGACCGCTGGGCCGGGCCCGCGCTGGCCGTGCTAGGCCTGGGCCTGCTACTGCTCGAAACCCGCCACCCACTGCGCCGCCGCACCCGCCCGCGCCCCGAGCGCTGGGTGCGCAATGTGC
This sequence comes from uncultured Hymenobacter sp., assembly GCA_964652535.1. Classification (GTDB taxonomy): domain Bacteria; phylum Bacteroidota; class Bacteroidia; order Cytophagales; family Hymenobacteraceae; genus Hymenobacter. Next base: position 3,283 of record CAZZDR010000167.1, on the reverse strand, counting down.
TGCTGGCCGCACCCTCGCTGCCCGCCATGCGCCTCACGCTGCTGCCGGCTATGGTCAATTTTACCCAGGTGCTGGCCCCGCGCTACCGGGTGCTGGCGCGCTTGCCCGAGCCGCTGCGCACCGCTGCCGAAGTGCTTTTCTTGGATTACCTAGCCTACACGTGGCACCGGCTGCTGCACGCACCGCTGCTGTGGCGCTTGCACCGCGTGCACCACAACGACCTCGACATGGACCTGACCACTGGCTGGCGCTTTCACTTTGGTGAGATGCTGGCCAGCATTCCGTACCGGGCGGGGCTACCGGCGCTGCTGGGTGTGCGCCCGGCCACAGTGCTGGCCTACGAGGCGGTGTTTGAGGCCTGCACCGCGTTTCAGCACAGCAACTGGCGGCTGCCGCTGGCCGTGGAGCGGCCGCTGGCGCGCCTGCTCGTGACGCCCCGCGCTCACGGCATTCACCACTCGCAGGTGCAGCGCGAAACTGACAGCAACTTTGGCGTGGTACTCAGCCTCTGGGACCGCCTGCACCGCACGCTGCGCCTGAATGTGCCTCAGGCGGCGCTCACCATCGGGGTGCCCGCCTACCCCGACCCCGCCGCCCAAACTGTGCCGCAGCTACTGGCTCTACCGCTGGCGCCGCTCGGCCTTTGGGGCCGCCCCGATGGCGCGGTGCCCACCCGTTCGCTGCCGCCTACCCCCCTCACCGAGCTAGCTTTTTAATGAGTACTGGGTAATAAGAAGCCGATTGAGTTACTAAAAGCGGTTGTCGTGGCGAGTGCCGCACGGTACTCGCAGCAGCACGAAACCTGAACGAGTTGTTCTGGGGAGCTCGCCACGACAAACGTCCCCACCGGCTTTTAAATAATGGGTAGCAGGTAAGGCCGTAATGACGTTCTTTGCCCTGGTTCCTTACTCATTTCCTACTCATGACCACTCAGCAAGATTTTGAAGCCGCCGCCCAGCAGGCGCAGCAGCTCTCGGCCAAGCCTTCTAATACGGTGCTGCTCCAGCTCTACGCGCTCTATAAGCAAGCCACTGAGGGCGACGTAACGGCCCCGCGTCCTGGTGGTTTCGACTTCAAGGCCATTGCCAAACACGATGCCTGGCACCAGCTCGCCGGCCTCAGTAAGGACGCCGCCCGCCAGCAATACGTAGAGCTAGTGACGGAGCTAGCAGGGTAATCAATGGGTGAGTGGCTGAACGTGTAAATAGCCGGATAAATGTCACTTACGCAGTCATTCACCCACTCAGTTATTCAGCCATTTACCCATTGCCACTGTGGACATTTCTCGTAAAAAGCTGAGTTACTCGCTCACGCCCGCGCTGCGCCAGTACCTGCGCGACTACGACCGCGAGGCGCCGCTGCCGGTGAGCTACGCCGATTTGCTGCGCTTCAGCAATTCGTTTCCGTTGCTCGACCGGGCGGGCAAGGACACGCTGTGGCAAACGGTTTTTTACGAGCCCAGCGCCCTGGTCGAGCTCAGCCAGGGCCTCGTGCAGGTGTATGCGCTGCTCAAAACGGCCGGCGACCTGTCCTTTGCCGAAGACCTGCTGGCCGACCGCATCGACTACTGTCGCTTCGGCAACTCGCACCCGTTTCGGGTCCGCATCCTCAACCAGCTCAACGACAACTACGACTATTTCTACGTAAAGCAGGCCGACGCCTCGCGCCTCTATGGCCTGGAGCTTGAGCACTTGCTGTCGCCCAACTCGATGAACTACCTCGTCGATACCGGTAACACACTTATTGAGGAGCACATTGCCGGCATTCCGGGCGACGATTTTATTCGGCTGCGCCTCAACCAGCCGCACCTCAACCAGGTGCGCATCGCCAAGGAGTTTGTCAAGTTCAACGAGCGCTGCTTTGCGCGCTTGCTCGGCGACATGCGAGCCTACAACTACGTCATCGACGTAACGCCCGACTTTGAAGATGAGCAGTATAGAGTGCGGGCTATCGACTTCGACCAGCAGAGCTACGAAGGCCGCCGAGCCATGTACGTGCCGCAGTTTTTCAAAGACAACGGCCCCGTGGTTGAGCTGTGCGCCCGCTTGCTGAAGCCCAGCACCCTGCGCCAGTACCAAACCGAGGAGCGCACCCTGATGGCCCGCCGCGCCCGCGCCGAGCGCCACCGCCTCAAGGCCCTGCTCGACGTGATGCGCCGCCAGGAGCTGGCCCCGCCCGACAAAGTAGACGAGCTCAAGACGGCCCTCAACCGCTACCACCGCACCCAAAAATTCGACACCTGCGACTCGATGGGCGACGTGGTGCGCCTGAACTTGTGGCTGATGCTCGGCCCCCGCATCTTAGGTACTATCGCGGCCTAACCCACGCGCGCCCTACCCCCTCGCTTATGGTAACTGTTCAGCAACACGAGGATACTATTGTTTTCACGGTCGAGGGCTGGCACAAGCTCTGGTCGTTTCGCAGCGAGCTGCGCATTCCGCGGGCGCACATCCGGGGCGCGCGCTACGACCCCGAAGCCGCCGCGCACCTGTCGGGCATCCGGGCGGGGGGCACCTACGTGCCGGGGCTGATTACGGCCGGTACCTTTTACCTCGATAATATGCCCGACCACAAGCCCACCTTCTTCGACGTGCGCCACCGCGACCACACGCTGGTCGTAGATCTGGAAGCCGAAGAATTCAACCGCCTCGTTATCGAGGTCGAAGACCCGGCCGCCGTTCTTCAGCTGCTCGGAGGGGGTAGGGAATAACTAGTAGGGCATAAAAAAGCCCGTCATGTTATGCTCAGCATGACGGGCTTTTAAGTAGGTGCAGTTACACCGCCGGCTTGGGCGCGGGCAGGTCAAAGGCCGTGGCGTCGTGCTCAAAATGCCCTTTGTGCGAGCCGTCGCAGAAAGGCTTTTGGGAGCTCAGGCCACAGCGGCAGATGCTGATGCGCTCGCGCCCACTGAGGCCGTAAGCGTTGCCCTGGGCATCAACGAGCTGAATGTCTTCGCCTTCTACGCGCAGCGAGCCGTTGGAAAGAACCGTTAGTTTGGTAGCCATGTAAGGAAGTGGGTTGGGGTGATAAAGGATAAAAGAGGGGGGTAGGGCTACAAATCCTTGCGCAGCACGTAGTCGTTCATCCAGTACGGGCCGATGGCGATGTCTTCTTCGCGGTGCTGCACAAAGCCCTGGCGCTCGTAGAAAGCTAGCGCAGGATTGTGGCGGTTTACGTTGAGCTCCAGCGCTTTGCCGCCGGCATCGCGCACGGCGCTCACCACGGCTTGCACTAGGTTTTGGCCCAAGCCCTGGCCTTGGTGCGAGGGCAAAACGTAGATTTT
>CAZZDR010000166.1:1690-7948 GCA_964652535.1 uncultured Hymenobacter sp. | reverse complement strand
TGAGCTGGTAGCTGATGGGGTTGGCATTGGCGCTGGCCGCGTTGCGCAGCTGCACAAGGTAGGGCTGCGAGCGCAGCGCCCGGCGCTCGGCCACAAAGACCTCGCCCTGGCGGCTGGCCTGCACCATTTCGGCGGGGTTGTCGAAGCGCAAAGCCAGCGCCTCGGTAGCGGCCGTGCTGAATTCCCAGCGCAGCTGGCTGCCCTCGGGCACGGTCAGGTTGCCGCCGTTGCGCACGGTTTCGGCGGGGCGGCCGGTGTAGGGGGGGTAGGCGATGTGCACCGCGAAGTCGCGCAAATCGGGCCGTTCCAGCACCGTTAGGTGGTACTCGTCGGACACAAAGCCCGCGCCACTGAGCTGAAACGTAACGTCACTGGCGGGCTGCTCGAAAGTGTAGCGAAATGCATCTTGGCGGCCGGGCACCTTGGCCAGTGGCCGCTCGGCGCCGCCTTCGGTTAGCAGGCTGAGGCTAGCAGGCAGAGCCTTGCCGGCCACGGCCACGTCGAGCACAAAACTCTCGCCCTTAAATACTTTTAGCTCCTTGTTTTTAATAACAAAGTCAAACGGCGCGGGCCGCGAGTAGTGGCGCTGGTAGTGCCAAATGCGGCTGGTGCTCTGCGTAATGAAGCTCGGGAAAAACGCCAGCGCCAACAGCACTACGGCCAGCGGTGGCAGCACGTACTTCCATAGTGGGCGGCTTTGCTGCTGAATATCAATGCCCTGGGCGAAGGACACGCCTTGGAGCTGGGCGGCGCGCTGCTCTAGGCTAGCCAGCAGCAGCTCGTTGCCGCGGGCCTGGCCCTGCAGCTGCAAGGCATTCAGCAGCCGGTCTTGTACCTGCGGAAAAAGCTCGCCCACCTGGCGGGCGGCCTGCTCGTCGCTCAGCAAGCGGCGTAGGTTGGCCAAGGCGGCCAGCGGCTGCCACAGCCAGCGCCCCACCACGTACACCACCAGCGCCAGGAAGCTGAACAGCAAACCTGCCCGCACCGCGGGGGGTAGGTAGAGAAAATATTCCAACGTGTTGAACACCACGAACAAGCTCAGCAGTAGGGCCGCTGCCACCAGGCCGCCGCGCACCAGCAAACTCAAGTAAAACTTGCGCTTATAAGCATCCAACTCAGCCCGCACCTGGGTTAGGGCCGGAAAATCAGTCGAAGAAACCCCGGCCGCCGGCCGGTCCGCTACCATCGTCATAGGCTAAGGAAAAAGCGGGCGCAGCTTGGCGCGGCCCGTGCCGCAACAAGTTACGCCCGCTTCGCCAACGACGCCAGCGCCGTTTCTAGTTCGCCCCTACCCCCTCCGGGCTCAGCGAAGACGCTCTCGCACCTGCTGGTATAGCTTTTCGCCCTCACTGGGCTGGTAAGTATCGGCTTGCACCAACTGCCCGTTTTGGTTGAACAGCATGTAGTAGGGTACGTGGGGCACGGTCGTCTCCAAGGATTTTTGCAGGTCGAGCGGCGCCAGGTAGTGGTAGCCCTGCAGGCGGTAGCTGGCGGCCATTGCGGCCCACTTCTCGCGCTGCGCCGGCCGGTCAACAGAGATGTATAGTACATCTACGTTATTATCAGTCAAGAATTTGTGTAAGGCCGGCTCGTACGCAAATTGGCTAATGCAGGGGCCGCACCACGTAGCCCAAAAATCGACGAAGACCGCCCGGCCGGGCCGCAGCGCGCGCACCAGCCCGCCCAGCGTGCGTATCGTGTCAAGGCCCGGTACGTCGGCAAAGGCTACCCCTTTCTTGCCGGCCACATACTGCCCAAAAGCCAGGTTGTCCCCAGTCGGCGCCGCCTTGGCAGCCGCCTGCTCCTTGGCCACCACGCGAGCCATCACCGAGCTGTAGGGACTAGTCGGAAAGCGCTGCCGATACGCCGCTACCACGGCCATCAAGTCGGGAGTACTGATAGTTTGGATGCCCACGGCGTTCAGAATGACATTGCCCACGCCGTACTCTTGGGCCGCTAGCGGCGCGTAGTCAAACAACTCAATAGCCCCATCCACATCCGCCAATTGCTTATGAAAGCTAGCCCACAGGTGGCTGGTTGGCTGCGGCCCCGCCAAAATGCCGTGCTGTACGAAGTAGGCCTTTTCGCGGGCCATATCTAGGCTGGTGAACCGGTAGCGGGGCAGGTCAGGATTATAAGTGGTAAAAAGCTGCGTCACCAGCTTGCGCACTTCGGCCGAGTGCATGTTCAGGTGCGGGCGAAAGGCGGTTGAATCCCGGAAATAAGCGCCCAGCAGCCCAGCCGTCCAAAATACCAACCGCTGCTCGGTTTCGGCCCGCAAAAAGGTGTGGCAGGTGGCCGAAATCTGGTGCTGGCGATAGAGCGCGTCGAGCTGGTCGAGGGGAGCCTGCAACAGGCCCCGCAGCTTGGTCATCGTGGCTGCCGCCGTGGGCTCGGTGCTCAGTAGCTTGCCTATACGTTCCTGTTCGGGCGGGCCACCGTTGAGGAGTTTGCCGTTGCCGAGCAGGTTGTTGGCTGCCGCGTTGGTGCCGCCGAAGGTGTAAGTAGCGTGGCCCGCGCCATCCTCTTTTTTGGTAAAGCTTACTTGGGCACCTGGCTCCACATACACCCATTGGGGCGGCGCGCACTTGCCTTGCAGCAGCAAGAGGCTGGTGGGCTTGCCATGCAGTTGGTACCGAAAGCGCCCGCCGCGCACCAGCGCCTCGTTGGGCGTTTCGGAGAAGAAATAGTTGAGCCGCCCACCCTTGATGGGTTCGGCCACCTTCACGGTAGTCGAGTCGGCGCAGCCCGGCAGGTAGCCGCTAATGGTGATTGGGGCCTGGGCACGCGCTGCCAGGCTGCTGGCCAGCGCCAGCGCAGAAAGGTAAGCTTTCATCTGATTAAAAAGTAATTAGGGTAGAAACTTAGCCGGCGTCGAATCGCGCAAAAACACCAGGGCGTCGAATTCGGCCCGCAGGCTGTGCAGCATGAACTGGTTGCGCGCCGCCGGCCGGCCGATGTCGCGCAGCAGCTGGCTTTGGAAAAGCCAGGCGTTGGCATCAGTCAGCTCTAGCCGGCCCAGCCCTAGCCAGCTAGCCGAACCCGGAACCGTGCGTAGCCACGCCTCATAGGTGCCGGGCCCAGGGCTAGCCAGCGCCGCTGGCGTCCAGCGCCCGTTCGGGCCCAGCGCCGCGTAGCTGCCCTGCCCCAGCACCAGGCCCAGCGCTATGTAGCCCGGGCCGAGGGTAGCGCGCAGCCACTCGCCCATCGGATGCTCTTCGAGGCTTAGCGCCTTGGCTACGGCCGTGTTGCTGGCCCACAGCACCAGTCGGGCGGGCGCGCCGGCCGGGCCTTCGGTCTGGCTTAGGTACTGTGCATTCTCGGCCAGGCAAGCCTGGCGGTAGTTGAAGGCTAGCCCAAACGACAGCCGCCGCCAGGTGGCGCCCTGCTCTACCAAGCGCAGGTAGTAGCGCTGGCGGGCCAGTAGCGCCAGGCTCACGGGGCGGCCCCGCAGCTTGGCGCGGGTATCGAGGCCAGCGCCCAGCTCGGCTAGCAGGCGGCGCAGCGGGGCCAGCAGCGAGTCTTGGGGCTGGTGAGGCTGGTGGCGTAGGTCGGGGTCATCGGTGGCGGGGTGGGGGTAGGCGGCCAGCAGCTGGGCTAGCTGCTGCAGCCGAGTTTGGGCAAAGTCGTCGCCGGGTTCCAGCAGTTGGCCGAAGGCTGTTAGGGCCTGCTCGGGCTGCTGCACGTCGAGGCCAGCCAGTAGCAAGGGGCTAGCAGGGTGGGCCAATTGGTAGGTGCGTAGCCAGCGCACCAGGTCGAGCAGCTCGGCGGCGGGCCAGCCGTCGAGGGTAGCCAGCAGGCGAGCCGGGTCGCCGTGGCCGGTGCGCACATACTCGGTGAGGGTAGCGCAGGCTACGGGACTGGCTTCGAGCGCCAGCCCCGTAAACCCTTTTTGCCCTATGAGGTAGCGGATAAGTTTGTTGTGAAGTGCGAAAATCTCGTGTGAGCCGTGCGTTATTTCCCCTACCCCCACCAGCCGGGCCGAAGCCAGCGCCGCGCCGAGCGCGGCTAGGTCGGTAGCCTCGGTGGCGGGCTGGCCTAGGCGTAGCGGTTGGGCCGCGGTGCGCAGCCAGGCTGTTTCGGCTGCGGTGGGCGGAGGTGCGACGGGTGGCCCGGTGGGTACGTACGGCTTGCCGTCGATGGTAAAGGAGAAGTTGTCCACCTCCACCGCGCCCGCGCTGGGCAGCCGTAGGCCCAGGCTGAGCGCGCCAAAGTCGGTGGGCTCTTCGTGGCCGAAGAGCAGTTGCAGCGGCACTTCGAGCGCAAAGGCCGCCCACTGCGGGCCGGGCGGAGGTAGGGGCGTTTTCCAGCCCAGCGTATCGCCTCGCCAGCGGCCTGGCGTGCGCTGCCCAGTGGTGAGTAGCCGCACCGCGAAGGCAGGAAGTGGCCCAGCGAGGCTAGCCAGCGCGCCCGGTTGCCGCCAGTAGCCGGCCACGCGCAGCGTTTTGCCGCCTTCCTTTTTATCGAGCCGCACGGTACCTAGGTACACCGTGGGCGCGGGCTGGCTAGGCGCGCTGGTGCGCACCAGGCGCAGGTAGTGCCGGCCGTGCTGCGGGCTGGCGCTATCGAGCCTAGCTGTGGCTTCGGCCGGGTCGGGCTGCCCGAGGGGGGGTAGGGGCCGCTCAAAATCCCAGTTTGGCCGCAGCGACTCGGCTAGCGGCAGCAATAGTGCGCCAGTGGCTGGCACCGGATAGCTGGGCAACGGCCGGCCCTTGGCTTGCAGCCGAATGTCGTCGAGCCACACCCGGCCGCTGCCGCGCACCACGAGCCGCAGCCCCACGCCAAAGGCTGTGCCCTTCACGGGCAGCCGCAGCACCAGCTGCCGCCAGGCCATGGTGCCGGGCAGCGAGTCTACGGCGCTGGCCATTTCGGTCGTGAGGCCTGCCACGGTAAGTGCCGTAGCTGTGGCGCCCAGCTGCACCTGGCCGCGCCAGCCCTGCGTGCGCATCCACACGCTCACCGTCAGCAGCTGCCCGCGCGCCGAGTCAACGGGTATGCTCGTGAACAGGTAAGCGGCTCGGGGACCATCTTCCGGGGCGGGCAGCTCTAGCCGCAGGCTACCCCTGCCCTCCCGAAAAACTACGCTGTCGAATGCCAGCCGCCCGCCCGCCGGTACCCCCTGCTCCCATAGCACCAGCGGCTGGCCGTGGTTGGCCCCCGGCTCCAGGCCCAGGTTGAGGCGGCCCTGGGCCCACGCGGCGGGGCTAGCTAGTAGCAGTAGCAGGCCGGCCAGTAGCGGCCAGCCCACCCATGCCCACGGGCTGGCAACGGGCGAAATAAAACCTGGCTTTGTCATCGCGGCTAGGGTGGGCAACTGCCTGGCTGACTACTCTTTCACCGGCTGGCCTTGGCCGTCGAACAGCAGCTGCAGACGCTGGTCGTGGTCCGTAAAAATGGCCTGGTACCGGCCGGGCTTGTCCTGGGCGGGGCCCATTATTTCGAGCTTGGCGGCGGGGTAGGTTTTGGTCATGTAGGCCTTGATGGCGGCTACCGCGGCATTCTGCTCGGGTGTGGCGGGCGTCAGGGGGACTACCGCGCCGACGCGCTTATTGAAGGCCAGCACCTCGGGCGAGTTGGCATTAGCCTTGGTCGTAATTACGGCCACACCATCGGCCGTGGTGCTGCCAAACAGCTTCTGTGCATTGGCCCCCTTGATAATCTGCATGTAGCTGATAGTAGTAGGCTCCATTTTAGCCAGCTCAGCTTCGCTAGAAAGCTTGCCATCAACATAGTATGTAGCAGTATTCGGCGTGGCCTTCCGGGGCGGGGCGGGCGTAGGCACCACCTGGGCGTGGGCTGGCGCGGTGCCCATAAGTAGCGCTGCCACCAGCGGCGCGGCTAGCCAGTTATAGCCTAGCGGGCGAATGGGCGAAAAGAGGTGCTTGAACATAAAAAAAGCAAAGAGTAGGAGGGTGAGAAAAGAAATGAGAAGCCTGGGCTAGCCCGCTTATAGGCTAGCAAGTGATTGATTTTAAGAAAATTGCAGATAATTTATTCGCCCAAAAAGTCGCCCTGCGGCGAGAAGTAGACGTAGAACGGCCGCTTGCCCCGCACCAGCTGCACTTGGTACTTCACGATGCCGGTGGCTTTCTGCTTCAGTTCTGTTATTTCGCCACTCAGCCGCGCCCCGGGGTAGTGGCTGGTGATGTAGGCCAGCGCCGGTGGCACTAGCGAGTTTACCTGCGCCGGAGCTCGGTCGTAGCCCGAAGCCAGATCAGCCTTTTCGCGCAGGGCTAGCACAGCCGGCGCATTCTCATT
>CAZZDR010000166.1:0-1590 GCA_964652535.1 uncultured Hymenobacter sp. | reverse complement strand
CATCACCAGCGGCGCGGCCAGCAGGTAGCGCCCCAGCTGGCGGCTGGTCGAGGCGGGCTGGTTGAGCATGGTAATGCGGTTTTTGAGTGTGAGCAAAGAGAAGTGGAAGGCTAGGGCCGGTGCTGGCACGCCACCCGGCTGCTGGCGCAGCAGGCTGTACTGGTAAGCGCGGCGGTCGAGGCCAGTGCGCAGGGCGGCGTGGTCGGCCAGGTATTCGAGGTTGTCGAGCACAGCGCGGCGCAGCAGCCAGGCCGCGGGGTTCATCCAGGCTAGGGCGGTGGCCAGCTGGGTCAGCAGTACATCCAGGGTATGCCACTGGCGCACATGGGCCTGCTCGTGGCGCAGGGCGGGGGGCAGGGCCATCGAGTCGGCTAGGGTGCTTTCGCTGAGATAAATAGTGCGGCCGAATGAAAACGGCCCGCCCGCGCCCGCCAGTACCCGCACCGGCTGGCCCAGCACCCACGTAGGCCGCGCCTGCCGCCGCACCAGCGCCAGGCTTAGTAGCTGGCCCAGTAGGCGTAGCAGCAGCAGGCCCGTGCCCACGGCGTAGAGCAGCAGCCCAGCGTTTTGCCAGTTGAAGCCAGGGGTAGGGGCTGCCCCGCCCGCCGCTGCGCTAGCTGCGTGCGCTACCACCGCAGTGGGTAGCAGCGCCATGCTGGCGGGCAGCAGCGCCGGTACCGGCAGCGCCGGATAAACGGCCGCAAACAGTAGCGCCAGCAGCAAATAGACCCGGTTCAAGGTGAAAAACGTGAGCCGGCGCAGCAGCCCGTAGTAGGCCGCCGCAAACAGCAGCAGCACGGCGTTGGCTTGCAGCAAATACAAGAAGATAGGTGCCATGGCTACTCAGGCTTTTGGTTTTCGATGAGCCGAATAATCTCCTGCAAGTCGGCCGCGCTCACCTTTTCTTCCTTCGCAAAAAAGGACACCAGTTCCTTATAAGAATCGCGGAAATGCTCGCGCACCAATTGGCCCAGCGAGCGGCGCTGGTAGTCTTCGGCGCTCACCACCGCGGCGTAGCGGAAAGAATTGCCGAGCTTTTCGGCGTGCACGTACTGCTTGCGCTCTAGGTTGCGTAGCGTTGAGGCTAAGGTAGTGTAGGGCGGCGCGGGGGCCGGCAGCAGCGCCAGCACGTCCTTCACAAAGGCAGGGCCGGCGTGCCAAAGCGCCCGCAGGGCATCTTCTTCGGGCTGAGTGAGACGTTCCATAAATGGTCTTATTACGAATTATTCGTAATACTACGAATAATTCGTAATAAGACCACCGATGCCGTTTGCTTTTTAGCGCCGCGCCCCGCCAAAAGTGCCACCTGCGGTTACAGAAGGTGTTTTAGCCCTCCAAAAAATTTACCGCTAAAACCGCTCACCTTCTCCTACCGCCCCACCAGCGGCGGACTGGTTTGCTTGCAGCCACTGGATGGCCGCGCCCTCGTCGCCAAAAAAGTCGAGTGCGTACGACATACCGTCGTAGGCCTTAGGCGGGGCGTAGTCAGGCGCTTCCACTATCTGGCGGTGCATGGCTGGGCTATAGGCCACAAACAGCCGCTGGCCCAGGCGGTGCGCCACGGCAGAGTAGTAGTCATCGAGCAGCCAG
>CAZZDR010000165.1:0-7950 GCA_964652535.1 uncultured Hymenobacter sp. | reverse complement strand
TGTAGCCCTTCAGGTCCTGGGTCTGGAAATGGGTTTTGGTTTCCATTTCAATCTCTACCGGAATGCCGGCCTCCACGAGGCGAATGAGGCGCAGCTGGTCTTCGCTCGACATTTCCAGCTCGGGCAGTACCGGCTTGGCATCGGCGGCGTAGGGCGCGCCGTTGGTGGTGAAAACAGTGCCGTCGGAGCCACGGCCGGGGCTGAGGATGGCGGCGGCGCCTTCAGCCAGCAGCATATCGGTCATTTTTTGGCGCAGCTCGCGGGCGGCGAGCATGGCGGCGCGGCGGGCTTCAGGGTTGGCCTCGGCGGGGCGATTGGCGGCGGTGGGCGCACCACCGCCGGCGGGCGCATCGGCTAGCTTTTGCAGGTCTTCGGCACTAAGGCGCCGGGCATCGGGCTCGAAGTTGGGGGTAGGCGGCGTGGCCACGGGCAGCACCACAATTTTATCGCGCAGCTGGCCCTGGTACTTGGCCAGGTCGGCTTCGGTTTTCACGTTCACGTAGGCCACTTGCTTGCGCAGGCTGCCGGCGGTGCTGGGCGTCCAGGCTTTGGGCACACCAATGAGGGCGTGGTAGTAGGGCGCCGTCATGGCTACGTAGCTCTTGTCGATGTCCCAGCCGCGGCCAAAGTCGCCCCAGGCTTCCACGTTGGCGTTGGCCAGGCCGTAGTCGGTGAGGCGCTTTTTGGTCCAGGCGTTGGCACGGGCCAAACCTTCAGAACCGGCTAAGCGCGGGCCACACACATCGGTGAGGTAGAAGGCCGTTTCCATCACCTTGGAGCGGTTCAGGCCTTCGTCCTTGATTTTGGCCAGGGCAGCGGCATCGGTTTTTTCAACAGTCTGCGCCAGGGTAGGCGCGGCCAGCATGCTAGCGGCGGCGAGGGTAAGGAAAATTTTCTGCATTCAAAAAAGGGGGTAGGCTGTGGCGGAAGAAGGGGTAGCTAACGGCTAATGACACGGGCTGCTAGGTGAGTGTTGCGTCGGGCTTAACAGGAGCAATCACCGACTTTTTTACCAAGCTGGGCCATAACTACTGCCAAAAGGCCACCGTTGAAAACCACTCTTTTCCACATGTATTAAGTTCTTTCATCATGGCTGACCAACAGCAATACGCCCTCATCACGGGTGCCACTAGTGGCATCGGCCGCGAGCTAGCTAAGCTCTTCGCTCAAGACCACTACAACCTTGTACTCGTGGCCCGCAGCCAGGACGAGTTGACCCAGACTGCCTCCGAGCTGAAGGGGCAATACGGTGTGCAGGTGACCACTATTGCCAAAGACCTGTTTCAGCAGCAAGCCCCGTTTGAGGTGTACGAGGAGATTAAGGCCCAAGGCATTCAAATCGACACCTTAGTAAACGATGCCGGCCAGGGCCAGTACGGCCAGTTCACAACCACCGATATCAACCGCGAGCTAGATATTATCCAGCTCAACATCGGTGCCTATGTCATCTTCACCAAGCTGTATCTGCAGGAGATGGTAGCCCGCAAGGCAGGCAAAATCCTGCAGGTGTCGAGCCTGGGCGCCGAGATTCCTGGCCCGCTGCAAGCCGCTTACCACGGCACCAAAGCCTTCGTCACCTCCTTTACTGAGGCCGTGCGCGAGGAAGTAAAGAAGAGCGGCGTGACTATCACTATCCTGGAACCGGGCGTTACGGCCACCGACTTTTTTCACAAAGCCGATATGGAGCGCGCCAAAATTGTGGCCGAAGGCCCGCAGGCCGACCCCGCCGATGTGGCCCGCGATGGCTACGAAGCCCTGCTAGCCGGCAAAGACAAAGTAGTGTCGGGCCTGATGAACAAGGCCCAGGCCGTGCTAGGCCACGTGCTGCCCGACAGCACCGTAGCCGCCATTATGCACAAGCAGGCTGCGCCGACAGATGGCAACGAAAGTGCCCGTTAGCCCGTACTGATTCTGATTTTTTGTTGGAGAAACCCGGCCAGTTGGTCGGGTTTTTTAGTGCATCATCGGGCGAGCCTTCGCAACTCGCCGTGGCCGACTGGTTCCACCGCTCGCCATAACCTTTGCCAGGCCTACCTGGTTGGAGTTTCTTATGAAGATTTTATCCCGCACTGCACGGGGCCGATTAGGGGCCTTTTGGGCGTGCCTGCTACTGGGGCCGGGCCTGGCTTGGGGCCAGCGCCAACTCCCTACCCCCCCACCGCCACCGGCCGGACCGCTTACCTTGCAGCAGTGCCTAGGCTACGCCTTGGCCTACCAGCCGCTGGTGCGCCAAGCCCGCCTCGATGAGGGCATTGCCGACGGTAACAACCGCGTAGCGCTGTCGGCCTGGCTACCGCAAGTGAATGCCACGGCCGTGGGCCAGCACTATTTTGGGCTGCCGTTCACCGTTTTTCCAGACCCCACTACGGGCATCGCTACGCCGCGCCAGCTGGGCGTGAAAAACGTGACGACCTTAGGCTTAGGTGGCACGCAGGTTATCTACAACAACGACGTGCGGCTGGCCGCTCGCCAAGCGGGCCTAAACCGGCTAGCGGCGGGCCAGAACACGGTCAATAATAAAATCGCGACCGTTTCGGACGTGAGCAAGGCCTTTTACAGCGTACTGTTGTCGCAGCGGCAGGCATCCGTATTCGATGAGGATATCCGGCGCCTAGCTCGCAACTACCAAGATGCGCGCAACCGCTACGAGGCGGGCATTGTGGATAAAACGGACTTTTTGCAGGCCCAGATTTCGCTTAATAACTCGAAGGCCAGCCGCAAGCAGTCTATCGAAGCAGTGAACGCCAATACGGCATATTTGCAGCAGCTAATGGGCTTTCCGGCTACCCAGCTGGTGCAGCTTAAGTACGACACCTTGCAGCTGGAGCGCGAGGCAGTGGTGGATACCACAAGCCAGCTCGACCCCGCCAATCGCATTGAGTACCAACAGGTATTGACCCAGAAAAGGCTGCAAGGCAACTATGTCGATTATTACCGGCTGGGCTTTTTGCCGTCGCTCTCGGCGTTTGGCAACTACAACTCGGTGTACCAGGCCAACACCGTGAGCGACCAATACCAGCAGCGCTTCCCCAACTCGTATGCCGGCATGCAGGTGGCGCTGCCGCTGTTTACGGGCTTTCGGCGCACCCAAAACCTGCGCATTGCGCGGCTGCAAGACCAGCGCATAGACGAAGACCTACTAGGTACCCGCAACCAGGTAACGACCGAGTACGCCACCGCGCTCGCCAACTACAAAGGCTACTACGAGGCCTACGTGCAGAGCCGCCAAAACCTGGACCTTTCGCGCCAGGTGTATACCGTGGTGGACTTGCAGTACCGCGAAGGCATCAAGGCCTACCTCGACTTGCTGATAGCCCAAACTACGCTGCGCACCTCGCAGCTCAACTACTACAGCGCCTTATTTCAGGTTTTGACCAGTAAGGTCGAGCTGTTGCGCACGCAAGGCGTGCTGCCAACCAACTACTAATTTCCGCATTCGTAAATGAAGACTAACTACCTGGCTCTGTGCGCCATCGCGGGCCTGCTGGCCAGCACCGCGTGCGGCAAAAAAGAAGAAAAGAAAAACGCTGCCCCGCCGCCCACCGCCGTAAGCGTGGTGACGGCCAACACGACCCCCGCCGTGTACTACGACCAGTACCCCGCCACGGTGGTCGCCCTCAAAACGGTAGAGCTGCGCTCGCAGGTCACGGGCTTCATCACAAGCCTCAACTTTCAGGAAGGCGACCTCGTGCCAGCCGGCAAGGTGCTGTATGAGATTGACAAGCGGCAGTTTGAGGGCGCCTACCAGCAGGCGCTAGCCAACCTGCGCAGCGCCCAGGCCTCGGCCCAAAACGCTCAGGTAAACCAGGTACGTTACCAGCGCCTATTGCAGCAAGACGCCGTGGCGCGCCAGCTGGCCGAAAATGCTACTACCAGCGCCAGCACGGCTTCGGCGCAGGTAGCCTCGGCACAGGCGGCCGTGACTATTGCGCGCACCAACTTGGGCTTTGCCACCATCAAAGCCCCGTTTGCGGGGCGCATCGGCATTTCGCAGGTGCGGCTTGGGGCGCAGGTAAGCGCGGGCACCACGCTGCTCAACACCATTTCGAGCGAAAACCCGATTGCGGTAGACTTTGCGGTGAATGAAACGGACATTCAGCGTTTTATCGCCCTGCAAACCAAAAAAGGGGGGGTAGGCGACTCCACACTGCGCTTCGTATTGCCCAATGGCCAACCCTACGGCCAGCCGGGTAAAATCCAGACTATCGACCGGGGCGTGGATGCCCAGACCGGTACCATCACGGTGCGCGTGCAGTTTGCCAACCCGCAGCGCCAGCTCAAGGATGGCCTCAGCGGCGTGCTCAAGGTGCTGAACACGCAGTCGGGCCGCCGCCTGGTTATTCCCAACAAAGCCATTGTGGAACAGATGGGCGAAAACTTCGTGTATGTGGCCCTCGGCGACAGCGCCAAGCAGCGCAAGGTGCAACTCGGCCCGCGCCTGCGCGACGATATCGTGATTTTGAGCGGCATCAACGACGGCGACAAAGTAGTGACCGAAGGCGTGCAGAAGCTGCGCGATGGCGGCAAAATTCAGGTGAGCGCGCCGGGCGCCGCCGTGGCCGCCCCAGCTGGGCCAGCGGCAGGCGGGGCTGGTAAATAAGAAAAGAACGTCATGCTTATCTGGCGTTCGCTTGCCGAAGCGCCTCGCATGCAGCAGTAACTCCAATTGATAGCAACGACAAGAGTGAGACGCTTCGGCAAGCTCAGCCTGACGTTCTTCTATAAGCTATAGACAAGGCATCCTCTTATGATTGCAGAAACCTTTATTCGCCGGCCCGTCACGGCCATTGTCGCCTCGCTGGTGATAGTGCTCGTGGGCGTGCTGGCCATGCTCAACCTGCCTATTGGGCAATACCCCGAAATTACCCCGCCCACGGTGTCGGTAACGGGCAGCTATATCGGCGCCGACGCCCAAACCGTGGAGCAAACCGTGGCCACGCCGGTAGAAGTGCAGGTGAACGGTACACCCGGCATGACCTACCTGCAAAGCAACAGCACCAGCAACGGGCAGATGAGCATGACGGTGAACTTCGAGGTTGGCACCGACATCAACATTGCAGCCCTCGACGTGCAAAACCGCGTGGGCATCGCTACCCCCACCCTGCCCCAGGAAGTGCAGCGCCTGGGCCTCACGGTGCGCAAGCGGAACCCCAGCATCCTGATGCTGGTGGCCATGTACGCGCCCAAAGGCAGCCACAACACGACCTTCCTCGACAACTACGCCAACGTCTTTATTAAGGACGCTTTGCTGCGTACGAAGGGGGTAGGCGACATTGTGAGCCGCGCCGACGACTTCTCAATGCGCCTCTGGCTGAAGCCCGATAAGCTGGCCCAGCTCGGCGTGACGGCCGCCGACATCTCGGCCGCCCTCAATGAGCAGAACGCCCAGATTGCGGCTGGCTCTATTGGCGCGCCGCCGGCCCAGCACGGGCAGTCGTTTGAGTACATCGTGACGGTGCAGGGACGCCTGTCCACCATCCAGCAGTTTGGCGACGTGATAGTAAAAACCCGCCCGCAGGACGGGTCGCTAGTGTACCTGCGCGACGTGGCTCGCATCGAGCTCGGCAAGTTCAACTACGCCAACAACTCCTATGTGGACGGCAAGCGTGCCGCCTACTTGCTGGTGTACCAAGCGCCCGGCGCCAACGCCCTCGAAACCTACGAAAACGTGTTGGCCACCATGAACGGCCTCAAAAAGCAGTTCCCGGCCGACCTCGACTACGTGGTGCCCTTCGAGGCCGCCAGCGTAGTGCAGGTGTCGATTGAGGAAGTGGTGCACACGCTGGCCGAAGCGCTGCTGCTAGTTATCGTGGTAGTGTTCGTGTTCCTTCAGAACTGGCGCTCTACGCTTATCCCGGTGCTCGCTATTCCGGTGTCTATCGTGGGCACGTTTATCTTCTTCATTCCGCTGGGCTTCACCATCAACACGCTGACGCTCTTTGGCTTTGTGCTCGCTATCGGCATTGTGGTCGATGACGCCATTGTGGTGGTCGAGGCCGTAGAAGTGAACATCAACGAGCGCAAGATGAGCCCGTTTGATGCCACGCTAGAAGCCATGCGCGAGATATCGGCGCCGGTTATTGCCATCGCGCTTATTTTGGCGGCAGTGTTTGTGCCGGTGGGCTTCATTCCGGGCATCACGGGGCGGCTCTATCAGCAGTTTGCTATCACTATCGCCATCTCGGTGCTGATTTCGGCTTTCGTGGCCTTGTCGCTCACGCCGGCCTTGTGCGTGCTGCTACTCAAGCCCCACGAAGACAACCACGGCGAGCCGAAAGGCCTGCTGGCCAAGGGATTTAAGAAATTCAACGATTGGTTTGGCCGGGTAACCGAGAAATACGGCAACGGCGTGCAGCGCGGCATCAAGCACTCGCGCTTCGTGGTTATCATCCTGGTTTGCATACTGGTGGGCGCTGGCCTGCTGTTCCGCAGCAAGCCCAGCGGCTTCCTGCCTACCGAGGATGAAGGCCGAATTATTATCACCTTCAACCTGCCCGAAGGCGCCTCTACCGGCCGCACCGTGGCCACGCTCGAAGAGATGATGAAGGAGCTGAGCAAGACCGAAGGTATTGCGCACTACGCTGCCCTGGGCGGCCTGAACGCCGTAAACTTTTCGTCTAAGTCAAACTCCGGCACCATCTTTTGCCAGCTGCAGCCCTGGGAAGACCGTAAGGCTAAGGAGTTGCAATTGCAAGGCCTGATGGCCAGCGTGCAGCAGCGCATGGCGCGCTTTAAGGAAGCCACGACGGTCGTGATTTCGCCGCCGGCTATTCCGGGCTTGGGCAACACGGGTGGCTTCTCGTTCATTTTCCAGGAGCGCGAGGCCGGGGGCGATATCAAGGCATTTGATGCCAACCTGCAAAAATTCTTGGGCGCCATTCGCCAGCGGCCCGAAATCGCGTCGGGCTTTTCGTTCTTCACCGCCAACACGCCGGGCTACAAGCTCGACATCGACCGCCAAAAGGCCAAGAAGCTGGGCGTATCCATCACGGAAATCGGCAATGGGCTGCGTACCTATTTGGGTAGTGCCTACATCAACGACTTCACGCTCTATGGCCGCACCTTCCGGGTGGTGGCGCAGGCCGACTCGTCGTATCGCGGCGATATCTCCGACCTGGGCCAATACTACGTGCGCAACAGCGCCGGTGGCATGGTGCCGCTGAGCACGCTCACTACCTATAAGCGCAACGAAACCGCGCCGCTCATCTCGCACTACAACCTGTTTCGCTCGGCCGAAATCAACGGCAACCCGGCCCCCGGCTACAGCTCGGGCGACGCCATCAAGGCCTTGCAGGAAACCGCCGCCAAAACCCTACCCCAGGGCTACGGCTTCGAGTTTTCGGGCTTGAGCCGGGAAGAATTGCTGGCCGGCGGGCAGACGATATACATCTTCGCGCTGTCCATCATCTTCGTGTTCCTGTTCTTGGCCGCGCTGTATGAGAGCTGGTCGGTGCCGTTTTCGGTACTGCTGGCGGTGCCGGTGGGTATTTTCGGCGCCATCCTGGCGCTTATTTTCCTACCCAAGCTGACCAATAACGTGTATGCCCAAATAGGTATGATTACGCTGATTGGTCTTTCGGCCAAGAACGCCATTCTGATTGTCGAATTTGCCAAGGAGCGCGTGGACAAGGGCATGCCGCTGGTCGATGCTACGCTCGACGCCGTGCGCCAGCGCCTACGTCCGATTATCATGACCTCGCTGGCCTTCATCCTGGGCATCTTGCCGCTGGTATTCGCCTCGGGGGCCGGCGCGCAAAGCCGCCAGACGCTGGGCTGGACGGTGCTCGGCGGTATGCTGTCGGCCACGGGCATGGGCATTTTCATCGTGCCGGTGCTCTACGTTATCATCACGCGCTTCGCCTACGGCAAAGAAAAGCTGGCCGAGCTTGAGAAAAACTACAAGCCCGATGAGCACGGCGGCCCCACGCCCGGCGATACGCCCCACGCCGG
>CAZZDR010000164.1:0-8001 GCA_964652535.1 uncultured Hymenobacter sp. | reverse complement strand
TACCCCCGACCCCGACGCGGAAACCGAAGGCAAAAACCACTAAGCCAAGTCTCCGCGCCGATGCGTCCGCCACTGCTTTTCCTCCTGCTATGCGCGCTGGCTGCGGCCTGCACCAGCACCCGGCTGGCCGAGCGCACCGACCGCCGCGGCCAGCGCCAGGGCCGCTACCGCACCTACTACGACGATGCCCGTACGCAGCTTTTCACGCGCAGCCGCTACCGGCATGGCCAGGCGGTGGGCCGCTGGCGCTACTACGCGCAAGCCGGCGAGTTGCAGCGCCAGGAACGCTACCGCCGCCACGGGTTCAGCGATATTACCTACTACTACCCTGGCGGCCGGGTGGCCCGCCGCGGCCGGGCCCGCACCGTGGATGAGCCCGGAGGCGCGCACTTCTACTGGCTGGGCGAGTGGCAGTTCTACTCGCCAGCCGGTACCCTCGACAGCGTGCAGGCCTACCGCTTTGGCCACCGCACGAGCACAAAGTATTTGACTGATAAGCGAAAAGTGGCTGACCGCTAGTAAGGTAGCCACTTCTTCTTCCCACCCTCTTCTCACCTCTGCGTATGGATGCTTCTTTTTTGCTGGTTTGGCTGGGTAGCACGCTGCTACCGCTGGGCACACTGTGGTTAGTATACCGGCTGGCGCTGCGCCGCGAGCGCTGCTTTGGCTACAACCGCGCCTTGCTGCTGCTGGCTCCGCTGCTGGCGGCCGGGTTGCCGCTACTGCCGCTGCCGTCGTTGCCCGCCTGGCTGGTAGCCCACGACGCGCCCAGCGTGGCCCTACCCCCCGTGCTGCTGCCAGCTTTGCCAGCTGCTACGCCCGTGGCGGCAGTGGGCAGCGCTGGCTGGAGCTGGGTAATTTGGGTGTACGCGATGGGGGTAGGGCTGGCGCTGGGCCGACTGGCTTACCAAGCCTGGCGGCTGCACCAGGCCACCCGCCGGCTACCGCGCGAGGCCCGGCCCGGCTATACCGTGGCCTACACCGGCGGGCAGCTGCCAACTAGTTCTTTCGGCCGCACTATTTTTTGGGATGAAACGGCCGGCCTCGCGCCCGCCGAGGCTACCTCGGTGCTCGTGCACGAGCTGGCCCACGTGCGCCAGGGCCACAGCCTCGATGTGCTGTGGCTGGAGCTGTGGCGGGCCGTGCTGTGGCCCAATCCCTTTGCCCACCTGCTGCTGCCGGACTTGCGCCTCACCCACGAGCTGCTGGCCGACCAGGCTGCGGCCCATCTCCCTACCCCCCTCGCGCCTACCGAAACTGCCGTGCCCTATTCCGCCTTGCTGGCCCGGCTAGCCCTGCGCGGCGCGGCGCGCGGCAGCTACACCGCGTTGCTTCAGCCCTTCACATTTTCCTTCACCCTAACCCGAATTGCCATGTTGCAGAATCAAATTCCCGTGCGCCGCTGGAAGCAGTGGCTTGTGTTGCCTGTCCTAGGTGGGTTGTTCTTTCTCGGTAGCCACGCGGCGCTAGCTCAAGTAACGCCAGTAGTAACGCCAGTGCCTGATGAGGCGCAGCAAAAAGCTTGGCAAGATGATATCAGTCGTAAAAGACATCTGGCTGAGCGCGAAGACTCTATGCGAACAGGTGGCAAGTTTGAGCCGGGTACTACGCAGCAGGTCAATATCACTTATGGGGCTAAACCAGGTCAGGATGTTGTGACTATCACGCGAGTGCCGATACCGTCAGCTTCTCCACAACTTACGACCAGTAGCGGCCAAAAAGTTTATGCATACGCTGATCAAATGCCGGCGCTGCCCGGTAAGCCTGGTATGGCCCCCATCGTGCAGCAGATTCTGGATAACTTCGTGTATCCCACCGGGCCGCACCAGGAGGGTAGAGTCTTCGCCAGCTTTACGGTGACTGCCAACGGTAATGTGACCGATGCGAAAATCGTGAAGAGCCTCGCTCCTACTTATGACGCAGCCTTGCTAGCCGCCATCGAAAAGCTGCCGCGCTTCGTGCCGGGCAAGCAGTCGGGCCACGATGTGGCGGTGAGCTTTACAGTACCTATACTGTTTAAAAAGAAGCCGTAAGGCGTTGGTGAACAGCCACTTTTTTGCCTAAGTGAGTAAAAGATAAAAAATTGCAGGTCATGCTGAGCTTGTCGAAGTATGACCTGCAATTTTGCTAGTTACTGTTGCTGCTGTTGTTGCTGCTGCTCCCAGTCCAGGTACTTGCGGTAGGAGTTGACGGGCGCGGCGGGGGTAGGGGATTGCTGCACATAGGTAGGCTGGTCTGACGGCTCATTGCCCGGAATGGGCTGGCCATTTTCGATGTGCACCGACACTTCCAGGGTGTGGGCACCAGTGCCTTTGTAAGTGCCTTTCACGGGCGTGCAGTCGGCAAAATTGCGGCCGATAGCCATGCGCACGTGCCCATCGTTGACGATGCAATTATTGGTAGGGTCGAGCCCCAGCCAGCCGTAAAACGGGATGTAGACCTCGACCCAGGCGTGGGTGGCACCGGCTCCGCGCACGCCCTCCTCACGGGGGCACACGTAGCCGCTCACGTAGCGGGCGGCCAAGCCGTTGAGGCGCAACAAGTGTAGCAGCAGGTGCGCAAAATCCTGGCACACGCCGGCACGCAGCCGCCAAATATCTTCCACCGGCGTTTCTACGCTCGTTACGCCTTGCTGATACTGAATGTTATCGTGCACGTACTCCGATAGTTCGAGCGCCTGCTTGAGCGGCTTGGCACCGTAGGTAACGATGCCGCCTAGGGCCTCGCGCAGCTCGGCTTCGATGTCGCAGTGCGGCGCCCGCAAAAAATCCATAAAGGCCCCGTCGGCGCGCAGCTCAGCCATACTGGCCCACTGCTCGTCGGCGGTTTCTGCATCCATCGGAAACTGAATGGCGTGAGTTTCAACTTCGGCCAGCGAGTCAATAATCAGCTCGGTGTGCGGCTGAATGAGGGAAAACACGCCTACCTGGTTGCCAAAATAATCGGTGAACAACGCTACTTCCGGGTGCTGCGTGATGCTGACGGCGTGGCTCTTCACGGTCAGTCGCTCATCGGGCAGCGGGTATATCATCAGCTGGTTGGCACAATCGATAACCGGCGCGGCGTACACGTAGCGGGTGCGGTGCTGAATTTTATAGGAAGACATAATCTAAAAAGCAATGAGCAAAAAACAGTGCGCGATGAAGCAGCCAGGGCATGAATTGCGCCCTGTTTTTTGCGCCCTGTTAACTAAAATACGAAGTGCTGAGAGCCGACGTGATGGCCAGCAATTCGCTACGTACCTGAGTTAGAAAATTCTCTAAGCCCTCAGTTTTTTGGGCGCGCAAGCTGCTGTAGGCCACCGTAGTGCGTGCCTTGCCAATGAGGAAGCGCAGCTGCTCATAGCTTTCGGGCCGGCTTTTGTCTTTGAGGCGCTCGCAGTAGCTCAGCAGCTGGCCCAGGCTATAGAGCAGCGAGTGCGGAAAATCGAGGCTATACAGCACTAGTTCCAGTACGTTACCAGCCTCAAAATCACCCTGGTAAGTCTTTACATACAGCTCGTAGCCGAGCAGACTATACAGCAGGTAGCGCAGCTCGTGACTACTGGCGCTGGAGGCTTCCTCAAACAGGTGCTGGTTGAGGCGCAGCAAGTCCACCGTTTGCAGGGCGCGCTCCAAAAACTTACCCAGCCGCAGAAAGATATAGCCCTCGTCGCGCGGCATCGTGTTTTCTACGGTGCCTACGTACAAGATGCTTTGCTGCAATAGGTTATCCATGCCCGATACCGGGTCTTCGCCCAGCGTTTGGTGGGCCAGCGCATCGTTTCGAATGAGGTGGTAGTAGTCGTTCAGGCTTTGCCACACTTCCTTGGTAATGTGGTCTTGCACGGCGCGGGCATTTTCGCGGCCCTGCACAATATTGCGGTACACCGAGGCCGCATTGTCGCGGTCAAACAGCAAGTGGTAGAGTACCTGCGGCGTGTGCGGCGCCCGCTTGGCCACCTCCTTCTCGCTGAGGTCGCCGTAGGTGTACAGCAGCGGCTGCCAGCCCCAGTAATGAGGCTCGTCTTGCGAGGCAATGTATTGAATACGAATGACCTGTAGCATGGTCTGGGTGCGCTCCATGTAGCGGGCCAGCCAGTAGATAGTATCGGCAACTCTGCTTAGCATTTTTTCACTTATCGATTACTATTCGGTCAATAAAAAGCCGTTTGTCAAGGTAAATCTGCGAAATAACTGCCGCTAGATGATACCAGATGAACTGTTGCGGCACGATGGCTTCGCAGGCACGCCACGACAGCTATGGGGTTACTTAGGCCCCCAGCACCCAAGTGTCTTTGCTACCCCCCCCTTGCGACGAATTCACAATCAAAGAACCCTCACGTAGGGCTACCCGTGTGAGGCCGCCCGGCACAATATCGATGCCGCTGGGACCACAGAGCGCAAACGGCCGCAGGTCGATGCGGCGCGGTTGCAGCTTGCCGTCGATGTAGCAGGGCGTGGAGGACAGGCTGATGATGGGCTGCGCGATGAAGCTGCGCGGGTCGGCGGTGATGGCAGTGCGGAAGTCGTCCATTTCCTGCTCGGTGGCCGCGCTGCCGATGAGCATGCCGTAGCCGCCGCTCTCGTTGGTGCGCTTAATTACCATCTTGTCCATCTGGCTGAAAACCAATTCGCGATGCTCCGGATTGCCGAGCTGATAGGTGGGCACGTTTTTCAGAATCGGCTCCTCGTTGAGGTAGTAGCGAATCATGTCGGGCACGTAGCAGTACACGGCCTTGTCGTCGGCCACGCCGTTGCCCATGGCGTTCACTATTGCCACATTGCCCTTGCGATACGCCCAGTAGAGGCCTGGCACACCCAGCGCGCTATCGGGCCGAAACGCCAGCGGGTCCAAGAACTCATCATCGACGCGGCGGTAAATAACGTCCACTTTTTGCAGCCCGCGCGTAGTTTTCATGTACACGAAGTGGTTGTGCACCAGCAAGTCGCGGCCTTCTACTAGCTCGATGCCCATGAGCCGCGCCAGCGTGCTGTGCTCAAAGTAAGCCGAGTTGTAAATGCCCGGCGACAGCAGCACCACTGTGGGGTCGCTTGTTTGGCGGTCGGCCAGGGCCAGCAGGTTGCGGTAGAGCAGGCCAGGGTAGTCTTTCACCGGCAGCACGTTGCTCTTGGGTAGCAAGTCGGGAAAGATGCGGTACGTAATGCTCCGATTCTCTAGCATATACGACACGCCGGAGGGCGTACGCAGGTTGTCTTCGAGCACGTAAAACTCGCCGTCGTGGTCCCGAATAAGGTCCACGCCCGCCACGTGGGTATACACATCGTGGGGCACGTCCACATTCATCATCTCGCGCAAAAACTGCGGGCACGAATACACCAGCGCCGCCGGTACTACCCCATCTTTGATGATAAACTGCTGATGGTAAATATCTTTCAAAAAGATATTGAGTGCCTTTAGCCGCTGCTTGATGCCCGCCTCGATGCGCAGCCACTCGCTGTTGGAGATAATGCGCGGAATGATATCGAACGGAAAAATCTTCTCAATCCCCTCGCCGCTGCTGTATACCGTGAAGGTAATGCCTTGGCTCATAAAGAGTTTTTTGGCCAACTCGTCCTTGCGGGTCATTTCGGCACCGGCCAGGTTTTCGATGGCTGCCACGAAGTGCTGGTACTCGGCCCGCACGCCCTCGGCCCGAAACATCTCGTCCCACACCTGGGGCTGGTTCTGGTAAGAAGAAAGAATCGGATTTACCATGAGGCTAAGTTAAAATAGGGGGTAGGGCGTCAAAAGCATATCATTATCCGGATGCTGGGGCTAAATAAACGATCAAAAAATCAACTTGCTTATATTTTTTATAAATATGCCTTTCAAAATACCAGTCTCAATCTGAATGACCGTAATTCGATAAAATCACTTTTTTAGCCAACCCCTTGGCGCCTCTCGCCGTTGAGCCAGGCTACTTAACTTCTTCTTATTGTGAAGCTTTTTACTTGCACGCACTGTGGCCAAGTGCTGTACTTCGAAAACAGCCGCTGCGAAAAATGTCAGTTTCCACTGGGTTTTGAGGCCACGCGGCTATTGTTGCTGCCCTTAGTAGCTGCGCCCGATGGCCGCTCCTATCACCTCCACAGTGAGCCCGGGGGCTCCACTTATAGCTACTGCGCCAACCATGAGCATGGCGTGTGCAACTGGCTAGTGCCTACCGATAGCCCTACCCCCTTTTGCCCCGCCTGCGCCCTCAACCGCACCATCCCAGACCTGAGCCATCCGGGCTACCTGGGCCGTTGGCGTAGCCTAGAGGCAGCCAAACACCGCCTCGTGTACAGCCTCTTGTGCTTGCACCTGCCCGTGGTAAGCAAGAGCGTGTACCCCAAGGAAGGCCTGCAATTTGACTTTAAGGCCGACGAAGGCCCCAACCAGCGCGTGATGACAGGCCACGATAATGGTCTCATTACCATCAATATTGCGGAGGCCGATGCCATCGAGCGCGAGCAAGCCAAGCAGTCGATGAACGAGGTCTACCGCACGCTGCTGGGCCACTTTCGCCACGAAGTCGGTCACTACTACTGGGACCGCCTTATCGACGACGCGCCGCCGCTAGCCGAGTTTCGGCAGCTTTTCGGCGACGACCGCGCCGATTATGGCGAGGCGCTCCAGCGGCACTACGCCCAAGGCGCGCCGGCCGACTGGCCGCAGCACTACATCAGCGCCTATGCCAGCAGCCACCCTTGGGAGGACTGGGCCGAGACCTGGGCCCATTATCTGCACATTATTGACACGCTGCAAACGGCCCACGCCTTCGGGCTGCGCCTCGACCCGCTCGATGCCAGCGCACCCACCAGCTGGCACGCAGCCATGCAAAACCCGTATCAACTAGCTGATTTCGATCAGATTATGAATATGTGGCTGCCGCTCACTTTCGCCATGAACAGCCTCAACCGCAGCATGGGCCAGCCCGATTCTTATCCCTTTATCATCAGCCCGGCGGTGGTCGAAAAACTGGCCTTTATTCACCGCGTGGCGGGGGGTAGGGCCGGCATAGCCAGCAGCCAGTAGCGTAAGCTTTATAGCCCGCGTTTCACTATTCGAAAACGATACGAAACGCGGGCTATAAGGATTACGCTACTGGCCTAGCAACTCGGCCAATAGACCTTCTTTCAAGGCGAAAGCTGAGGTCGTGATATTCGTTAACTGATAGGTAGTCAGTACGTATTTGATAATAATGCTGGCTACCACCAACATATCAGCCCGCATCGGGAACATGCCGGGTAGTGCCACGCGCTCGTCATGGCTAAGCGTGAGCAGCTGCCCAAAGTAGTGCTCAAAATCGGCCACCGATAGTGTAGTGCGGGGCGGCAGGTCAGCTTCGCGGCGCACTTGGCCTACGCTCAGGTCGGCCAACGTGTCGAAGCTGCCTGAGCTGCCCACCAGGCCGGCCAGTGGGCTGTGCGCTGCTACGGCCGCCGTGAGCGGAGCCAGCTTCTCTGCCACGTACGCTAGCTCAGCCACCAGCTGCTCGCGCGGCAGCACCCCGCTGGGGTCGGTAAAAAACTTGTCTAGCAGGCGCTGAGCCCCGATTTCAAAGCTTTGCTTCCAGAAAATTGTGTTCTCGTTGGCAATGATAAACTCGACCGAGCCGCCGCCGATGTCCATCAGCAGGTGCTTGGCCTGGCCCAGTGGCACCGCTTGCCGAATGCCCTTGGCAATGAGCTCGGCTTCGCGCTCCCCGCCGATTACTTCCACCTGAATGCCCGTTTGGTCCAGGATGTCGCGCACCAAATCGGGGCCGTTGCGCGAGACGCGCATGGCGCTGGTAGCCGTGGCGCGCACCTCCGTCACTTGGTGCAGCTCAATTTCCTCCTTAAAGCCGCGCACCGTTTGCAGGGCGCGGGCGTAGGGCGCGGGCGCGATTTCGCCCTGGCTAATGCCGCCTTCACCCAGGCGTACGCCCACCTTGGTGCGCACCAGCTTGTGCGGTGGCTGGCCGGGCCGCTCTTCCACAATCAGTAGGTGGAAGGTATTGGTGCCCATGTCGATAAGGGCCAGGCGGCGATGGTG
>CAZZDR010000163.1:0-8091 GCA_964652535.1 uncultured Hymenobacter sp. | reverse complement strand
GCGCACACCGGCGCATCTACCGCCGAGCACAGGTGCAGCGGCGCCGAGTCGTTGACGTAATTCAACACGGCCCCGCGCATCAGCGCCGCCGAGGCGGGTAAGGACAACTTGCCCGACAGATTGACCAGGCCCGGCCGGCCGGCCGCCTGCGCCAGCCGCTCGCAGGCGGCCGTGTCGGGCGGCCCGCCGAGCAAATACACGGGCAGGTGGGGGGGTAGGGCGGCCAGCAGCTCCAGCCATTTTTCCTCGGGGTACTGCTTGGTAAACCACACCGAAGTAGGCGCGAGGCAGAGGTATTCGCCGACCGCCGCGTAGGGCGCGGCGGCAGCTTCATCGGCCGGGGTGGGGTAGAGGCGGGGCTTGGGGAGCAGGGCCTCCGCGCGCACGGTTTCGTCTTGCAGCAGCCGCAGGTTGCGCGCTACTTCGTGCGTGCCATCGCCGATAACGTGCGGCACTTGTCGCGTGAAAAACCGGCTAAATGGGTTTTCGGCAAACCCTACCCGCTCCCGTGCGCCCGAAAACGCCGTAAGAAATCCCGTGCTGGCAAAGCGTTGCATGGTCACCACGCGCCCGTATTCCGCGCGCCGAATCTGCTTCAGCAGGCGCAGCAGGTTAGAATACTTCTTCTCTTTTTTATCCCAGACAAGCACCTGCCGAATGTGCGGATTACCGGCCAGTAGGCCCTCGTTGCCGCGGCGCACCAGCACATCGAGCGGCGCGCCGGGCTCGTGCCGGGCCAGGTGTTCGACCAGCGCCGTGGCCAGGATAACGTCGCCAATGAAAGCGGTTTGGATGAGTAGGGTAGCGGGCGGCGCAGACATGGGGGCAGAGTAAACTAAAAAAGCGGGCGGCCCAGGCCACCCGCTTTTCACAATCAAACTAAAAACTACTGGTAAAATTACACAGCCGGGGCGGCGCTCATCTTATCCAGCGCGTCCATTACTTCTTTTACGTGGCCGCGCGAGGTTTCGAGCAGCGCCTTTTCGTCGTCGTTGAGCTGGAGCTCAATCACGCGCTCTACGCCGTTTTTGCCTAGGATAACCGGAGCGCCGAGGTACACACCGTTGATGCCGTATTCGCCTTGTAGCTCGAGGCACACCGGGAACACGCGGCGCTGGTCGCGCACGATGGCTTCGACCATCTGAGCCGCGGCCGCACCGGGCGCATACCAAGCTGAGGTGCCCATGAGCTTCACCAATTCGCCGCCACCATTCTTGGTGCGCTCCACAATAGCGTCGAGCTGCGCCTTGTCAATCAGCTCCGTTACCGGGATGCCACCTACGGTGGTGTAGCGGGGTAGGGGCACCATAGTGTCGCCGTGGCCACCCATTAGCACTGCCTGAATATCCTTGGGGCTCACGTTCAGGGCCTCGGCCAGGAAGGCGCGGTAGCGGGCCGTGTCCAGGATGCCGGCCATGCCGAATACCTTTTCGCGGGGCAGCTTGGCGGTGAGGTGCGCCTGGTAGGTCATCACGTCGAGCGGGTTGCTCACGATGATGATAATGGCATTGGGCGAGTGAGCCACTACCTGCTCGGTTACCGATTTTACGATGCCAGCGTTGGTGGCAATCAGGTCGTCGCGGCTCATGCCGGGCTTGCGGGGCAGGCCCGAGGTGATAACTACTACCTCCGAACCAGCGGTGCGGGCGTAGTCATTCGTTACGCCCACGGTGCGGGTATCGTAGCCGATGATAGGAGCTTTCTGCCAGATATCGAGCGCTTTGCCTTCGGCGAAGCCTTCCTTAATATCAACCAGTACAACTTCGTTGGCAATTTCACGGGTGGCGAGCACGTCGGCGCAGGTAGCGCCCACATTGCCAGCCCCAACTACGGTAACTTTCATGGGGTAGGAATGAAGGGTAGGAGGGAACAATGCCAGCAAATCTGGCCCGGTAAAAGTACACCCGAAAGTTGGGCGACGTACCTTAAATCCGCGTGAAGAAAGACTTAGAGCCGGCACCATCCCGAGACTACCCATACCGTGTGGCGGCCCATCTAAACTAAGCTCCCGCTGGCCCGGCCGCCGGGCCAGCGGCCAAAAATCCAGCGTAGCTCGCCGGCCCTACCCCCCTACAGCCGCTGCACGGCCAGCACGCGCGCCGTGCTCTCTTCTACTTTAAAGCGGTCGTCGACCCGGAAGCCCACTACCCAGCAGATTTTGCCATCGGCCGAGGTCAGCACGCGCACCTCGTCTTTGAGGTTGAGCGGCACTTTCTGATCGATGAGAAAGTCGCTGAGGTGCTTCTTACCCTTCAGGCCCAATGGCATAAACCAGTCGCCCTCGCGCCAGCGACGTAGCGTGAGTGGAAACTGGAGCTTATCGGCATCGAGCGCGGCGGTGCTGCGCGAGCGCGGAATTTCGTAGCCTTCGCCCACATGCTGGCTGGCGCGCAGCCGTAGACCATCGGCCAGCAGGTCTTCCTGGCCCTCGGCAAGTTGAAAGGTGCCGTACTGCGCCAGCCGGCGCGGGGTGATGACGAGCTGGTCGCGGTCCTTCACCAGGCGGTGGGTAGGTGAGTCGAACTGCTTGCCAGAGAGCCCGCCAAAGCTGGCCACGATTTCCTTGGTCACGGGCCACGAAAAGCCAAAGGGCCGCAGCAGCTCGTGCAGCACCAGGGTAGCGGCGGCCGTGTTTTGCAGCGTAGCGATGCTGAAATACGTGGCTTCGGGGGCGTCGCGGCGGGCCTGGGCGGCAGTGTCGGCCACGTAGCGGCGCACTATTTCTTCGGCGCCACCTACGCGCTCGGCGGTAGCGGCCAGCGTGTTGTCGAGGTTGGGATTGAGCTCGCGTAGCACGGGCAGCACCTGCTGGCGCAGGCGGTTGCGCTGGTACACGGGGCTGTCGTTGGAGGCATCTTCGCGCCAAATGAGGCGCTGCTCGACTAGGTAGTCGTACAGGTCGTCCTTGGCCTGGCTGAGCAGCGGGCGCACCACGTGCTCGTTTTTGGCCCGAATGCCGTGCAGGCCCGCCAGGCCAGTGCCGTGGGTCAGGTTGAGCAGCATGGTTTCGGCGGCGTCGCGGCGGTGGTGGCCAGTGGCAATGGCTGCGTAGCCATTGGCCTCGCGCACCTGCTCCCACCAGCGGTAGCGCAGCAGCCGGGCCGCCATTTGGGTCGAAATGCCCTCGCGCTCAGCAAACGCTTTGGTTTGGAAAAACTCGGCGAAGTAGGGCACCTCGTACTGCTTGGCCAGCTTGCGCACAAACTGCTCATCGGCATCGGCTTCTTCGCCGCGCAGGCCAAAGTGGCCGTGCGCCACGGCCAGCCGGGCGCCCAGCCGGTGCAGCACATCGAGCAGCACCACCGAGTCGAGGCCGCCGCTCACGGCCACCAGCACGGTATCGGTTTCGAGGTTGAAAAGCGCGTTCTCGGTAATAAATTGACGAACCTGGTCGAGCATGGTCTTATCCTAAGTGAACCGGCCGCAACCGGTATGGCGCCCCAAAGGTCGGGCTACAAATCCGGTGCCGGTGCCTCAACAGCTGAAAACTGCGCCGTTGGGTGCGCTAGTCCCAGCACGCGCAGCTTGGCCTGCACGGCCGCCAGGCGCTGGGCCACGGTGAGGTCGCCGCGCAGCTCTAACACGGGGCTGGTAAACTGAGTCAGCCAGCGCTGGTGGTTGGCCAGGGTGCGGCTGCCGCCCGAAGTGCCGTTATCGTAGCCGGCGGCCCAGTCCAGAAACGCCTGGGTACGCACTACTTGGGTGGAGTCGGTGGCGAGGCGCGCGCCGTAGAGGTCGTGCTCGCGCGTGCGCAGTCGCTGCAAGCGCAGCCCGGGCGGCAGGTACAGAAACACCACCAAGTCGAAGGGCGCGACGAGCCACGCAGCATCCCAGCCCCCGATAGAGCCGCCCAAAATCCAGTTGCCGGCTGCCGCTAAGTCTTGGGCTAGTTGGGCGTCGCGGGAGGGGGTAGGGCGGCGCACGGTGAAAGGCGGGTCCGACGGCTGCCAGAAATAAGCATCGCTATCGAAATACGGCAGGCCCAGCGCGGTGGCCAGCGCCGTGCCTAGCGTAGTCACGCCCGAGCCCGACGCGCCAAAGAGGTGCAGCTTCATCCCAAAGAAAGTTTAGCGGCAGGAAGGGGGTAGGGCCGGGTGGGCCGGGCACTAGCCAGCCAAGATGCGCGTTAGGCCCCGCCTACCGCCGTAACTTTGGCCCCGCATGCCGCTGCTCCGTTTTTTCCTGCTCGTTCTCTTCTTGCTGCCTTTTGGGGCTGCGCGTGCCCAAACCCGGCCCGCCGCGCCCAAGCCGGCTACCCCCGCCGCGCGCGCCCAGCCCGTGAAGGGTACGCCCGTGGAGCTACTGCACGCCGACGAGCTGCGTGGCGGCGACTACAACGGCGTCAAGATTCGGAAGCTGCTCGGCAGCGTTTCGTTTAAGCAACAAGATGTGCTGCTGTACTGCGACTCGGCCTACCAGTACATCGAGCGCAATGAGATAGAAGGCTTTAGCAACGTGCGCATTGTGCAAAGCGACACGATGACCATCACCGGCGACCACGGCTACTACAACGGCAACCAGCGCCTGGCCCGCATGACGGGCAACGTGGTGATGCGCGACCCGCGTATGACGCTCACCACCAGCGCGCTCGACTACGACCTGACCCGCAAGACGGCCTTCTACACGGTAGGTGGACACATCGTAGACCCCAAAAATACCCTCGATAGCCAGCAGGGCTTTTACGATACCAATAGCAAAGTATTTGTTTTTAAGCGCGATGTGCACCTGGTTTCGCTCGACGAGCAAGGCGCCGCTACCGACCTGCGCAACGATACGCTCACGTTCAACACCATCTCCAAAATCGCGTATTTCGACGGTCCTACCCGCATTAAAAGCACGCAGGGCGACCTCTACGCCGAAAAGGGGATCTACAATACGCTGACTCGCGTTTCCAATTTTGCCCGCAACGCCAAGATTGACACGCCCGGCTACCTGCTCGGCGGCGACCAGCTGGTGTATGATCAGGTGAAGCTGTATGGCGTAGCGACGGGCCACGTGTCGCTTATTTCAAAGAAAGACAACGTGGTGCTGCGCGGCGACCGCGGCCGCTACTGGCGAGCATTGGGCCGCACCAAGCTGTTTGGCGGCCGGCCAGTGATACGCAATATCTCGGGCAAAGACACGCTCTACCTGGCCGCCGACACGCTGCTGAGCGTGGAAACCAGGCCCGGTCGCGCCGTGCAGCGCCCCATTCTCTACGCGTGGCCTAAGGTGCAGATTTTCAGGGGGAAGATGCAGGGCCGCTGCGACTCGCTCACCTACGACCGCCAGGACAGCGTTATCTACCTCAACCGCGACCCGGTGGTGTGGCAGGCGCGCAACCAGCTCACGGCCGACTCGATGAACCTGCGCTTTAAGCATGGCCAGCTCGACAAAGCTAGCCTGTTTTCCAATGCGTTTGCCATTCAGGAAGACACGGTGCAGGACTACAACCAGGTGAAGGGCCGCAACATGATAGCCTACTTTCGGCGCAGCCAGATGGCCCGCATCGACGTGCTCGGCAACGCCGAAAGCCTGTACTTTACCCTCGACGGCGACACGGCCATGAGCGGGCTCAACAAGTCGGTGTCGGCCAGCATGATAGCGCGGTTTGCTGATAATAAAATCAAGCACCTCAGCTGGGTTACTAACCCCGAGGCCAGCTACACGCCGGCGCACGAGATAAAGCCCGAAAACAAGCAGCTCAAGGGTTTTCGGTGGCGGGCCGCCGAGCGCCCTACCCGCCGCATCGTCTTCGGCCATCAGTTTGCCAGCGACATCAAAAAGGCGCGGCCAAAAGCGAAAGCCAAGTCTAAAGCTTTGCCGAAAACCCGCCCCAAAACCAAGGGCAAAACCACCGCCCGCCCTACCACACCAAAGGGTGCAGGACGGCCGCCTACCCCCCCTGCCGCGGCCAAGCCGGCGGCCGGTGCAACCCCGCGCTAGCCAGGCGGCTCCCGATGACAAGAGTTCGTGGCTAAGTGGTCGTAATTGTTCAGTGGAAATGACACTGCTAGTACACATTCGTCATTAACTCCTACTCATTCGTCATTACCTCGTACCTTTGCCCCTTGTATGCGATTCTCCCGTCTGATTACCGCGGCTCTGCTCACCAGTACCCTTTCACTAGGGGCCTGCACGGGCTACCAGAAGCTGCTCAAAAGCGCCAACGTCAACGAGAAGTACGAGGCGGCCATTAAGTATTATGACAAGGGCGATTTTTTTCGCTCGGGTGCGCTGCTGGAAGAGTTGATTCCGTTGCTCAAGGGCCGCCCCGAGGCCGAAAAAGCGCAGTTCTACTTCGCCAACACCAACTATAAGCAGCGCAACTACGTGCTGGCGGCTTACTACTTCAAACAGTTTATCGACACCTACCCCAACTCGCCGCAGGTGGAGGAGGCGTCGTTTTTGCGAGCCAAGTCGCTGTTTCGTGATTCGCCCAGCTACGAGCTGGACCAAACCAATACCGTGACGGCGCTGGAGACGATTCAGGATTTTCTGAATACGTACCCTACCAGCCAGTTCCGTACCGAAACGGACGCCATGTCGCAAGAGTTGCAGAAGAAGTTGGAAAACAAGGCCTACCAGAGTGCTAAGCTCTACTATGGCCTGCGCTACAACCAGGCGGCCGTGACGGCGCTCGGCAACTTTACGACCCAATATCCGGGCTCGGCCTACGGCGAGCAGGCCGAATACCTGCGCCTGCAAGCCCAGTACGAGTGGGCCAAGGAAAGCATCGAGAGCAAGCAGCGCGAACGCTTCCTCGATGTGGTGGCGTTTTACCAGCACTTCATCGACACCTACCCGCAGAGCAAGAATATTCGCCCGGCGCAGTCTATGTACGACGAGAGCCGCGCCGAGCTCGAGCGCCTCAAGGGCATTCCGGAAGCCAATCCGACCCCGACGGCTACGACCGTCAACTAGGCCCATCCCGCCGGCGCCCTACCCCCTTTTAATAACCGTTTAATTTCGAGATAATGAAAACCCCCGCTTCCGCTTCCATCATTACCCGCAACCTGGCCGACATTACGACCGAAAACAACAACGTGTACGAGGCGATTTCTATCATCTCGAAGCGCGCCAACCAGCTGTCGGTGAAGCTGAAAGAAGAGCTGACTGACCGCCTGGCCGAGTTTGCTACCACTGTCGATAACCTCGAAGAAGTGTTCGAAAACCGCGAGCAGATTGAAATCAGCAAGCAGTACGAGCGCCAGCCCAAGCCTACCAGCCAGGCCATTGAGGAGTTCATCGCCGGCGAGCTGCACTTCGAAACGCCCGAGGCGGCGCCCGTTATCATTCCCCGCGAGCTGTTCTAACAAAGCCGGTGCTTGGGTATATGCTCTTTTGCCTTTTGCAGAAAAATGTCTGACCAAGCTCCCTTGCAAAACCGCCGTATTCTGTTGGGCGTGAGCGGCAGCATTGCCGCCTACAAGGCCGCGCCGCTGGTGCGGCTGCTAGTGCAGGCCGGGGCCGAGGTCCAGGTTATTCTCACCGAAGCCGCCGCGTTGTTCGTCACGCCCCTCACCCTTGGCACCCTCTCCAAAAAGCCCGTCCTGACGGGCTTTTTGCGTGATGCGGCCAGCGGGCAGTGGCACAACCACGTGGAGCTGGGTTTGTGGGCTGAGGCCTACCTCATTGCCCCAGCCAGCGCCAACACGCTCGGCCAGCTGGCTAATGGTTTGTGTCCTAATTTGCTGAGTGCCGTTTACTTATCAGCACGCTGCCCGGTGTTTCTGGCCCCAGCCATGGACCTGGATATGTATGCCCACCCGGCCGTGCAGCAGAATATCCAACGCCTACGCGCGTTCGGCAACCACGTCTTCGACTCGCCCAGTGGGGCGCTGGCCAGTGGCCTCAGCGGCCCCGGCCGCATGCTGGAGCCCGAGCAGCTAGTGGCCGAGCTGTCCACGTTTTTTAGCCAACTTAGGTGAGCAGCTTTCAATTGTTAATTGCTCACCGTTAATTGATAATTGAAAAGATGCGTGTTCTCCTCACCGCTGGCCCCACCTACGAGCCACTCGACCCCGTGCGCTTTTTGGGCAACCGCTCGACGGGCAAAATGGGCTATGCGCTGGCCGAAGCCTTTGCGGCGGTGGGCGCCACCGTTACGCT
>CAZZDR010000162.1:0-8116 GCA_964652535.1 uncultured Hymenobacter sp. | reverse complement strand
CATCCAGGTGCAGCCCATTGTAACGACTGGTGTCAGCCTGGCTACGCCGCCTGTGCAATGCGCTGGTACGGCCCTGACCTTTACGGCGGTGCCGACGAATGCAGGCGCCGCGCCCACGTTCCAGTGGTTTGTCAACAATGCGGCTGTGGCCAGCGGGCCTACCTTCACCAGCAGCACGCTAGCCACCGGCGACCAGGTGCGGGTGCAAGTAACGCCCACGGTGGGCCTGTGCAGCACAGGGCTAGCTACGGCCACCGTCACCGTTACGCGCACGGCCATCGTGCCGCCTACGCTGGTCATTGCAGTGCAGCCCGGCGGCCCGGTATGCCTAGGCGAGCCGCTCACGTTCAGCATCGCCAGCGTAACGGGCGCTGGCCCTACCCCCACCTACCAGTGGCAAATTAATGGCAACGACGTGGCCGGCGCCACGGGTCCGGTGTTCAGCAGCACTACGCTGCGCGAGGGCCAGACCGTGACGCTACGCCTGCGCACCACCGACGCGTGCGGCCAGCCGGCCAGCGTGGTTTCGGCGGGGATAGCTGTGCGCATTCAGCCGCCGGTAGTAGTGAATGCCGGCCCCGACAAGGAGATTCTGGAAGGCTCTTCGGTGGTGCTGGAAGGCACTGCCGACGGCACCTACGCCGTGACGTGGACGCCGGCGGCAGGGCTGACTATTCCGCCCAACAGCCCGCTGCGGCCCATTGCGGCGCCCTCGGTTACGACAACTTACACCCTCTCGGGGGGGGTAGGGGGCTGCGCCAGCTCCGACCAGGTGACCGTGACCGTGCGCCCGCCCATCCGCATTCCCAATGCCTTTACGCCCAACGGTGACGGCCGCGACGACACCTGGCAGATTGAGTTCATCGAGCAATACCCGGACAACACCGTGAATGTGTTCAACCGCTGGGGCAACAAAGTTTTCTCGGCCAATAACTACAGCCGGGCCAACGAGTGGCGCGGCGACATCAACGGCCAGCCTGCACCGGTGGGCACTTACTACTACGTGGTGGTCACGAAAGGGCCACTGGGCCGGTCCTATGCCGGGTCAATCACGGTTTTGTATTAATAGCTCAGCTGGCGGCGCTTACCCGCGCCGCCCATCTTTTCCAGCTTATTCCTCAGGCATTTACCAGTATGAAACGAGCTCTATTTCTAGCGTTGCTACCCTTGCTGCTGCTAGCCGCGGCGCCGGCCCTAGCCCAGCAGCAGGCGCAGTACAGCCAGTATATGAACAACAACTACTTGCTGAACCCCGGCGCCACGGGTGTGGAGGACTATATCGACGTCAAGTTCAGCTACCGCACGCAGTGGGTGGGCCTGGAAGGCGCACCTCGCACCTACTACGCTAGCATCAGCTCGTCATTGGGCAAGTGGCGCAGCACGCCCAAGCGCACCCTGCGCGACCGGCTACGGCCGTTTCACGCGGTGGGCGGCCTCGTGTACAACGACGTGACCGGGCCCACGAGCCGCACCAGCGTCTACGGCTCCTATGCCTACAATGCGGTGCTCACGCGTTCCATTCGGGTGGCGCTGGGCGTGTCGGTGGGCATGCAGCAGTTTGCCGTCGATGGCCAGCAACTGCGTTTTTTCGACCCTACTACTGTGGCGGCCAGCGCGGCCTCGCGGGTGTTTGATGCCTCGGCTGGCCTGTGGGTGTACAGCCCCGATTTCTACTTCGGCGTGGCGGGCGCGCAGCTATTTGGCAATAAGCTCGACTTCTCTTACGGCCCCAACCAGCTCGATGCGGGCGCGCCCGGCAATGCACTGCGGCGCCACTACTTCGTCACGGGCGGGGTGCGGCTACCGCTCGATGATGACTGGTCGGTGGTGCCGTCGGTGCTGGTCAAGGCCGTGGCGCCGGCCCCGCTCTCGGTCGATATCAACGCCAAGCTCAAGTATAAAGACCTGCTGTGGCTCGGTGCCTCGTGGCGCGCCTTCGACTCGGTTGTAGGCATGGTTGGCGTTAGCTACGAGCAGTTCACGCTGGGCTATTCCTACGACACTGGCCTCTCGCAGCTGGCTGGCTACCACAACGGCAGCCACGAAGTATTGCTAGGCCTGCGGCTCAAGAAAAAAGCGCAGGTGGTGTGCACCAATAAGTTCTGGTAAATCTCTACCCCCCTGGCAGCTGCTAGGTTAGCCAGAAAGCACACTCGAACAACTGCCTCACCCTGAAAGCAAAACCGCCCCTTAGCTGCACAGCTAAGGGGCGGTTTTGTGTTGAGCGAGAAACGAGGTTCGAACTCGCGACCCTCAGCTTGGGAAGCTGATGCTCTACCAACTGAGCTACTCTCGCAGGGATATTTGGTACGGCAAAGGTAGGGCTGGCCGGCCAATTACCAAGGTGTGGAACATCGGGCGCGAAAATGGAGTTTAGAGTCTGCTTATGGCCCGCCGTCCTTCCTCCCGCACTATTCTACAGCCTGCTTCACGCCGTGTGGTGGCGGCTATGTTTATCGTAGCTGGCATCTTGCTGGTTATGGGACAGTTGCTACGGCTTTATGTGTTGGTAGTGGGGTGGCAAAAGCTAGGCGTGCTGGGCACGGGGCCGCTGGTGGGTGTGCTGCTGGGGCTGGGTGCGGGCGTCCTTACGAGCTACGCTGGCTGGCGCGTGAAACGGGCGGGCTAAGGCGATAGTACAAGTTAAAACTCGCCGGTAGGCTGCACCTTTGCGCGTAGTATGTCTTCTCCGCTCCGCATTTCTGTGGCCAAAGCCACCCTGCCCACCGCTACCCGCCTGGCCGCGCTTGGCCGCCAAACCTTCAGCGAAACCTTCGCGGCCACTAACACGCCCGAAGATATGGCCGCTTACCTAGCCGAATCGTACGGCCCCGACCCGCAGCTGGCGCAGCTACAAGACCCGCGGCACACGTTTCTGCTAGCCGAAATGCAGGGCCAGGCTGTGGGTTACGCCCTGCTGGCTACCAGCTCGACCCTGGGCCTACCCCCCGAAAACACCAGCACAAAGCAGCTCGAAATTAAACAACTCTACATTCTGGAAGAATGGATTGGTACGGGCCTGGGCGGCGCCCTGATGCGGCGCTGCCTGGAGGTGGCCGAGGCAGCGGGCGTGAGCGCTGTGGTACTGGGCGTGTGGGAGCACAACGAGCGGGCCAAGGCATTTTACCAGCGCTACGGCTTCCGCGAGATTGGCGACGTGGCTTTCAAGCTGGGCGAGGATGTGCAGCGCGACCTCATTTACCGCAAAGGCCTGGCGGGCCGGGTGGGGTAGTACTTTTGGCTATGCAGCTCCGGTACCTGGCCCGTTGGATAACTAAATTAAGTGAACGGCCCCGCAGGCTGATGGGGCTGCTGCTGGCTTTGGGCGCCTGCCAAGCTAGCTCCGGCAACCAGGCGGCTGCGCCCCTACCCCTGCCCACCGGCCACTTTGCCGGCGGCCTACAAGTGCCCGGCCAGCCGGAGCTGCGCGTGGCCCTGGAGCTGCGCCACCCCCGGCCCGGCCACTACGACGCTGAACTGGTGCTGCCCCAGCAGCCAAGCCTCAGCTTTGTGGCCGACACGCTGACACTAACCGGCGATACGTTGCGGCTGGCCCGGCCCGGCCAGCCCGGCGAAACCCTGACACTGGGCCGCCAGGGCGACTTTTGGCGCGGCACGCTGCGGCTCGATTCGGTGCGCTACTCCCTGCTGCTGGTGCGGCGCGGGCCGCCCGAGCCGACCGTGTACCGCGTGCGGCGCGACGAAGTGGCGGGCACCAAGGGACCCGCGCTGCTCTTCAGCCCCGCCGACGAAAGCTTGCCGGGGCCCGCGCTAGCGCTGTTTCCGACGGCGGCCACTGCCCCTACCGCCCCGGCCTGGGCCGATGCCTTGGCTCGCAACGGCTACGCGGTGCTGCTGCTGCCGGCCGCCGATACGCTGCCGGCCGTGGCCCTCACGGCGGCCCTCACTTATCTGCATCGCGTGCCGGGCGTCGATACGGCACGGGTAGGAGCCTGGGCAGCGGGACCGCGCGCTGCGCAATTGGTAACGCTGCTCGCTGCGCCTACTGGTGCGCTGCCTGTACCCGCCTTCCTAATAGCCGAGGCTGCGCCGCTTCCCGATGCCCCTACCCGCCTCGCCTGGCGCAGCGTGGGCCAACGCATTCGGGTGCTGGGCGTGTATGATGCGGCTACCTCCCCTACCCCCCAAGCTGCCACTAGCCTTCAGCAAGCGCTGGCCGGCCGGCGCCGCGTGGTGCGGGCCACCGGCTCGGCCCTCACTACCAGTGTTTTGAGTTGGATTCGGGAGTTGTAGCCCTACCCCCTATATCAATAGCAAACCTTTGTCGCGCAGCAGCTGCCAGGCGGGGCTTTGCAAGAAGTTTTCCCAGGCGCCCGCGCCGGGCGGAAAGCTGGCAGCGGCGTCTTTGAGCAAGACTTTGGTGTCGTAGTCGGTACTGAGGCGCGTGAGCAGCGCGTGCAGCCAGGGGCCGATGGCCTCGGTGGTTTTGACTTCGAAGTCTTCGGCCTGCTCATAGCAAGTGAGAATGGCACGAGTGGTTTTCTTGTCTTTGGGACCGTTGCCGCCGGTAGTTTTAAGGCTGAACTCGGGCACGTTGCCTAGCCAAAACAGGCGGCGATTGGGCTGCGCCGCGTCGGGTTTTTCGGGCTCCTGAATGGCTTGCTGAATGAGCTGGCGCGGCACCGTGGCGCGGGGCGTTTTAAAATCAAACCAGAAGCTAAGCGGCTCGCGCAGCGCCACGCCGTGCATGTAATTGTAGAGGCTTTTGGCAAGGCCGGGGCCAAAGGTTTCGTGGTCGGCACCCTGCGGGTCGTCATGCCAGAGGTCGTTCCAGGCAAAATTGCCCGGCTCGGGGCCAATGGCGGCCACCTGGTACTTGGCCGGGTTTTTCCCGACGGGCGAGTGGGCGGTCATCGAGAAGCGGTGCCAGTAGCCACTTTGCACCACGCCGGTTTCGAAGAGCTGACGCACAACTTCTAGGGCATCAACGGTTTCCTGAGCCGTTTGGGTCGGAAAACCATACATGAGGTAGGCGTGCACCAGCACCCCCGCCTGGGTAAAACCCTGCGTGACGCGCGCCACCTGGGCGATGGTCACGCCCTTTTCCATAAGCGCCAGCAATCGGTCGGAAGCCACTTCCAGCCCACCCGAAATGGCGATGCAGCCCGAGGCCGCCAGCAGCCGGCACAGGTCGGGCGTGAAGGTTTTCTCAAACCGGATATTGCCCCACCAGCTGATGCTAACGCGGCGCTTGAGCAACTCCACGGCCAGGTCGCGCAGCGCCAACGGCGGCGCGGCCTCGTCCACGAAGTGGAAGCCGGTTTGGCCGGTTTGGGCCACTATCTGCTCGATACGGTCTACGAGCAGCGTGGCGGGTGCAGTTTCGTAGCGGCCGATATAGTCGAGCGTAACGTCGCAGAACGAGCAGCGCTTCCAGTAACAGCCGTGGGCAATGGTGAGCTTGTTCCAGCGGCCATCGCTCCAGAGGCGGTGCATGGGGTTCAGCACCTCGATAACTGACAGGTAGTTATCGAGTTTCAGGTCGGAATAGTCAGGCGTACCTACCTCGGGGTGCGGCACGTCGGGATGCGGGTAATTGATGTATTCAACCTCGCCAGCCTCGTTACGCAAAAAGGTGCGCTGAAGCAAGTGGCGGCCGTCGTCTCCCGGCAGCACGTCACTACGAAGAACGTCCTGCTCAATCTGGCGGCCGCTTGGTCGAAGCATCTCGCTCGAAGCTTTGGCTACCGTTGGATGAAGCGGTAGCGATGCTTGGCTAACGCCGACCTCCGGTTCGGCAAGCTCAGCATGATATTCTTGGTGGTTACTAGAAATAGCTAGCCGTTCTTTCTTCTGTTGCAAATACTCAAACAGCCTTAACCACGGCCCTTCGCCATCGTCCA
Organism: uncultured Hymenobacter sp.; assembly: GCA_964652535.1. GTDB lineage: Bacteria > Bacteroidota > Bacteroidia > Cytophagales > Hymenobacteraceae > Hymenobacter. The sequence goes on along the minus strand of CAZZDR010000162.1, from coordinate 2,252 downwards.
GCGTTAGGTAGTCGATGTACTCGAAAAAGCGGGGCTCTTTGAGGCCACGCAGCTCGGTATTGGGGTAGCCACCGCCCATCACGGTCACGGCTTCAGGGCGCACGGCTTTGAGGTGCTGGGCCAGGCGCAGGGCCGCGTAGAGGTTGCCGGGAAAAGGCACTGTGAAGCCCACAATATCAGGCTTTTCTACGAGTAAAATCTCGTCCAGCAGCTCCAGCAACATCCTATCAACCAGGTTGGGCGCAGCTTGCAGGGCGGCGTGCAGGGGGTCGAAATGGGTGGCCGACATGGCCAGGCTTTCGGCGTAGCGCGAAAGGCCAAACTGCGGACCTACGGTTTCCTTCACCAGGTCGGCGAGGTCTTCGAGGTAGAGCGTGGCTAGGTGGCGGGCCTGGTCGGTGAGGCCCATCGTACCGAAAGCCGTTTCGAGGTCAGCCACGTTGTCGAAGCGGCTGGCTTCGGGTAGAAATCGGCCGTGGCAGATGCGCGGCGCCAGCGTGAGGTCGCGGTTTTGCAAAAACCGGATGGCCGGGTCGATGGTGGACTCGTAGCGGCGGCGCAGGCGCAGCATCCGCTGCGCATTGTCGCTCAGGTCGTAGCTGCCGGCCTCGATTTCATCGAACACCCGCGTCAGGCCCTGCTTCGAGAATAGCCTAAGTACCAAGTCAATACTTAAGTCAGCTTGGCGCACCTCGTAGCCCCTACCCCTCAAAAAACCCTTGATGTAGGCCGTGGCCGGGTAGGGCGTATTGAGCTGCGTGAGCGGGGGCGTTAGGAGCAGAAGGCGGGGCGAAGAACTAGGCACGGGACTACAAACCTACGCGGGGGCCGAGTGGTTCGGGCAAGTGGCGAAAGCAGTGCGCACTTTACTTACTCAAAACGGCACCACCACCTTCACGCCCACGTTGCGGCCGGGGTTGAAAATACCCAGCCGGCCGGTGGGCGAAGCGGCGTAGTACTCGAAGTACTTCAAGCGGTTAAGATGAGCTTGATAGCTCGTATTCAATACATTATCGACTTGCAAAAACACCTGCACCGCCTCGCGGCCGGCCTTGGTGCGCAGGGTGGTCCCTACCCCTGCTCCTAGCAGCAAGTAACCAGCGGTAGCGGTTTCGGCACCGTCCACGGCGTAGAAGCGGTTTTGGCGGGCAGTGCCATCGAGGGTGAGACGCAGGTAGCTGGCAGTGAGGCGACTATCGGGGCGGGCGGGCGCGGTGAGGCGCAGCTCGGTGCGGGCCTGAGCGGGCGGCATGAGCGGCAAGTAACGGGCGTCGTCGCCCACGCGGTCGCGCAGGGCGGGGTTATCGTTGTGGCCAATGACGAGCGCCGCGCTGCTGCGCCAGCTTAGCCAGGGGAGGTTAGCCGGGTGCACGTTGAAGCTGAGCTCGCCGCCGTAGAGGCGGGCGGCAGCCTGCTGGTACTGGTAGGTGGCGTTGCCGGGCACTATTTCTACGGGCTGGCCCTGGGCGTCGAAGAGGCGCGCCTGGTAGATGAAATTAGCCACGTAGTTGTGGAAAACCTCGGCGCTGGCCTCCCAGCTTTTGCTTTGCCAGAGCACGCCCATATCTTCTTGCAGGGAGAATTCGGGCACGAAATCGCGGTTGCCTAGGTACACGATGTGGGCGCCGGGGTCAAGGCCGTTGGAGCCAATTTCGGGGATATTGGGCGCGCGGTAGCCACGCGCTACGTTGGCCCGCAGCACTAGGTGCTCGCCCATGGCGTAGCTGCCGCCCAGGCTAGCCGACAAGCCACAGTAGGCGTTTCGGAAAGCCGCGAATGGCAGCTCAGCGCCCGGCGTCCCTACCCCCCCCGCGCCGCTGAAGCCCGTGGCTGGGTTGGGCGCCACGTAAAAATCGTCCCAGCGCACCACGCGGGTGTCGTAGCGCAGGCCACCGGTTAGCTCCAGCGGTCCGAGCGTTTTTTTGGCCACGCCAAAGCCGCCAATGTCAAACAGCCGGTAGCTCGGAATGGGAAAGTCAGTGGCATTTACGTGCGTGTTTACTTGGCTCATGCCGTTGGCGCCGGTCGTGATTTCTAGGCCGTGCCAGGGGGGTAGGAGGTAGCGAGCGTCGTAGCTAGTGGTGGTCAGGCGCAGGTCGAGGCCTGGCTGGGCGGGGGCGGTGGGGTGATTGAACTCCTGGCGGTGGTTTTGCTGCACGCCCAGCAGCAGGCGCAGCTCACCCTGGCCCAGCTTGACATCGCCAGTGGCAAAGGCGCGGTAGTGCCGAATATGCTGGCGCAAGTCGCTTTGC
>CAZZDR010000161.1:0-8126 GCA_964652535.1 uncultured Hymenobacter sp. | reverse complement strand
ACCAATTGCATCGACGACTGGGAAACCAAGCTCGACGCCATCGTGGCCGAAACCCTGGGCCAAAAGATGACGCTCATCTCCGGCATTCCGCCCTGGGTGCAGATGTATTTCGACCGCCTCACGGCCCGCACCGGCCGGCCGGTGGGCGAGCTATTTCCGCAGTTCGACCTCTTCGTGTCGGGCGGCGTGAGCATGGAGCCCTACCGCGCCCGCCTGCTCGAAAGCATCGGCCGCCCGGTCGATAGCATCGAGCTGTTTCCGGCTTCCGAAGGCTTTCTGGCTTTCCAAGACCAGCCCGGCAACCCCGGCCTGCTGCTGCGCCTCGATAGCGGTATCTTCTTCGAATTTGTGCCCGCCGGACGCTTTTTTGAGGAAAACCCGCCCCGCCTCACCATCGCTGAGATCGAGCTGGATACCCAGTACGCGCTCATCCTCACCTCCAACGCCGGCCTCTGGGCTTACTCGCTCGGCGACACCGTGCGTTTCGTCGATTTGCACCCGCACCGCGTGGTGGTCACGGGCCGCATCAAGCACTTTCTCTCCGCCTTCGGCGAGCACGTTATCGGCGAAGAAGTGGAAGCCGCCCTGCGCGAGGCCGTGCGCCAGCACCCCGAAACCGAGGTTACCGAGTTCACCGTGGCCCCGCTCGTGAGCGAGGACCAGGCGCAGCCTTCGCGCCACGAGTGGCTCGTCGAGTTTGCCTACCCCCCCCGCGACGCGGCAAGTTTCGCGGCTGCCTTAGATATGGCTTTGCGCCAGCGTAATACCTACTACAACGACCTGCGCCAGGGCCACATCCTGGCGCCGCTGCTGCTCACGCCGCTGCCCGCCGGCGCCTTCCAGCGCTACATGAAAAGCGTGGGTAAGCTCGGCGGCCAGAATAAGGTGCCCAGGTTGGGCAATGATAGGGGGGTAGCGGAGGGGCTGTATGCATCAAGTCAACTTTAAAAAGATATGACACCGCAACACTGGCCCGTATTCTTAGCTGACTTCAGCCAGCAGATAACTAATGATGAGAGCTTTATAAGGGGAAATAGCTCGGCATTACTTACGGACGAGCAGCGAGAAACGAAGTGGTTAGGTAAGCCCGGCGCAACCGAGTTGGAGCTTGCCCAATTAGAAGAGCGCTTGCGCTGCACGCTGCCACCTTCCTACCGCGATTTCCTGGCAGCGTCTAATGGGTTTGGTCCTATTGGCTATTTCATTTATAACCTATATGCCGTGGCTGAAGTCGATTGGCTAGTAAACCTCGACCCTGAAATTGTGGAAATATGGGAAGAAGCCCCGCCCGTAGACGCCCCAGAACTAGCCGACAAACCTTACCTACGGTACGACGGCAACCAGTTTGAAGGCGCTCTGCGCCCCGGCCATATGCGCCAGTGCCTGATGATTTCTGATTGGGGCGACGCTGGCTTTCTGGCGCTCAACCCGGCTCAGCAATACGAAGGTGAGTGGGAGGCCTGGCACTTTGCCAACTGGCATCCCGGCGCGGTGCGCTACCGCTCATTTGCGGAGCTGATGCAGTACAGTTACCAGCAATACCTAGAATTGCGGGCAGCCGAGGAGGGGTAGGGTCGCCGAGGCAATACTAGTGTCTCCGTACCTTCGCCCCCAACCGCCACCTGCTTCACTTGCCGGCCCGCATCAGATGCAGGGTATTGCGGTGCGGGCCGGTAGGGGGTTCGATTCCCCCGATTTAGCCTGGATGGACCTTGCACTTTGTTGCAACTGAGCCTCAACAGCTGATTCACGAAAGAAGAAGGAGCGGGGCTACTGGCCCAAACCACGCGGCCGCTTGCGGCCCGGCCGATACCGCCAGTGGGCTAGCCTGCTGGCTCAAGCTGGGCCCCCGGTCTCGGGGTGTTCTTTCTTCTTTCTAAGGCTTCCGCACGCGATTTTTTACTCATGGGACTGTTTACCAAAACCTACCAGGTGCGCCCCAATACCGAGGGCTTGCTCTACCGCAACAACGTGCTGGAAAGGCAGTTGCCGCCCGGCCACTACGAGGTGGCCGACTGGCGTAACCGCACCCAGATGCTGCTACTGCCCACCACGGCGCGCCAGCTGCTCATCACCAACCAGGAGGTGCTGACGCGCGACAGCATTGCGCTGCGCTTTTCGTGCGTGCTGCTGTACCGCCTCTTCGACGCGCGTCTCTTCGCCGCCAGCTTCGAAGTGGGCCAGGGCGCCGCAGCTGCCTTGGCCGAGGCCGAACAGCGCTTGGCTGTGGCCGTGCAGCTGACTGCCCGCGCCCAAATTGGGGCCATTGCCAGCCAGGAGTTGCACGAGCGCCGCGCCGACCTCACCGACCTTAGTAGCGAGCAGCTGGCCCAGCAAGCCGCCGCGTTTGGCGTGGTGCTAGAGCAGGTGCAGCTGCGCGATCTCACGTTTCCGAAGAATATTCAGGACCTGTTTGCCCGCCATTTGGAGGCTAAAATCAGGGCCAAGGCTGACCTCGAAAACGCCCGCACCGCCGTGGCCACCGCGCGTACCCTCAAAAACGCGTCGGAACTGATGAAGGGCGACGACAACATGCGCTTCTTTCAGTTTATGGAAACCATCACTAAAATTGCGGAGAAGGGCAAGCACACGTTTCTGGTCGGCGAGTTTCCGCAGCTGCCAAAGTAGCCGGCTAGGGAAGGGGTAGGGCGCCGGCGGGCAACTGTAATGGCCAGCGGCTCGGTAGCGATACAGCCGCTGCGGGGACAGCGCCCCCTACATTTGCCCAGCCACTAAAGCGCCTCGCTATGAGCCAGATGATTCAGTTCGTTGCCAACTACGACGACCTCTCGACGGATAAAGGCTTTCAGTTCAAGTTTCACTGCGACCAGTGCCGCAATGGCTACCTGTCGCGGTTTCAGCCCAATGCACTGGGTATTGCGGGCAGCCTGCTAAGCGCAGCGAGCAATTTTATGGGCGGCCTGGGTGGGGTGCAAAGTGCGACGTACCAGATTCAGCAGGCCGTGGGTGGCAAGGCCCACGACGAGGCTCTGGAAAAGGCCGTGGCCGAAGGCAAGCAAAGCTTTAAACAGTGCACGCACTGCGGCCACTGGGTGTGCCCCGACGTGTGCTGGAATGCCAGCGCCGGCCTCTGCGAAGCCTGTGCGCCCGATGAGCAGGAATCTATGCGCGCGCTGCAGGCCCAGGCCACCCGCGAGCAGATTCGCCTCAAAACCCGGGCTACCGACTACACCAGCAACCTGGATTTCTTTGGCCGCGAGGCCCTATTGCAATGCCCCAGTTGCCAGGGCAAGCTAGCGGCCGACCAGAAGTTTTGCCCCAGCTGCGGCACCCCCAACCCCGCCGCCCAAACGCAGGCGCGCCACTGCACCGGCTGCGGCGCGGGCCTAAAGCCCGAGCAGAAGTTCTGCGCCGAGTGCGGAGCCAAAACTTGAGCCAAGCGGCCCAACGTATAAACGGCCACTAAATAAGGGGTAGGGATATCCTTCGGCGAGGCGTAAGACTAGGATATTATAAAACATTTTACTAAATCCGGTGGCTACCGCGGCCTATTGCGTGTATGCAGCCTGTACAGTGGGTTACGGAAGTGACCGGACACCGCTGCTACAGCTGTTGGCAAGGTCTGGTAGATACTTTAAGCGTAGTGGATGAGTCAGCGGCTTTTATATTTCCTGGTGCTGGTAGGCGCGGGGCTCGTATTGTACTTGAGTTGGATACCGATACCCAAAATGGAGCAGGTCTGGTTTATACCTGCTGACTTGGCCCGCTGGGCCGATGAAGAGCGAAACGACGACCTTCGCACGGCGGTGCCCCTGGTGCCGCTCGGCTTGTTGGCAGGCCTATACTTACTCCGGCAGGGCCGGCCCTGGGCGCAGTGGCTGCTGGCTTGGGTGGGGCTCAGCGCGTTGGTGCTGCTGGCGGAGGCAGGACAGTTTTTCCTGGCCCAGCGCTCCCTCTTCTTGTTCGATGTGGGCTGGGGTGCCGCCGGCGCACTGGCAGGTCTTAGCCTGATGGCTGTGGTTCGGCTTGTTTACCTGCTGGCGAGTCGCCAGCAGGGGTAGGCCCGGCGGCAGCTGAGCCGCTTGATAACCCTTCAGGCAGGCAACATCACCCCGCGCCCAAGTGCACAAGCCACTGGGTAAGTGTTCCGCCAGCGCCGACGCAAGTACTTGCATCTCAATCGCTCGCCGCGTAGCTTGCGGCGGTCCGGTGCGCAGCATCCTCGCCGGGCGCCCTAGCGCATGGAAATTCCGTACTCGGCCGCGACCGCCGTCCCTACCCCTGTGCCCGCCGCCAGCCTCACCAGCCCCGATTTGGCGCCCACCAGCGCCGCCGCCCGCACCTGGGGCACCTGGAACTACGCCGCGCTCTGGATTAGCATGAGCTTGTGCATTCCGACCTACATGCTGGCCAGCTCGCTCATCCAGGGCGGCATGAACTGGTGGCAGGCGCTGATTACCATCTTCCTGGGCAATGCCATCGTGCTGGTGCCCATGCTGTTGAATGGCCGGGCAGGCACGCGCTACGGTATTCCGTTTCCGGTGTTTGCGCGCGCCAGCTTTGGGGTGCTGGGGGCCAATGTGCCGGCGCTGCTGCGGGCCGTCATTGCCTGCGGCTGGTTTGGCATCCAAACCTGGATTGGGGGCTACGCCATTTACCAGGCAGCCGTGCGCTGGTGGCCGGCGTTGGGAGCCCTACCCCCCGTTTTTCCGGCAAGTTGGGGCCTAGCTACGGGGCCGGCTATCACATTCTTGTTGTTTTGGCTGCTGAATATGTACGTCGTGTATTTGGGCGTCGATAGCATTCGCAAGCTGCTTGTTTTCAAAGCTTTCTTCTTGCCGGCCGCCGCGCTGGCGCTGCTGCTGTGGGCCATTTCGGCGGGCCACGGGCTGGGGCCGATTTTGGCGCAGCCGGCGCACTTTGCTACCCCCGGTGGGTTCTGGAAGTTTTTCTTTCCCTCGCTCACCGGCATGGTGGGCTTTTGGGCTACGCTCTCGCTCAATATCCCCGATTTTACGCGCTACGCCATCAGCCAGCGGGCGCAGCAAGTAGGCCAGGCGCTGGGCCTACCCCTGCCTATGACCCTGTTTTCGTTTGTGGGAGTAGCTGTGACATCGGCCACCCTCCTCATTTACGGCACCACCATCTGGGACCCCGTGGTGCTGGCCGGGCGCTTCGAGGGCCGCTGGCTCGTGACGGGCGCCATGCTGGCCGTGGCGCTCTCCACGCTAGCCACCAACATCGCCGCCAACATCGTAAGCCCCGCCAACGACTTTGCCAACCTCGCGCCGCAGCGCATTAGCTTCCGGGCGGGTGGCTATTTTACAGGGGTAGTGGGCCTGCTCATTTTCCCCTGGAAGCTCATCTCTGACCCCAGCGGCTTCATTTTTACCTGGCTCGTGGGCTACTCGGCGCTGCTGGGGCCCATCGGTGGCATCCTCATCACCGACTATTACCTGCTGCGTCACCAAGAGCTGTCGCTGCCCGATTTATACCAGCACGAAGGCCGCTACACCTACCACCGTGGCTTCAACCCGGTAGCTTTGGTGGCGCTGGTGCTGGGCATCCTTCCCTGCATACCCGGCTTCCTGGCTGCCATCGATGTGCTCGATGAGGTAGCTGTGTGGCCCTGGCTGCTGGAGCTTTATAATTACGCGTGGTTCGTAGGCTTCTTTGTGGCGAGTGGAGTGTATTGGGGGCTGATGCGTGGACCTATGCTAACTAAGCCAACTCAAACTGCAACCTTAATAGATTAGCATACAGCCCGCCTTCGCGTTCACTCAACTCCTCGTGCGAGCCGGCTTCCACAATCCTACCCCCATCGATAACCAGAATTTTGTCCACCTTACGGATAGTCGAAAGGCGGTGAGCGATGATGAGGCTGGTGCGGTGTTGCATCAACTCATCTAGGGCGCCTTGCACGAGCTTTTCGCTCTCGCTATCGAGCGAGGAAGTGGCTTCATCGAGGATGAGGATGGCGGGGTTTTTTAGGATGGCGCGGGCGATGGCCACGCGCTGGCGCTGCCCGCCCGAAAGCTTGATGCCGCGGTCGCCCACCACCGTGTCGAGGCCCTCGGGAAAAGCCGAAATGAACTGCCAGGTGTTGGCGCGCTGGGCAGCTTCGATGATTTCAGCGTCGGTGGCATCGGGCTTGCCGTAGGCGATATTCTCGCGGATGGTGCCACCAAAAAGCAGCGTTTCTTGCGGCACGATGCCGATGTGGCGGCGCAGGCTGGTGAGGTCATAATCGGCTACGTCGTGACCATCGACCACGATGCGGCCGCCGCTGAGTGGGTAGAACTGCATGAGTAGGCCCGCGATAGTGCTTTTGCCCGCCCCGCTGGGGCCAACGAGGGCAATTTTTTCGCCCGACTTGATATGAAAATCAATGTCTTGCAGTACGGCCACGTCAGGCCGAGTAGGGTAGCGAAATGCCACGTGCTCGTAGCGAATGTCGCCGCGTACCTGAACTGGCACCAGGCCTGTAGCTGGCTCGCGTAGGGTAGGCTCGGGCGCTTCGTCCAGGATTTCGAGGATGCGCTCGCTCGCGCCAAGGGTGCTTTGCACCTTGCCGTAGATTTCGCCCAGGCCGGCCACCGAAGCGCCGATGAAGGCCGTGTAGATGATGAAGGCGGTGAGGTCGCCAATCTGGAGGTGGTTGGGGTCGCTTACGGGAGTGTGCACCAGCGTAGCCCCGCGCCACAGCACCAAGATGATGCCGCCAAACAGGCCGATAATGACAAACGACACGAAGCCGCCGCGGTACAAATTGCTTTGCAGCGCGGCGCGCACCACCTTGTTCAGCGAGAGATTGTAGCGATTCATCTCAAACCGCTCGTTGGTGAAGGCTTTCACCGAGTTGATGGCTTGCAGCGTTTCCTCCACGATGGTGTTGGTGTGCGCCAGTTCCTGCTGCACGGTCTTCGACAGCAGGCGGATTTTGCGCCCAAATAGTCCGGCCGCCAGTACAATAGGCGGGAAGGTGAGCAGCATGAACAGCGATAGTTTCCACGACACGACCATGATAAAGCCAATGCCGCCCACTAGTGTAAACACCTGCCGAAACAGCTCGGCCAGCGTCAGCGAAAACGAATCCTGAATCTGGGCCACGTCCGAAGTAATGCGCGACGTGATGGCCCCGACGCGGTTTTGCTCGAAGTAAGGGATGGGCAGCTGCACAAATTTGGCGTAGAGCGCCTGCCGAATATCGCGCACCGTAAACTCGCTCACCTGCGTGAAAAACCAGATGCGCCCGAATGAAAAGAACCCTTGCAGCACCGTGACCAAAAACAGCCCGAGCGCCACGCGGTTGATGTCGAGCGCCAGGCCGCCGGGCAGCACCAGTGGCTCGCCAGTAGCCACGTTCACGAGCTTGCCGGCTATCCACGGAAACGACATGGTGCTGAGGCTACTGAGCACCAGCAGTACCATGCCCACGATAAACTTGGTGCGGTAGGGCAGCACGTAGCGGAAAATCCGTAGGCCGCGCCGCAATGACTCCTTGTTTACTTTCGGTTTGGGCAAGTCGGCCGTGAGGTCGTTGCCGCTGGTATTCAATCCGCTTCTGGCCATAATCTGCTGCGGCCGGCTGGGGGCCGGCCTACTTAATGTACTAAACGAACAAAGGCTGCGCTTGCTTTAGCTCCGTTGCGTTATTGCGCCTGTTACTCTATTAAAAGCCGTCCTGCTCAGCTGGCGTCCACTTGTCGAAGCACCTTGCCTGAATCGTTGAACGACGCGAGCGAGATGCTTCAACAAACGGACGCCAGCTGAGCAGGACGTTGTTTTTGTGGTTAGTGACTGCACTAATACTAATTCAGGCCCGGCGCGTCCTTGGTCGAGCGGGGTACTTTGCGGTCGGTTTCAAATTTGGTGATACCCGCGTTGTCGAAAGGCACGGGTACCTGCACCAGCACGGGCACCGGCACGCCGCGCCGAGTGGCGGGCTGCCAGGGGGGTAGGGCCTGCACCACGCGCAGGGCCTCGGCGTTGCATTCGGGGGTGAGGCCCTTGGCAACCTTGGGGTTAACGAGCTTGCCATCGGTGCCCACGGTGGCCGTAATGAGCACATCGCCGGTCACGCGCGCCTGCTTGGCCTTCACCGGAATCTGCACGTGTTGGGTGAAGAACTCGCCCATAGCCTCGGCGCCGCCCGGAAACTCGGG
>CAZZDR010000160.1:0-8273 GCA_964652535.1 uncultured Hymenobacter sp. | reverse complement strand
GTCACGCCCAGCTCGATGTCTACGGCCAGGTGCTGGTGCGTGCCCAGGTAGTCTACGATGCCGCGCGTGGCGCTGCGAATCATCGTGGCGTCGAAGCAGCGCACGTGCCTCGGAAAGCTGAAGCGCCGAATCCAGGCCACGGTTTCGCGGCCCAGTGGATCGCGAAAAGCGTAATTCTCAATGCGAAACGGCACCTGCCGACCCGTTTCCGGAAACAGAATGCGCTGCCGCAGCCCCAGCCGCAAAAACGGCTGCGTAAAAAACGGGCCGTGCCAAACGCGTTCCATCGTGCCTTCGCCCACAAACACCCGATTGTCTTGGCTGCTGAAAGCCAGGCGCTCCTGAATACGGGGGTGTAGCTTATAAAAGTCGGCGCCCAGCTGCTGTTGATAAATAGAAGACATTGGCAATGAGCAGGTAACAGTGAGCAAAAAACTAGGTCACCTGCGGCGAGGGTTGCCTAGGCGGCACGACCAGGCGCTCTACTGCGGGCGGGCGGCGCAGGCAGCGGGCAGCGCTGGGCAGCATCTCTTCGGGAAGGAGCAGGCGCACGGCCGCCAGCGCCATCAGGGCCACGTTGAGGGTGAGCGGGTTGAAGGGCGCCACAAACACGGCCGGCTGGCTGAACAGCGCGCCCGCACCCAGCCCCAGCAGCCCCCACAAGTGCAGCCAATACACCGGCCGCAGCCGCTGCGCGGGCAGCAGCCAAAATAGCAGGCCAAATAAAATTTCGCCTACCCCCACCCCCGCCGCCACCCGGTGCGCAGTGGCCGCCGAAAACCCCGCGCCCTGCAAGATGCGCAGCTCGCCCGTGTCGGGGAAGAGCAGCTTGGGCACTACGCCTTGGTACACCCACACCGCGCCCAGCGTGGCCCGCGTGAGCCAGTCGGCCAGGGCCAGCCGGCGCGAGAGGGCAGGGCGCTGGCCGGTTTCGAGCCACAGCCGCAAGCAGTCGAAGCTCCAGGCCGTGGCCCAGCCAATGAGCGGCCGAAACGCCAGCCTATCGAGCCACTGCCCTACCCCCCCAAAGCGCGTCTGATAATCATATTTCGTGAAAAACCGCAGGCCGTCGTCGGTCGGCACGTATTTCCAGAAGCCCGCACCCTCGCGGATGAGCGACACCCACTCATCGGACCAAAATTTGAGGATTGACGTACGCTCGCCGTTCTTATCGCGGGTACCCAGGCTTTCGCCCCGGCCCGCCACGCCCAACCCAAACCCAATGCGCGTGGCATACAAAAACTGCTGCGGCGCAGTCTCTTCGGGCCGGGGCAGGTAGGTTATCTCCGTAAAGCGCAAGTCCCACTGCTGGTGCAGCTCGGGCTGCTGCGTGTGTTGCCACAGGGCTTCCAGCGGGCACCGGATGCGGGCTTCGACGTAGAGGGGCGGGTTCTTCATAACGCGTGCGAAAGGTACTGTTCGCCCGTTATAAAACCTACAAAATATGCTATTTATACGCGCTCCTTAACTTGTTCGCACTTACTGAGAAACCTTACATAAACGGAGGGGGTAGGGCCGCCGCAACTGGCAACCCTACCCCCTCCTTAATGTTTAAGCTTATTGGCCTTAGTGGCTGCCTTCGCCCTCGCCCAGCGCGTGCTCCAAATCGACGAGCAGGTCGGCTACTTCCTCGATGCCCACGCTAAGGCGCAGCACGCCGGGCGTGATACCCAGCGCCGCCCGCTGCTCCGGCGTGAGGCCGCGGTGCGAGGTAGCGGCTGGGTAAGAGCATGACGACGACACGCCCGCCAGCGACGGGGCCAGCGGGAAAAGCTTGGTTTTTTGGATAAAGCGGTCGACCGCTTCAGCCGTGTCGTCGGCTAGCCGGATGCTGAGCATACCGCCGTAGAGGCCGCCCAGCAGTTGGTGCGCCGCCAGGTCGTGGCCGGGGTGGCTTTCCAGGCCCGGGTAAAATACCTGGGCTACGGCCGGGCTATCGGCTAGGAAGCGGGCCAGCGTGAGCGCATTTTCGGAATGCTGGCGCATACGCAGACGTAGGGTTTTGAGGCCGCGCACGGCGAGCCAGCTCTCCAGTGGGGCCAGCATGAGGCCGAGGTTGGTAGCCACGCGGCGCAGGTTTTTGGTAATGGCCGGGTCGCGGGCCACCACTACACCCGCCGTCACGTCGGAGTGCCCAGCCAGGTACTTAGTGGCCGAGTGCCACACCATGTCGGCGCCCCAGCCCAGCGGCTGCGTGAGCATGGGCGACGTAAAGGAACTGTCGATGAGCAGCAAAATGCCCTCGGCCTGGCAGGCGTGGGCCAGGCGCGGGCCGTCGAGCACCACCAGCAGCGGGTTGCTGAGCACCTCGGCCAGCACCAGCTTGGTATTGGGCTGCCGGTGGCGGGCCACGTCGTAGAGCTCGGCCAGCGGCACGTAGGTCGTTTCGATTCCCAGGCGAGTCAGCTCCTTCGAAAGCAGCACCACCGAGCCGCCGTAGAGTTCGGCGGGGCACAGCACGTGGTCGCCGGCCTGGCACACGGCCAGCACGGCGGCCAGTAGCCCAGCCAGGCCAGCACCGGTAGCCACGCCGCCACCCGCGGCGCCCTCCAGCCGAGCCACCTCGGCCACTAGCTCGTCGGAGTTGGGGTGCTCGGAGCGCGAGTAGCCATACATGCCACCATGGTCGGGAGCGGTATAGTAGGTTTCGAGCTCGGCCAGCGAGCTGAATTTGAAGACCGAAGTCTGATAAATCGGGGTGACTTTCGGGTGTATCGGGGTCAGGTCCATAGTGGGGCGAAGGTAGCGCCGGGGCTCTTTACCTGGTTAATTTAACGTGCGCCGAACTTCGGAAGCAGCGTTTTTTTCTTCCAGATCAGTCTCCATCACGCGCTCGGCTTTAGCGGTTAGCGTATCGGGCGCGAGATGCTGCAGGGCCAGGTTTTCGCGGGCAAATACCTGCATCAGCACGACGAGGTAAGAGAGCAGCAGCGGCCCGATAACCAGGCCCACAATGCCAAAAATATCTACACCCAGCGTCAAGCCCACCAGCGTCACCCAGGGGTGAATATCGCCCATGTACTTGCCCAATTGGATACGCAGCACATTGTCAATGTTCATAATGACAATAATGCCTACTAGCAAAATGCCGATTCCCTGCCCATTGTGCCCCTGCGAAAACTGGTAGAGCGCGGCCGGCCCCCAAACCAGCGGCGTACCCAGCACCGGGATGAACGCCATAAAAAACGCTATCACTGTCCAAAAAAGCGGGTCAGGCACCTGAAAAACCCAGAGGGTTGCGCCCGTGAGCAAGCCCTGCACCAGCGCCACGATGCCTTGGCCAAGCACGTTGGCATTCACGTTGTTGCGTAGCGACTCGCTCAGCTCATCCAACGTCTTTTCGCGGAAGGGCAGGTAGCGATGTAGCCCAGCCAGAAACGCTTCTTCCTGGGTGAAGAGATAGTACATGGTGAAGAGCATCAAGCCCACTATCACAATGACGTTCAGCACACTGCTAGCCAGCGTAGGTATCCATTGGCTTACTTTGGCGGCGCCTTGCTGCAGCAACTGGCGCACCTGCGCCTGCTCGGTTACCTGCACACCAAGCTTGCGCTCGATGCCCTGCACTGCGGCCAAAATCTGATCGGTGTTTTGGGCCACTATCCGCACTTTGTCGATAAGCAGCGAGGTAAGGGCGAAGAATGGGATGATGAGCACCACTACTGCAAACAACAGCAAGAGCACCGTCACGAGTGTGCGGTTCCACTTGCGCTTGTGCACGAGCGCCGTAAACCACGGCCTTAGCACCACATACAGAATGCCCGCGCCCAGGAAAGCCGTGAGGTAGCCGAGTAGCCCGTAAAACGTGAGCAGTCCCAACACTACTATCGTCACAATGAGCAATAGGTAGCGTTGGCGGGGCGAGTAGATATTCGTTTCGGTAGTATTCGGCATAACGCGGCGGGTAGGCAACTAAATGAATGAGTATTGCCTGAACGAAAATTCTACGCAAATGGCTGGTTCCGCCCGCTCGGTGGGGTAGGGAGGTGCCTATACCTACCCCCCTTATACCGCTTAAATCTTGCCAACTACCCACAAAAAAGCGCCCGCGCCGGCCGTAGCCAGCGCGGGCGCTCCCGCGTAATACCAGACCGATGACCTAAGCCGAGGCTGACTCGGCCAGCACCATTACTTGGTTGCGCAGCACCTCTACGATGCCGCCGCTGATGTGGAACGTGCCACCGCCCGTGCCCGTCACCGTCACGTCGCCTTCGCGCAGGGCCGCGATGAGTGGTGCGTGGTTGTTCAGCACTTCAAAAGAACCATCGGTGCCCGGAAACCGCACCGATGTGGCCTCGCCCTCATATACTTTCCGGTCGGGGGTGATGATTTCTACGTGCATAGTTTTAAATGTGGGAAATGTAATGATGTGAAAATGTGAGAATATGGCAGGTATGAATAATTGATTTTCACATCTTCCACATTCTCACATTTCCCACATTTAAAAATTACTTCGCTTCAGCCATCAGACGCTCGCCCTTGGCTACGGCGTCTTCGATGTTGCCAACCAAGTTGAAGGCCGACTCAGGCAGGTGGTCGTACTTGCCGTCGATGATTTCGTTGAAGCCGCGGATGGTGTCCTTGATGTCAACCAGCACGCCTTTGAGGCCCGTGAACTGCTCGGCCACGAAGAAGGGCTGCGACAAGAAGCGCTGCACGCGGCGAGCGCGGTTTACAGTCTGCTTGTCTTCCTCCGACAACTCGTCCATACCCAAGATGGCGATGATGTCTTGCAGCTCTTTGTAGCGCTGCAAAATTTCCTTCACGCGCTGGGCGGTGTTGTAGTGCTCGGCACCCAGGATGGTAGCATCCAAGATACGCGAGGTCGAGTCGAGCGGGTCAACGGCCGGGTAGATACCCAGCTCGGCGATTTTGCGGCTCAGTACCGTCGTGGCATCCAAGTGGGCAAAGGTGTTTGCCGGAGCCGGGTCGGTCAAGTCATCAGCTGGCACATACACGGCCTGCACCGAGGTAATGGAGCCGCGCTTGGTCGAGGTGATACGCTCTTGCATCGAGCCCATTTCGGTTGCCAGCGTGGGCTGGTAACCTACGGCCGACGGCATACGGCCCAGCAGAGCCGATACCTCCGAACCCGCCTGCGTGAAGCGGAAGATGTTGTCGATAAAGAACAGGATGTCGCGGCCAGCACCGGTGCCATCGCCGTCGCGGAAGCTCTCAGCGATGGTCAGACCCGACAGTGCCACGCGGGCGCGGGCTCCGGGAGGCTCGTTCATCTGGCCAAACACAAGGGTAGCCTGCGATTTTTCCATCTCGGCCATATCCACTTTGCTCAGGTCCCAGCCGCCCTCTTCCATCGAGTGCTTGAAAGCCTCGCCGTAGCGGATGATATTGGCTTCGATGAATTCACGCAGCAAGTCGTTACCCTCGCGGGTACGCTCACCCACGCCAGCAAATACCGACAGGCCCGAGTAGGCCTTGGCCACGTTGTTGATAAGCTCTTGAATGAGAACGGTTTTGCCTACGCCTGCACCGCCAAACAAGCCAATCTTGCCGCCCTTCACATACGGAGCGAGCAGGTCAATTACTTTGATACCGGTGAAGAATACTTCCGACGACGTAGCCAGCTCCTCGAACGCCGGAGCGCTACGGTGGATGGGCAGGCCGCCCGTGCTGGTGGGCTGCGGAATACCGTCAATAGCCTGGCCAATAACGTTGAACAAGCGGCCTTTCACGCCGTCGCCGGTGGGCATCGTGATGGCGTGGCCCAGGGGGCGCACTTCGGCACCGCGGGTCATGCCCTCGGTCGAGTCCATGGCGATGGTGCGTACCCGGTCTTCGCCCAAGTGCTGCTGGCACTCCAGCACAACCACTTGGCCGTTGTCTTTGGTTACTTCCATGGCATCGAAGATGTTGGGGAGGTCGCCTTCGCCCGCGAAGCTTACGTCCACCACGGGGCCGATAACCTGGGTGATTTTGCCCGAATTCGCCATTTGGTTGATTTTTACTAGGTTTTACTAAGTTACTATTCTTTTTAGGGTGCAAAAGTACGCCTCAAACCCGTCTTTTCAAAGCTGTAGCGTTGGTGAATCTAACCCCCACCCTCGAGGGCCTGCTAAGGGCCTACCAGCCCTACCCCACACTTTTTTTTAAAAAAAATTTGACTTCCCTCTTGCCTCGTATGTTTCCCTTATTACCTTTGCAGCCCCGAACGGCACACCACCCGCCGGGAAAAGCTGTCCGATGGTGTAACTGGCAACACGCTTGATTTTGATTCAAGAAAGTCCAGGTTCGAGCCCTGGTCGGACAACGACCGCCTCTTAACAGGCAAAATAAAACGCCCCTTTCACCAACTGGTTGAAAGGGGCGTTTTTGCGTTGGCTACTATCTGGCCGTCGGCTGCCAATCGAGGATAGATACGGGCTGGGGCGGCACCTTTTCGAGGGTTTCGCCGTCGCCTTGGCCTGTGCGCTGCACAAACAGGCTGAGGATGCCCGCCTGCTTCCAGCGCTCGGTATCGTAGCTAGGTTCCCAGCTGCCGAGGGGGGTAGGGCTGAGGTCGCTCAACTGCCAATTATTTCTCTCTAGGTCGGTGCATTGCGCTATAGAGGCACGGTCCTGGCGCTCGCTATCGCGGAAGAGCACGCACACCGTGCGCCGGCCGTGCCGCTCGCTCACCACCACCTGCGGGCGCGAGATGGGGATTTTTTTGGTACCCGCGCCGCTCAGGCTAAAGGGCGTGGTGCGCTGCGTGACCTGGGCTATTTTCCAGGCTTTGCCTGCCAGGTAAATAAGCTGGTATTGCGGCACTTGCGTGCCGGCCGGGCGCCAGTAGGTGGCAATGTAGGGCTGGCCCGCCGCGTCGGCCGTGATGGACGTTTGATTTATCAGTTCGCTGCCCTGCGGGATGCGGGCGGCGTACTCGGCGGTTTTTTCGGTGATGGGCAGGCGGTAGGGTTCGCCGGTGCTTTTTTGCCAGGTCTTGCCCCCATCGTGCGAGCGAGCGTAGGCCATGTCGTGGTTGGAGGCCACATCGGGCGACTCGCGCCACACCCACGACAAGTGAATGGTGCCCTGGGCGTCGAGGCAAGCCTGCCAGTAGGCGTTGCGCTGGCCCTCGCCGTCGATGAGCACGGTGTGCAAGCGCGTCCAGCGCTGGGTTTTGGGGGCGTAGCGGTTCAGCACGAGGTTGCCGTTACCCGAGCTGCCATCGCGGTACAGAAAGAGCAAGTCGCCGCCGGGGAAGCGGTGAAACTCGGGGTACGTCACGTTTTGTTCCTGCTGGCCGGTCATGGGCTGCAAGGCGCTCATCGTGAGCGCGCCGGGCGCGGTACCGCGGCAGTACCGCAGCGGGTTGCCGTGGTGGTCGAAAGACAGATGCACGTAGCCCGCGCCATCGACCATGAGGCTGATAACGTTGTGCGCATCTGTTACTTTACCTTGGTACTGGGTGCGCTGCACCTGCCACGGTCCGGCAGGAAGTCGGCGTTTGGCCAGCACCACGTAGCCTACCGAGTCGTAATAAGCCGTGTACTGGTTCTGGCCCTGGGTCACGACCGAGTTTTTGCGAAAAACGGCGCCGTTTACGTTGTTGCGGGCCCAGCCCAAGCCTACGGCCGGCGTTTGGGCCGCCGCGCCGTAGCCCCTACCCCCTAGCCAGAGCATCAAAAGCCAGAGAAAGGGAGGAAGTGTTTTTTTATGCATTGGGCGTCGCATACCCCCTCGCTGGGGCGTAAAGCTTTCACAAAAAACAGGTGATTCTTGCGGCGCGCTGCTGGCAAGAACCACCTGCTTAGCAGGCGTGCCCTTCGCCGCTGGGGCGGTGGGCTACGTACCCAGCGCACTGCACGCCGCTACGGCTGTGGCACGGGCAGCTCGCTCAGCAACGGGTGGTCGAGGAAAGACAGGGCCGTTTGGGCAGGCTTGAGCAGTTCTAGCACCGTGATGTCGTTCTGGCCTTTGCGCAGCCACTCGGCGGGCACGTACAGCGTTTGCTGCGGGCCAATGGCCCAGTAGCGACCTAGATTGTGGCCATTCACCCACACCACGCCCTTGCCCCACTGGCGCATGTCGAGGTAGGTGTCGATGGGCTGGCTCAGGGCGAAAGTGGCAGCGCGCAGCGCCGGGCCACTCGCGGCGGTGGGAGCAGGGCTGCTGGCCGCAGCCGCCACAGTGGGCGCCTGGGCAAAGGGCAGGCCGTACATGCGCCAGTTCTTGACTTCGCGGCCGCCCAGCGTCACGCGCTTGGTAATGCCTTTGGTGTTTTGCAGCAAGTACTCGCCGAAGTTGATGCGGCCCAGGTTTTCGACCAGGAT
>CAZZDR010000159.1:5302-8274 GCA_964652535.1 uncultured Hymenobacter sp. | reverse complement strand
GCGGCGCGCACATCGGTGCCCGGTGCGGTGCGGATGAGCACTATGCCGGGCCCGGCCGCCTCCACGGCGCGGACGCCGGGTAGGGCTGCCAATGGCGCGGTAGTTACGGGGCCTTCAAACTCGGCACGGAGCACGGTTTCGCCAGCGGCGCGGGCGGCCAGCTCGGCCACGGGGGCGTCGGCCACTAGCTTGCCGCGGCTGATGATGACCACCCGCGAGCACAGCGCCGTGACTTCGGGCAGAATGTGGGTACTGAAAATGACCGTTTTATCGGCACCCAACTCGCGGATGAGCTGGCGAATTTCGCCAATCTGGTTGGGGTCGAGGCCGGTGGTGGGCTCGTCGAGGATGAGCACGTCGGGGTCGTGCACTAGTGCCTGCGCCAGGCCCACGCGCTGGCGGTAGCCCTTGCTAAGCGCGCCGATTTGCTTGTTTTGCTCGCGCGTGAGGCCGACTTTCTGCACCAATTGGGCCACGCGCTGACGTAGCTCCCTACCCCCCAGCCCGTGCACCGAGCCGATAAATTCGAGGTATTCGTGCACGTACATGTCGAGGTAGAGCGGGTTGTGCTCAGGCAAGTAACCCACGCGGCGGCGCACTTCCAGGGGCGCCTGCTGCACGTCGAAGCCACCGATGCGCACCGTACCAGCTGTGGGCGGCAGGTAGCCGAGCGCGATTTTCATCGTGGTGCTCTTGCCCGCGCCGTTGGGCCCCAAGAAGCCCACGATTTCGCCCTTATCAGCCCGAAAGCTGATATCATCGACGGCATTTTGGGCGCCGTAGGTTTTCACTAAGTTCTCTACTTCAACCATAATTGGCTTCTGGTACAATTAACGTCGCGTGTCCTTGCGAGCTACTTCTTCACGTTCGCCGGGCGCATCTGGATTTCCGAAATCATGGTGGCTTCGGGGGCTTCGAGGGCGTGGATAATGGCGTCGGCAATGTCCTGGGGCTGCATCTTGGTAGGGTCGGGGTCCTGGCCGGGGGTAGCGCCGTTGAAGTTGGTTTCGACCGAGCCAGGCATCACGCAGGTCACACGGATGCCGTCGGGCCGCAGCTCCTTAAACAAGGCATCGGAGAAGCCGCGCACGGCGTACTTGGTGGCGCAGTAGCCAGCCAGGTTGGCGGTGCCAGCCGTGGCGGCCAGCGAGGCCACGTTGATGATGTGGCCTTCGTGCTGCTTCTTCATAGCGGGCAGCACGGCGCGGGTGCAGTAAAACAGGCCGTTGACGTTGGTGTCGAACATCGCGTGCCAGTCTTCCGACTTGAAGCCGTCGATGGTTCCAAAAATCCCTACCCCCGCATTATTGACCAAGATGTGGATGCCAGGGCCTAGCTCGCGCTGGGTGTTGGTGAAGGCTTCGGCTACGGCGTGCTCGTCGCGCACATCGCAGGCAAAAAACTGGAAACGGTCGTGGTCCAGGCCCTCGGGCGCGGTGCGGCCCCAGCCGGCTACGGCGGCGCCCCGCGCCAACAACGCCTCGGCGGTAGCGCGGCCAATGCCGCTGCTCACGCCCGTAACGATGGCTATTTTCCCACTCAGGTTCATAATTTCAAGCAAAAATTGACGGATGCGACTGCAAATGCTGCTACAAAGTAACGCGCTGGCCGGGCTGCGCCCGGCAGCCGCCCTGCTGGCTGGCGGCCTGGCACTGGCCAGCTGCGGAGCGGGCCACGACACGGACTGCCTCAAAAGCAACGGCAGCGTGACTACGCAGCGCCGCGCCCTCACGCGTGGCCTCACCGATGTGGTGCTCTACGACAACGTAGACGTCACCATCGTGCCCGACACAGCTACCTACGCCGAGGTGCGGGCCGGCGAAAACGTGCTTGATGATATCACTTTCGAGTACCAAGGGCCTAAGCGCCTGCTCATTCGCAACACCAGCCGCTGCAACTGGGTGCGCAGCTACAGCACGCCACGCGAGGTGCGCCTGCACCTGCCCTACCTGCGCAACGTGGAGCAGCGCGGCTACGGGCTCGTCACCACCGATGGGCCGTTTCAGCAGGACACGCTATTTGTGCACTCGTCGGGCACGGGCGATATAAATCTGAATGTCAACTGCGTGTACTTGTTTATCGACATCTACGACGCAGGCGACATGACCCTGCAAGGCACAGCCCAGGACTTTCACCCCAACCTGGGCAGCAACGGGTTTCTCTTCGCTAGCGCGCTCTACACGCGCTACTGCTACTTCCACACCTACCCTTCCTGGATTGGCGACGCCCACGTGCGGGTCAACCAAAACATTGGGGGCGTGCTTGACGGCACCGGCACCTTTTACTACGCCGGCAACCCTACACTCATCGACCCGCAGGGCAAAAACCCCAGCCACTTGGTGAAGGAATAAGAGGAGCAGAAGAACATCATTTCGAGCTGGTCGAGGAATCTCGCTCGCGCAGCTCGCGAGTCGTTCGGGTATCGAACACTGATGCGAGCGAGATTTCTCAGCCAGCTCGGAATGACCTGCTGTTTTGCATCTTTTGTTTTGCCCTACCCCCTAAATATCTCCCAATTGCGGGCGAATAAGCAGTTCTTCGACCACGGCATGGGGCGAAAGCTGGAAGGCGCCGAGCACGGCCTGGGCCACATCGGCGGGGTCGATAAAGCGCTCAGGCGGCAGCCCTACCCCCTCCCAGCTGCGGGTGAGGGTGGCGCCGGGCAGCACGGCCGTCACGCGCAAGCCCTGGGCTTTTACTTCCTCGCGCAGGGTTTTGGTGTAGCCGAGCAGGGCAAACTTGGCCACGCCGTAGGAGCCGCCGTTGGGGTAAGGCATGATGCTGGCCGTGGAGCAGATGGTGAAAATGTGCCCCCTACCCTGCCCCAGCAGCGTGGGCAGCAGCGCGCGCGTCACGTCGTAGGCACTTAGCAAGTTCACGCTCAGCATGTCGCGCAGGCGCGAGCCATCGGCGGGCTCGTCTTGGAAGCGGCCAGGCACGTAGGCCCCGGCGTTGTTGATGAGTGCGCCCAG
>CAZZDR010000159.1:0-5202 GCA_964652535.1 uncultured Hymenobacter sp. | reverse complement strand
TTGCTGCGGCCACTATTTTATGGTTTTATACGTATGACGCGCAAAGATGCCCGGCCGCACGCGGTCGAGGCTAGTCCGGCCGGTTTTCGGCGGTCTTATTTCCTCCCTGTATGCTAAAAACTTTCGGCTCCTTCGTTCTATTTCTTTACAACATGGTGGCGCGCGCCGAGCGGCTGAAAACGCTCTGGACGCGCTTTTTTGAAGAAGCCACGCTTATTGGCGTCAATTCCATCTTTATTGTGGGCATCGTATCGGCCTTTATCGGAGCCGTAACCTGCATCCAGATTGCCTACAACCTTACTAATCCGCTCATTCCGAAGTCTACCATCGGCTACATGGTACGCGAGATGACGATTTTGGAGCTGGCCCCAACTATCACCAGCATCGTGCTGGCGGGCAAAGTGGGTTCGTCTATTGCGGGCGGCCTGGGCACCATGCGCATTACGGAGCAGATTTCGGCGCTGGAAGTAATGGGCATCAACTCCACTTCTTACTTGGTCCTACCCCGCATTCTGGCGTCCATGTTCATGTTTCCGCTGTTGGTTATTCTGGCCATGGCGCTGAGCATTTTGGGTGGCTATTTAGCGGGCACGCTGTCGGGCGTGATGGCGCCGCAGGACTACATCGAGGGTATTCGGACCGACTTTATTCCGTATAACATCTTTTTCGCGCTGATTAAAGCTGTCGTTTTCGCCTTTCTAGTATCGGGCATCTCGGCTTATAAAGGCTTCTATACCGACGGCGGCGCGCTCGAAGTAGGTGCAGCCAGCACCTCGGCCGTTACCAATTCGATTATCGCCATCTTGCTGGCCGACTACGTGCTGGCTGCAGTTCTGCTATAAGGTTATGAGTTGTGAGTCAGAAGCTGGGTTGTGCGCCAGCCATAGCTAGCGCAAACTTGTTCTTCACCTCATAGCTTCTAACTCACGACTTATTATTTCTTATGATTGAAATATCCAACATCGAAAAGTCATTCGACGGCAACCAGGTGCTGAAAGGCATTAGCTGCACGCTCGAAACGGGCAAGTGTAACCTGCTGCTCGGCGGCTCGGGCACTGGTAAAAGCGTGCTGCTCTCGTGCATCGTAGGCTTGATGAAGCCTGACCTGGGCTCCATCACGTTTGACGGCACTGTGTATACCAACAACAAGGTGGACATTCGGCAGGAAATCCGGCGCAAAATCGGGATGCTGTTTCAGGGTTCGGCCTTGTTTGACTCGATGACGGTGGCCAAGAATGTGGAGTTTCCGCTGCAAATGCTGACGCCCGATATGACGCTGGAGGAGCGCCGCGACCGCGTGGAGTTTTGCCTCAAGCGCGTGGGCCTGGAGAATGCGGGCAACAAGATGCCCTCCGAGATTTCGGGCGGCATGAAGAAGCGCGTGGGCATTGCCCGCGCCATTGCGCCCAACTGCACCTACTTGTTTTGCGACGAACCCAACTCGGGCCTCGACCCCGCTACGAGCATCAAGATTGACGAATTGATTTCGGAAATCACCCACGAATACAACATCACCACTGCCATCATTACCCACGACATGAACTCGGTGGTGGGTATTGGTGACCACATTATCTTCTTGCACCAGGGCAAAAAGCTGTGGGACGGCAACAAGGATGAGATTTTGAACGCCGAGGTGCCCGAGCTGCGCGAGTTTATTTTCAGCTCGTCGCTGGTGCGCGCCGCCAAGCGCGTGGAGCAGGAAGATGGCCCCCACGGCCTGGAGCACCTGGCCGCCGAGCCGCTGTCGGAGGTATAGTTTCCCTACCCCCCCGTTTTACTGGAACCCCGCTCAGGATTTGAGCGGGGTTCTTTTTTGGCCCCCAAACAGCAGCTGCAAGTAAAACTTGGGCTGCTTGAGCCGGGCGCGCAGGTCGATGTCCACAAACATCATCGAGAGCGTTTCGGCCAGCGTGGGATTGGCCACGGCGCGGTTGGCGATGAAGTTGAACAAGCTCGGAAACCGCAGCAAGCGCTGCATAATGGTGCTGAGGCGCAGCTCCTGGCCCAGGCGGCGGTACACGGCCGCGTCGTAGCCCTGGAGAAAGCCAGCCGACGTATCCTGTGCCGCCAGTGCCTGGCCGGCCCAGTTGGCCGCGTGGCGGCCACTCACCATGGCGTGGCTGATGCCCTCGCCCGAAAACGGGTCGATAAGCGAGCCAGCATCGCCGAGCAGCAGGTAGCCGTCGCCGGACAGCGCCAGCCGCCGCGAGCCCAGGGGCAAGCCCCAGCCGCGCACCGGCCCTACCCCCTCGGCGTCGGCAAAGCGTTCGCGCAGCGTGGGATTGGTGGCCAGGATGTCGGCAAATTTTTCGCGCAGCTTGACGTGGTGGCGGGCCACGTCGCGGCTCAGCATCCCTACCCCCACATTGGCCTCGCCATTGGGCAAAGGAAAAATCCAGAGGTAGCCGGGCAATAATTCGGGTAAAAAATGTAGCTCAATAAAATTATCGGGGCTGAGGCCACGCACGCCGCGGTAGTAGGTGCGCAGCCCGGCGCAGTGGTGAGCGGGCGCTAGGGCGTGGCCGGCCACCTGCCGCACAAAGGCCGACTGCGCGCCGTTGGCTACGAGCAGGAGCCGGCAGGTGGCCAGCTCCTGGCCCTGCTTGTCGAACAACTGCCAGCCGGTAGCCGTGCGCTCGATGCGCGCCACCTCACAGTTTTCGCGAAACTCGATGAGCGGCTGCTGGCGCACTTCCTCGATGAGCAGGTTGTCGAAGTCGAGTCGCTTGACCACGTAGCCTTCGGCCGGGGCGGCCGCATTGCCGGGCGCCTTGAAGGGCACGTGCAGCTGCCGGCCGTTGGGCGCAAAAAAGTCGATGCCCCAGCTGGCGTTGGGCTGGGCCATGGCAGCCAGGCGCTGCAGCAGCGGGCCACCGAGGTGGCGCAGCTCGGCCAGCACTTTGCCGCTGAGCGCATCGCCACAAATTTTGTCGCGCGGAAACGTGGCCTTATCGAGCAGCAGGCAGGGCTGACCCGCGCGGGCCAGGTGCAGCGCCGCGATGGCGCCGCCCGGCCCGGCGCCCAAAATACAGATATCCATGTCTTAAGCTGGTAGCTACTAGCTGGTAGCCGGTAGCTTTTTCTGAAAATAACTCTTCCTTTTACACTATCGCAGCCAAAGCTAACAGCTAGCGGCTGGCAGCTAACCGCTCAGAATCCCTACTTTCGCGGCATGAATCAGACTCTCGCCGGAAAAGTAGCCCTCATCACGGGGGCGTCCAAAGGAATTGGCCGCGCCATTGCCACGCTCTTCGCCCAGCAGGGCGCGCAGGTAGCGTTCACGTATTTGTCGTCGGTCGAGAAAGGCCAGGCGTTGGAAGCCGAGCTAGCCGCCCACGGCACCAAGGTGAAGGGCTTCCGCTCCGACGCCTCCGACTTTGCCCAGGCCGAAAAGCTGGTCGACGACGTAGTAGCCGAGTTTGGCAAGCTCGATATTGTGGTCAACAACGCCGGCATCACCCAGGACGGCCTGCTCATGCGCATGAGCGAGGCGCAGTGGGACAACGTGCTGAACGTGAACCTAAAATCGGTCTTCAACCTCACCAAAGCTGCCACCAAGCCCATGATGCGCGCCAAGAGCGGCAGCATTATCAACATGACTAGCGTGGTGGGCATCAAAGGCAACGCCGGGCAGGCCAACTACGCCGCCAGCAAGGCCGGCATCATCGGCTTTACCAAGTCGGTGGCCCTGGAGCTAGGCTCGCGCAATATTCGCTGCAACGCCATCGCCCCCGGCTTCATCGAAACCGAAATGACCGACGCGCTCGACCCCAAGCAGGTAGACGAGTGGCGCAAGGCCATTCCGCTCAAGCGCGGCGGCTCGCCCGAGGACGTGGCCAAAGCCACGGCCTTTTTGGCGTCGGACGATTCGAGCTACATCACCGGCCAGGTGCTGCAGGTGGACGGCGGCATGCTGACATAGAACTGAGTAGTATGAAAACGTATTGGCGCTTGCTGCTAGGGCTGCTTGTAGTCTTGGCGCTGGCGCCATTTCTTTTCAGGGCTATGGTATATCGCCTGCAGCTGAGAGAGATAGAGAAACGGCTAGTTAAAAGTTTTCAGCTCTCGAAACAACAAGCGCAACAGGTACCACTTGATACTACCTTACACGAAGGCGACCTAATTTTTCACACGTCACAGTCGGCCCAAAGCCAGGCTATTCAGCTGGCTACACATTCGCCTTATAGCCACTGTGGGCTACTGCACAAGAGCAGCGGAGAGTGGCAGGTTTTCGAGGCGGTGCAGCCCGTGAAGCTGACGCCGCTGGCACGCTGGGTAGCGCGGGGCCAGGGCCAGCATTTCGTGGTGAAGCGGCTGCGCGATGCAGCTAAAGTTCTCACGCCGGCTGTACTAGAACGGCTGCGGGCGGAGGGCCAGCCGCTGCTGGGACGCGGTTATGACCTGGCTTTCAATTGGTCAGACAAACAGATTTATTGCTCCGAGCTTATCTGGAAGGTATACGACCGTGGGCTACACCGGCAGCTGGGGCAGTTGCAAAAGCTGCGCGACTTTGACCTCACTAATCCTGCCGTGCAGGCTAAGCTGCGCGAGCGCTACGGCCAGCAGCTGCCGCTGGATGAGCCGGTTATCTCGCCAGCCAGCATATTTGATAGTGCGGAGTTGGTGACGGTAGTTAGCCGTTAAGGTGAGTTAGTAGCGCAGCCTTGGCAGTTCGCGTCTCCGCGCTAGTTGTGTCGTTCTGGGACGCGAACTACAAAGTTCGCGCTACTACCTACTCTACCCGCACGCGGTACACCACGTAGTGCGGCACCTTGAAGCGGTTGTACCACTCCGTCACAGGCACGCGGCTTTCGGCTAGGCCACAGTAGTAGCCAAAGCCTTCTTTTTCGTAGGGCAAGGTATACACGGCCAGGATGGCGGCGGGGCCGAGGGGCAGGCGAAACTCCTGGGCCGGGTTGTGCGGCTCGGCTCCGGTCTGGTTGGGCGAGCAGCGCAGGGAATGAATACCGAAAAGCAGCCGGTACTGGCCATATTTATATTCTTGGTTGGGCAGAGTAGCGAAGTTTTTGGGCGTCGAGAAGCGGGGCAGGATAAACAGGTTTTCTACCTGCGTGGCGGACACGGGCCGGGTGTAGATGGTGAGGGCCAGCCAGCCGGCCGAATCAAGTTGGGGGAGGCTGGCATTCGGCGCAAGTTCCTGCTCGGGACCGGGCACGCCGCGGCGGTACTCTTGTAGGGTGA
>CAZZDR010000158.1:4142-8345 GCA_964652535.1 uncultured Hymenobacter sp. | reverse complement strand
TGGCCGTGCAGAGCCGCACCAAAAGCCTGATGGAGCTCAGCGACTTTGCTGAGAATAACTTGCAGCAGCGCTTCCAGACCATCGACGGGGTATCGGCCATCAACATTTTTGGGCAGCAGCGCTACGCCATGCGCCTGTGGCTCGACCCCGCGAAAATGGACGCCTACCAGGTGTCGTTCACCAACGTGCAGCAGGCCCTGAACGCCGAAAACGTGGAGGTGCCGGTGGGCAAAATCTACGGCGGCAACACCGAGCTGACCATCCGCACCATGGCCCGCTTCTCAACAGAGGAGCAGTTTCGCAACCTTATTTTGCGTGAAGGCAAGGGTGGCATCGTGCGCCTTGGCGACGTGGCGCGCATCGTGCTGGCTCCCGAAAACTACGAGCAGAGCTGGAAGCTCAACGGCGCCTACGCCGTGGGCCTAGCCGTGGTGCCCCAGCCGGGCTCCAACTACGTGCAGATTGCCGACGAGTTCAACAAGCGCCTGGCCGAGGTGCAGAAGGAAAACAAGGCCGACATCGAGATGCGGGTGATTGTGGACAACACCAAGATTGTGCGCAACTCAATTGATGAGGTGATGGAAACGCTGGCAATTTCCTTCGGGCTGGTAGTGCTCGTTATCTTCTTCTTTTTCCGCAACTGGCTCACGGCGCTGCGCCCACTCATCGACATTCCGATTTCGCTGATTGCCACGTTTTTCGTGATGTACCTGGCGGGCTTCACCATCAATATCCTCACGCTGCTGGGCATCGTGCTGGCCACTGGCCTGGTGGTAGACGATGGCATTGTGGTGACGGAGAACATCTTCCGCAAGCTCGAAGAGGGCATGAACATCAAGGACGCGGCACGTGAGGGCAGCAAGGAGATATTCTTCGCCGTTATCGCCACCTCGCTCACGCTGGCGGTGGTGTTCCTACCCGTCATTTTCCTAGAAGGATTTACCGGGCGGTTGTTCCGCGAGTTTGGGGTGGTAGTGGCCGGTGCAGTGCTGATTTCGGCCTTCGTGTCGCTCACCATTACGCCGGTGCTCAACGTGGTGCTGCACCGCGAAAACACCAACAAGGAAGGCAGCGGCCACGGCAAGCTTTACGACCGCACCGAGCCCTTCTTCAAGGGCATGGAAAACTGGTACGGGCGCATCGTGGGCAAGTTTTTGCGGGTGCGCGCGCTGGCCTGGGTGGTGGTGGCGGCCTGCGCAGGCCTCATCTACTTCATTGGCAAAGGCATTCCGACCGAGCTGGCGCCGATTGAAGACCGTAGCAGCGTGCGCCTGGTTCTAAGTGGACCGGAGGGCACGAGCTTCGGGGCGATGGAAAAAATCAGCGACCAGGTAGCGGCGTTCGTGAGTGACTCGGTGCCCGAAAACGAGTTTGTGTTTTCGCGCGCGCCGGCCGGCGGCAGCGTCAACACGGCGCAGGTGCGCGCCGGCCTAGTGCCAGCCGACCAGCGCCAGCGCACCCAGGAGCAGATAGCCAAGTACCTGACCCGCAATACCAAGCGCTTCAACGACGCCCGCATCTTTGTGGTGCAGGAGCAGACCATTGCCGTGGGCTCGGGCGCCAAAAGCAGCGTGCCGGTGCAGTTTGTGCTCCAAACCACCGACCTCGACCATATTCGGGAGGCGCTGCCCAAGTTCTTGGCCGCCGCCCAGCAAGACCCCACGTTTCAGAACGTGGACGCCAACCTCAAGTTCAACAAGCCCGAGGTGCAGCTCACGTTTGACCGCCTCAAAATCAGGGACCTTGGTCTGACCACGCAAGACGTGGCCGCTGCCGTGCAGGGTGCCTTTGGCGGTCGGCGTATGGCTTACTTTCTGCGCGATGGCCGGCAGTACCAGGTTATCGGGCAGGTAGACCGCGGCGCCCGCAGTGCGCCCAACGACATCAGCCGCCTTTACGTGACCAACAGCCGGGGCGAGAGCATTCCGCTGTCGGCGGTGGTGCACCAGACCGAAAACTCCAACCCGGCCACGCTTTACCACTTTAACCGCTTTAAGGCGGCCACCATCTCGGCGCAGCTGGCCGAGGGCAAAACTGTGGGCGACGGCGTGCGCGCCATGCAGGCCATCGCCGATAAAGTGCTGGACCCCGACGTGTTCCAGACAGCTCTCACAGGCTCGTCGCGCGACTTTGCCGAAAGCTCGGGTAACACGGCTTTTGCCTTCGTGCTGGCTCTGGTGCTGATTTATTTGCTGCTGGCGGCGCAGTTTGAGAGCTTCCGCGACCCGCTCACCATCTTGCTCACGGTGCCGCTGGCGCTGGCCGGCGCCCTGCTCAGCCTGTGGGCGTTTGGGCAAACGCTGAATATCTTCTCGCAAATCGGGATGATTATGCTCATTGGCCTCGTGACCAAAAACGGCATCCTCATCGTGGAGTTTGCCAACCACCAGCGCGACACCGGCCTACCCCTGCGCGAGGCCGTGCAGCTGGCCGCCCAGCAGCGCCTGCGCCCCATCCTGATGACGTCGCTGGCCACCGCGCTCGGCGCCCTACCCATTGCCATGAGCCTGGGCGCAGCCAGCACCAGCCGCAAGCCGCTGGGCACGGTTATCGTGGGCGGCATTCTATTCTCGCTCATTCTCACGCTGTTGGTGATTCCGGCCATTTACACGTTTATTGCCAAAGAGCACCAGCCCGTGGCGGCCGGCGGCGAAGCGGTGGCAGTGCACGAGCCAGCCGAAGTAGTGGCCTAGTTCCCTCTTATTCCTAAAGAACGTTCTGCTCCACTAGTGTCTAAGCTGGCAGGTATTTCGTTCGATTCGCCTTCACGATAGCGGACGTCTACACGCGAGATGCCTTGCGGCTCAGGCACCAGCGAAGTAGGACAACCGGTTGTTTTTGATTATTATGAAGTCCTTGTTTATCAGCATTCTGCTAGTATCGGCGAGCCTGGGCAGCCTGGCCCAAACGGCCCCGGCCACCACGGCGCGCTCGCCGGCAGGCCCTACCCCCGGCCCCGTGCTGACGCTGCATGATGCCCTGACCACGGCGCTCAAAAACAGCCTCGACATTCAAATCAGCCAGACCAACGTGGAGGTGCAGGAGCTGCAAAACAACGCAGGCTTTGCGGGCGCGCTGCCCAACGTGGCGCTCAATGCCAGCAACAACGTCATCGTCAACAACACCCGGCAGCAGTTCAATACCGGCGACCCACGCGCCGCTACCGGCGCCCGCTCGACGCAGTACAACGTGGGGCTGGCCGGCAGCTACCTGCTCTACAACGGTGGCCGGGTGGTGGCTACGCGCAAGCGCCTGGATGAGCTGGCCCAAATCAGTAAGCTTCAGCTTAACTCAACGGTGCAGAACGTGCTGGCCGATGTGAGCCTGAAGTACTACGCCGTAGTGCAGCAGCAGCGCTACATCCGCACGCTAGAGGCCTCGGTGGAGGTGTCGCGCCAGAAGCTGCGCCTCATCGAGGCACGGCAGGCGGTGGGCCTGGCCAATAATGCCGATAAGTTTCAGGCCCAGCTCGACCTCAATGCGCAGCTGCTCACGCAGCAGCAGCAGGTGCTAGCCGCTCAGCAGGCCACCGCCGATTTGCTGCGCGCCCTGACCCTGGACCTCGACCAAGCCGTGGCCGTGGAAGACACCATTCCGGTGGACCGCTCGCTGAGCTGGGCTGAGTTGCAAGGTTCGCTCGATAAAAACCCCGACCTGCTGGCCGCCGAGCGCCAGGTGCGCGTGAATGAGCTGCTGGAGCGCGAGGCCCGCGCCAATCGCTACCCCTCCTTTGGCCTGAATGCGGGCACCAACTTTGCGCGCAGCCAGAACGCGGTGGGCAACACGCTCTTCAACCAGAGCTACGGGCCCTATGCGGGCCTGGGGCTATCGGTGCCCATTTACTCGGGTGGCGTCAACAAAAAGCTGGTTGATATTGCCCGCCTCAACACCCGCACCACCGAGCTACAGCGCAACGCCCTGCAACGCAACTACCGCCTGAATGCGCTCAAAGCCTGGGAGTCGTATGAGAAGCAGCTCACCCTAGTCACTACCGCCGAGCAGAGCTACACCACTGCCCGCCAACTGCTTAAGCTGGTGCAAATGCGCCTCGACGCGGGCCTCTCAACGCTGGTCGATGTGCGCATTGCGCAGCAAAGCTTTGAGGACGCCGGCTACCGGCTCGTCAATTACCGCTATAACGCCAAGTCGGCCGAGATTACGCTACGTCAATTGGCGGCTTTGCTCACACCGTAGGGGGTAGGG
>CAZZDR010000158.1:0-4042 GCA_964652535.1 uncultured Hymenobacter sp. | reverse complement strand
CTCGGCCCGGAAGCCTTCGGACAAGCCCACCAGCGCAAACTTGCTGGCGCTGTAGGCCGTGAGGTGCGGAATGGCTACCTTACCACCCAGCGACGAAATATTGATGATGCGCCCCTCGCCACGCAGCCGCATGCCCGGCAGCACTGCCTGCATAGCGTGAAACGGCGCCCAGAAGTGCGTGTTCATGGCGTCTTCAAAGTCGCGGGCGTCCATGTTTTCGAGCGGTCCGCCGATGATGATACCGGCATTATTGACCAGCACGTCGATGCCTCCCAGTTCCTTTTCGACCTCGGCCACCAAGCTGCGCACCTCGGCAGCGTCGGTGAGGTCGCGGGCAAAGGCGAGCACGCTGCTGCCCGCGCCGCCGTAGGTGAGCAGGTCTTGGCGGGCGCGGGCCAGCTCCTGCTCGTCGCGGGCGCAAATGGCTACGCGCGCGCCCTCGGCCACGGCCAGGCGGGCCAGCACCAAGCCCAATCCGCGCGAGCCGCCGGTAATGAGCACGGTGCGCCCCGTAAGGTTGTACGAACCCCGGCGGTTGCGCCAAACGGTAGTAGCCAGGGCGGCCACGCCAAAGCCGGCGGCCCAAAGCCAGGAAGTAGTGCGGGAGGTTGGTTTCATACTAGCCTGTATGCGTTTGGGCCCCGAAAGGTTGCGCCCGGCCCCTACCCCCCTTACCCAAACAAGCGGCTGGCCAGGAGGCCCTCCCAGCCAGCCGCTTGCTAGTCAAGTACTAAGCAGCTACGCGCCCAGCTTTTGCTGAAAGAAAGCTAGCGTGCTGGCCCAGGCTTCGGCAGCGGCATCCTTATTATAGCTCGGGCGCTCGTCGCAGTTGAAGCCGTGGTCGGCGTACGAAATGACGGTGTTGATGTAGGGCTTGCCAGCCGCATCTACCGCGTCGGTTACCTGCTTAATTTGGTCGGCCGAGATGTGGGCATCGAGGCCACCCCAGAAAAACAGGTGCGGCGCGTGCAGGTCCTTCGCCATTGCCGTGCGGGTGTGCGTGCCGCCCCCGTAGTACGACACGGCGGCTTGCAGCGGCAGCGCAGCATTGGCCACAAAGGCCACCTGGCCGCCCAGGCAAAAGCCGATGGCGCCGATTTTATCCTGCTGTACGTTGGGCTGGCTTTGCAGCCAGTCGTAGGCCGCCCGCGCGTCTTGCTGCAGGCCCTCGGGCGTGATGGCGCCGTAGTGCGGCATGGCGGCGGCAAAATTGTCGTAGCCGATTTCCAGGCCCGGCTCGGCGGTGCGGTGAAACAGCTCGGGCGCCACCACCACATAGCCCGCGGCGGCCAGGCGGTCGGCTACGTTACGAATATGGCCATTTACGCCGAAGGCTTCCTGAAAGAGGATGATGCCGGGGGCGCTGGTCACGCCCTGGGGCTGGGCCACGTAGGCGTGCGCCTGGGTGCCGTCGGCCACGTTCAGGACCAGCGAATTAGAATTGCTCATATAAAGAGGGGGTAGGGAAAAGGAGTTGCAGCCAGGAACAAGCCGGTAGAGGCCGATGTTTTCTGCGCTTCCGGGCTTGCGCGCCGGGATGGTGCGCCCGCGCCACCTGCCGAGCGCCGCCCCCAAACCCGAACCTCGCCCCTGCCTCATGCCTCCTACCCCCTCCCTGCGCCTAAGCGTGCTCGACCAATCGCCGGTGCGGCCCGGCGCCACCGCCCGCCAGGCCCTACTCGAAACTACGCAGCTCGCGCAGCTGGCCGACCGCCTTGGCTACCACCGCTATTGGGTGAGCGAGCACCACAACACGGCCACCCTGGCCGGCCCGGCCCCCGAGGTACTGCTGGCCCACCTGGGCGCCCACACCCAGCGCATCCGGCTGGGCTCGGGCGGCGTGATGCTACCCCACTATTCGGCCCTCAAAGTGGCAGAGAACTTCAAGCTGCTGGAAGCCTTGCACCCCGGCCGCATCGACCTGGGTATGGGCCGCGCACCGGGGGCCGACCGCCTCACGGCCTACGCCCTCAACCCGAGCAACAAATTTGCGGAAGAGGCTTTTCTGGAGCAGCTGGTGGACTTGCAGGCCTACCTGCGCGGCGAGCGCACGCCCGAAACCATTCACGAGCGGGTGCAGGCCATTCCGGTCATCGATACCCAGCCGGCCCTGTGGCTGCTCAGCAGCAGCGGGCAGAGCGGGCACTTTGCGGCGCAGCTAGGCATGGCCTTTTCGTTTGCGCAGTTCATCAACCCCAGCGGCGGGCCGGCGGCGGTGCGCGCCTACCGGCAGCAGTTTCGGCCCTCGCCCGAGTTGCTCGCGCCCCAGGCCAACGTGGCGCTGTTTGTGCTCTGCGCCGATACGGAAGAGAAAGCCAGCGCCCTAGCCAAGGCCACGTTTATCCAGCTGCTGCGCTTCGAGCAGGGCGTGCGCGGCCCCTACCCCAGCGCCGCTGAAACGGCCGCTTACGTTTTCAGCCCCGAGGAGCAGGCTCGGCTGGCTTACCATAAAGGCCGCGTAGTGAGCGGCACGCCTGCGCAGCTGCGCCCGCACCTGCTGCGCATTGCGGCGGCCTACGAAGTAGACGAGTTGGCCATCGTAACCATCACCGCCGACCTGGCCGACCGCTTGCGCTCCTACGAGTTGCTGGCAGAGGCGTTTGAGTTGGCACCAGCCGGCGCGGTAATGGCAGCGGAAGCCTTGCTAGCTTAAGTAGAGCCAGCCGCATTCTAAATAAAAAAGGACCTGCAATCAGGTCCTTTTTTTGTTTCTAAACTCTTGATTTATAACCTACTACCTCATTTATAGCTTCCAAAAACAAAGTTAGCTCAGAATATCTTTACCGCCTATTTGGAACCATTCTAAATTCAACCCCACCTTTGCACTGCGTTGAACGATTCTAAATAAGCCCATGCCTCACCTCTTCTCTGCTGTTCTGCTCACGAGTGTTGCCTTGCCGCTGCTGGGCCAGGCCCAAGCCCCGGCTCACCAGGAAATCCGCCCGGCCCACGCCCCGCACCACCGCCTGGGCACCATTGTGGGCCGGGTGGCGCTGGCCGATGGCCAGCCGGCCGACCGCGTGGCAGTGCTGGTGCGCGGTACTACGCACGGCACTACGCCCGACGCGGCCGGCAACTTCCGGCTCGACGCGCCGGCCGGCTGGCAGGTGCTCACCTTCACGGGCCTGGGCTACTCGGCGCAGGAGGTAACAATAGAAGTAGTAGCGGGCCAGGCCATTACGGCCCCTACCCTCACACTGGTGCGCGGCAATCGGCAGCTCGACGAAGTGACTGTGACCGGCAACAAAACCCTCAACCAGCGCCCCGCCACGGTGGGCAAGCTGCCGGTGGCCCCGCTCGACGTGCCCCAGGCCAGCCTCACGGTAGAGCGTGAGGTGCTGGAGCAGCAGCAGGTGCTGCGCCTGAGCGATGTGCTGGTGAACACGCCCGGCGTGTACGTATCGGGCGCTACGGGCGGCACGCAGGAAGAAATATCCAGCCGCGGCTTCGCCTACACCAGCAACAACACGTTTAAAAACGGCGTGCGCTACAACAACGCTATCTTGCCCGAAATCAGCTCGTTGGAGCGGCTGGAAGTGCTGAAAGGCAGCGCGGCCATCCTCTACGGCAACGTGGCGGCGGGCGGCGTGCTCAACCTCGTAACGAAGAAGCCGCAGTTTGCGCGCGGCGGCTCGGTGGGGCTGCGGGTGGGTAGCTTCGGGCTGGTAAAGCCAACCTTTGACGTGTATGGGGGGGTAGGGAGCAGCAACCAAGTGGCGTTCCGGCTTAATGGCTCATTTGAGCGGGCCGACAGCTACCGCGACCAGGTGAAGTCAAACCGGTTCTACGTCAATCCGTCGGTGCTCTTCAACCTGAGCGCCAAGACGACGCTGCTGCTGGAGGGCGACTACCTGCGCGACCGCCGCACGCCCGACTTCGGCATCGGCGCCATTGACTACCAGATTCAGGAGTCGCGCTCGCGCTTCCTCAATACCTCGGATGCGCTGAACGCCACGCAGCAAACCAGCGCCACGGCCACCCTCAACAGCCGCCTCAGCGATACGTGGTCGGTGCGGGCCATCGGCGGCTTTCAGCGCTACGA
>CAZZDR010000157.1:0-8367 GCA_964652535.1 uncultured Hymenobacter sp. | reverse complement strand
CGGCGTGGTGGTGCCGGCTGGCAGAGGCGATGTGCCGCTAGGGTCGCTACCGCTGGTAGCCTCGGCGCAGAAGCTAGGCGAGGTGGTCGTAACGGCCCGCAAGCCGTTGATAGAAGAGCTGGTAGACCGCACCGTGTATAACGCCGAAAACGACGAAACCACCCGCGGCGGCGACGCTACCGATGTGCTGCGGCGGGTGCCGCTGCTGAGCCTCGACCTCGACGGCAACGTGAGCGTGCGCGGCAACCAGAACATCAAGGTGCTTATCAATAACAAGCCGAGCACCATCACGGCTAATAGCGTGGCCGACGGCCTGCGCCAGCTGCCGGCCGACCAGATTCGCCGGGTCGAGGTCATCACGTCGCCCTCGGCCAAGTACGACGCCGAGGGCTCGGGCGGCATTATCAATATCGTGACGAAGGGCAACGCCCTACGCGGCGGGCAGTTGGGCATAGATGGCAGCGGTGGCACCCGCTCGGGCACCCTCAACTTGAACGGCGGCTACCGCACTGGCCGCATGGGCTTTGCGCTGGGCGGCTTTGGCCGGGCGGGCTACAACACGCCGGGCAGCTTCACCAACGAGCAGCAGACTACCAACCCCGCCACTAGCGCGCAAACCCGCAACACGCAGGCCGCCGACACGCGCCAAAACCAGCTGTTTGGTCGTTACACCTTGGGCTGGGACTTCGATATCAACGCGCACCAGGGGCTAGCCGCCTCGCTCGCCTACGGCACCCGCAACGCCACCACCTACCAGGATAACCTGGTCACCGCCACCACCGAGCCCGCCACCGGCCGCACCAGCAGCTCGGCGCGCAACGTGCAAATCACCGACGAGTCGGGCACGGTCGATGCCAGCCTCGCCTACACCCATACCTACGATGTGCCGCAGCGCGAGCTGAGCGCGCTAGCCCTCTACAGCCGCAACAACCGCACGTATGCCTTCACTAATGATACCTACGCCGCTTCCGAGGCTAGCCAGCTCGGCCTCTCCGGCAACGACAACCCCAGCGCCAACCAGGAAATAACCGCCCAGCTCGACTACCAGACGCCCATTGGTTCGAGCCAGCTACTGGAAGTAGGCGTGAAGGACATTCAGCGCCGCGTCACCAGCGACTACCGCTACTACGGCCAGCTGGCTAGCGCGCAGGCAGCTAATTCCTTCACCTACCGGCAGCAGGTAGCCGCCGGCTACGCGGCCTACACCCTCAGCCTGCCCCACAGCTTCACCCTGAAGCCGGGCCTGCGCTACGAGTACACGGCCATTGCCGCCGATTTTGGCACCGGCCCGGTGGGCGATATTCCGAATTATGGCCTGCTGGTGCCCAGCGTGAATGTGCTGCACAAGCTCGGCAATGGCAATGTGCTGAAGCTGGCCTACAATCGCCGCATCCAGCGCCCCTCGCTGCAATTTCTAAACCCCAACCTGCAGGCCGCTAACCCCCTGATTCAGACCCAAGGCAACCCCACGCTGCGCCCCGAATACACCAACAACTACGAGCTGGGCTACGGCACCTTGCTGGGGCAGGCCAACCTCAACTTCTCGGTTTTCGCCCGCAATACCACCGGGGCCATTCAAAGCGTACGCACGCCCCTCCGCGATGCCAACTACCCTGGCGCGGTGCGCATCGACTACCTCAATGTGGGCCGCGAGAACGCCTACGGCGGCAGCGCCTTCGCTAGCCTCGACGTGGGTAGCAAGTTCAGCCTCAGCGGCGGGCTCGACCTGTACTACACCGTGCTCCAAAACAGCGTGGCCGACCCGCTCTACGCCGCCCGCAACGCGGGCTGGGTGCTGGGCGGCCGCCTCTACAGCAGCTACGCCCTGCCCAAGGGCTGGAACGTGCAGCTATTCGGCTTTTACCGGGGCCAGCAGGTGCAGCTGCAAGGCAGCCAAAGCAGCTTTGTGCTCTACAGCATGAGCCTGAAGCACGACGTGGCGGGCAAGAAAGGCAGCCTGGGCCTGGGGGCCGAAAACTTCTTTTCGCCCACCAACGCCGTGCGCAGCGACATCACTAGCCCCTTGCTCAGCCAGCAAAGCACCACCGTGCAGCACCTCACCAGCTTCAAGGTGTATTTCAGCTACCACATCGGCCAGCTCACCGCCGAGCCCCGCCCGCATAAAAACGTAAAAAACGACGACCTTAAAACCGACGAAAACGGCGGCGGTAGCCAGAGCGGCAGCACGACGCCTTCGGCCACTCGTCCAGCTCCGCCGGCCACTCCCGCCCCAGCGCCTACTACGCCCACTACCAGCCCGGCCCCGCCCGCACCCAAGCCGTAGGCGGCGCGGCGCTAGCCCTCTAGCCAGCGGCGAAAGGCGGCCGTTTGGGCGGTGCTGCTGGTGAGGGTAGCGCCGTGTTTTAAGCTAACCAACAAGCGGTTATTGAAATACGGCTCGGCCCGCACGATGGCGCTGAGCTGCACCAGCTCGCTGCGGTTGAGGCGGAAAAAACAAGCCGGGTCGAGCTGTTGCTCCCATTCGGTGAGGGTGCCCGCGAGCGGGTGCCGCGCCCCGCGCTGGTCGATGGCAAACACTACCCCCTCATCGGCTTGCAAAAAAGCCACGTCGGCGGCGGGCAGCAGGTAGAAGCTGTTGTTGGGCTGGCGCACGGTGAAGCGCTGGCGGTAGGCGGCGGCCGGTGGGTGCAGCGCCGCGCGCAGCTGCTCGACTACGGTTTCTGAGAGCCCGGCGGGGGGTAGGGCTGCCCCCGTAGCCGGTGCAGGCGCCAGGCTGGCGCGCAGCCCGTCGTACTTTGTCAGGGCAGCGGCAAACTGCTCGTAGCTAAAGGGTTTGAGTAAATAGCCGATGCCATTGGCCTGGAAAGCGAGCAGCAAAAACTGGTCGTAGGCCGTCAGGAAAATGATGGGGCAGGTGATGCGTACCTGCTCGTAAAGGCTGAACACGTTGCCATCGAGCAGCTCGATATCGGAGAAAATGAGCGCCGGCATCTCATTTTCGGCAAACCAGGCGAGACCCTTTTTGATGCTGCGGACCTCGTGCACGTCGTGGGCTGGCAGGCCGTAGCGGGCCGCAAAGCTGCGGATTTGGGCCGCCGCCGGGGCCTCGTCTTCAATAATAAGTAGGCGCATAATCAACTAGCTACAGCAGCTATTAGATTGGTAATTAGCCGTTCGTAACGGCGTGCAGCGCACGGTTGCCACCCTCTGAAAGCTGCACTAGGTAGCAAATAAACTGGGTAAGAAGGTGTTATTCTTATCGAGCCCGTGGTGGTAGGCGTCAGACTGTTTCACTGGCTGGCCTGCACGCTGCCCAAGCCGCTGGTGTGCAAGGTGGTAGCGGCCGGCCGGCCCCGGTAGCGGATGGTGCCGATACCGGCCACATTTGCCACCAAGGCTTGGGTAGCAGTTACTTCTTCGGTGCCGGTGCCCGTTAGGCTGGCCGTGGTAGCCGCACTTCGCAAGCCGAAGCCGTGGTAGGCGCCAACGCCCCGCAGGCCCACCTGCTGCGTGGTGGTAGTGCCGCGCAGGGTCACGGTGCCCGCACCGCTGATGGCCACACTGGTCTGGGTATTGGCAACCTGCAACGTCACGTTGCCCACGCCGGCTAGCTCGATGGCCAGCATAGGGGCGGTGAAGGGCGTCAGCCCGGCCAGGGAGCTGGTGCCGGCTAAGCGTAGCCGCGTCAGCTTAGGCAAGGTAATGGTGATTTTCAGCCGCTCGGTGGGCTGCCAGAGCTGCCACCAATTTGACTGGTCGTTGGGCAAGTGAAAATGCAGGTTGCCTGCCTGCGTGCTGGTAGTCAGCTGGCTGAGCTGGCGGGGCGACCCCGCTACTTCCACACGCTGGGGGCTGCCTTCGGCCACCGTAACGTCGGCGGCCCCCTCAATAACGAGGCCTGCCGCGGTGGGCAATGCCAGCAACCGGGTTTGGGGGCGGTCGTCGGCTAGGGCCACTGGCGCTACTAGCCGGCCAGCGCCAGCTGCGCCCAAGCCGGCAGCTAGGAGAAAGGGGAAAAGTTGGTTTGCCATAAACAATTAAGTAGTTGTTAAACAAGGTGATAAATTGCCTGCGTGCGTTTTGAATGGGTGCACCGCCTACAGTAGCGCGGACTTTGTAGTCCGCGGTATGCCTCGCTCTAAAGTCCGCGCTACCGCAGGCGGCCACTATGCGCTGATTTGGAAACTGCGCTAAGCAAGCGAGTTTATGCAAGGAAGGAGGGCTTCGTAGGAGCGTCCGAATTAGTACTCCCGGCTGGGCTGCTTGCTTAGCAGCGGCACTGTTACCGTGAACTCGGTGGGCGTGGTGTGTACCTGCACGGGCTGGCCGGCTAGCAGGCGGTAGCGCTCGCGCAGGTTGAGCAGGCCGGTGCCGCCGGGCTCGGGGCGCGTGTGCTTGGGGCGCTGGGGGTTGCGCACGCGTAGGGTGGCGGTGTGCACATCGAGGGCAATGAGCAGCGGGTCATCGTCGTCGCCGCTGTTGTGCTTGAGGGCATTCTCGACCAGTATTTGGAGCGTGCCGGGCACGGTGTGCAGCTGGGTGGGGTCCACGTCGGGAGCCAGCGTAGTTTGGAAGGTGTAGGCCGCGCCAAAGCGGTGGCGCAGCAAATACACGTAGTCATCGAGAAAGCTTAGCTCGTCGGCCAGGGTCACGAAGTCGGCGTCGCGGTGCCGAATGAGGTAGCGGTAGAGGTTGGCAAAGCAGCCCAGGTAGTGGCTCGCCACCTCGGCATCTTGCCCGATGAGCATGTGCAAGACATTCAGATTGTTAAATAAAAAGTGTGGGTCAATTTGGGCCTTGAGGGCGCGCAGCTCGCTTTCGGCCTGGGCTTTTTGCAAGTGCAGCACGTGGCGCTGGGCCTCGAAGTAGCGCTTGCCGGTGAGCAGCACCGCCAGCAGGCCGTAGCTTTTGGCGTGCTGCACGGCTCCCAGCACCACACGGCCCAGTGACCACGCCCCCGGGTGCCCAAACAGGGCGCTATACAGGCTGGTGTAGGCCGCACCGCTCAGCAGCAAAAATCCCGGTAGCAGCGCCAGCCCCAGCCAGCGCCGTCGGCCCAGAAAGAGGGGCAGCAGGCCGCCCACCAGCAGCGCCACCGTGGCGGTGTCGAAAAGCACCGTAGCACCTACTATGGGCAGCGCCTGGTCGGCGGTAGACCTGGCATCGGCCTGATACTGAACGAGTAGCACAGGAGCCACCACCAGCCAATAAGCAGCCACCAGGCCAAGATCGGAGCGGGAGGGCCGCTGGGTGGCGAAGGATGAGTCTAACTCCATGAAGCAAAGAAGGGGCAAGATGCGGGGCTTCCGCCTCACGGCTAAACCAGGGCAATGAGCTGCGTAGGCTTGTGCAGGCCACTGTATGCCAGCGTGGTACTTGAATAATAAATTGAATTACAAATTATTAAAGCGTATGCCGGGTGGGCTAGCGGCCGGCTACTCCACCCACCGCTGGCAGTGGCCGCACGGGGCCCGAGTCGCGCACCAGCAGCAAGTACTGCACGTAGGCCGTGGCGGGCTGGGCGGGGTCAAACAGCATTTGTTGGTTGGCGGGCAGGCCGGGGGCGTAGCTGAGCTGCACGGGCAGGCGGTGGGCGGCCGTGCCGGGCGCATCGAGGCGCACGAGGGTCGTGCTGCCGGGCTGGGTGCGCTCCTTCAGCGCTTCCAGGCCTTGCAGGCGCACCAGTGGCCCGTCGTGGTTGAACTTATCTACCACCGAAAACAGCTGGCCGGGCGTGCGCCAGGGCGCGGGCAGCCCCGCCGAGGGCATCAGCATCTGGCAGCCCGCATACGTGCTAAGAATAGACACGATTTTGTCGTGGTCCGGCAAGCTGCTGCCGTGGATGTAAGTAGCCAAGCTGGTGAAATTTAATCCCTTTTGCTGCGGCACGTGGCCCAGGCCCCAGAGGCCGTAGAGCTTCTCGTGCGTGAGGTGCCACAGTGGCAGCGCGGCCTGGTAGTTGGCAAACAGCTGCTGCTCGCGGCCGGGCAGGGTGCGGGCGTAGCCCACGTTGGTGAGCGCGTGCTGCACCTCGGCGTAGGCCTCGGCCCCGAGGGCGCGGCGGGCGGTGGGGGCGGCCTGGCGCAGGGCTTGCTGGGCACGCAAAGCCACCTCGGCGGCCAGGGCGGGGGTGCTGCGCAGCGCCGCTTGCACCGAATCGAGACGGGCGGCCAAAGCGGGTGCTAGGGCCTGGCCCGTGGCGCGCCGGTCGGCGAGGTAGTCGGCCAGCAGGGCGGGGTCCTGCACACCATCGATGCCCACAAACTGGATGCGGCGGCTGGCGGGCAGCGTCTGGTTGAGGCCCCGGATGCGCACGATTTTGGCCCGGAAGTCGGCGTTGCCCCACTGTGCTTGCTCGCGCACCCAGCTCGCAAACACGCGGTCGAGGGTGGCCTCGTTGCCGGTGCGCAGGTATTCGTTTAGGTAGTAGGCTTTGGCACAGTCAACTTCGGCCAGGTAGCGGTGCACCCCGGCGTACTGGTTGAGGTGGCGCAGCAGCGCAAAGTCCACGTCCTGCACCCGTTGCACGCCGTGCGACTCGCCCAGCAGGAACACCTGGTTCTGGTAAAAAGCCCGGTCAAATAACTTGAATTGGGGCGTGCCGGTCAGGTCCAGGTTCTCGCGGGGGGCATCGGTGAAAATGGAATCGGGCTGCTGGGCGCGGGCGGCAAACCCGGCTAGCAGCAGGGCGGCCACCAGCCGGACCGGGCGAAGGAGAGGGCGAAGGTTCATGCTCAGAAAGACTAGGGTGAAACGTGGCCCAAACCACGCGGCTAGCCCGGCCTTTCCCCAGCTTCCATCCCCGAACCCAAGGAAAAAGCTTCCGAAGCCGCTGAAAAAACTGGTGAGTGAGCACCCGTGCGCTGGCCCAATCGGGCTAGCGCACAGAGCGGCGAGGCTACTTGCCGCCCACCAATTCGGGCACGGCCCCCGTCTTCTTCCGCTTGCGGCCATAAATGCCGAGTATCAGCAGGGGTAGCAACGTCAATTCGGCCACCACGCCAAACAGCAGCGTGAGCCCGATGAGTAGCCCCACGTAAAACGTGCCGTCAAACGACGAAAACAGCAGCGTGCCGAAGCCACCTACCAAAATAAGCGACGTGACGATAACCGCCTGCCCAGCCAGCAGGTAGGTGCGCCGCACGGCCTTGAATAGGTTCGGCTCGTGGCCCATGGTGAGTCGCAACTTACTGATAAAGTGAATGGTGTCATCCACCGCAATGCCGAAGGCGATGGTGAAGATGATGCTC
The DNA here is from genome assembly GCA_964652535.1 of uncultured Hymenobacter sp. Lineage (GTDB taxonomy): Bacteria > Bacteroidota > Bacteroidia > Cytophagales > Hymenobacteraceae > Hymenobacter. Next base: position 1,156 of record CAZZDR010000157.1, on the reverse strand, counting down.
GTGCTCACCTTCATGCTCACGCCGGCCAGTCCCATCACACCCGCCACTAGCAAGATGGGCAGCAAGTTGGGAATGAGCACCACAATGGTCATGCGCACCGAGCGGAACAGCACTAGCACGATAAGCGTGACCATCGCCACGTCAATGGCCATGCCCTGTATCATGTTCAGGGTCAGGTTCTCGTTGTTCTTGTCAATGAGGTTCGACGAACCCGTGAGGCGCGTGCGCAGCACCGTAGTGTCGATGCTGGTGCGCAAAAACTGCCGTAGCGCGCCGTTGAGCGCATCGGCCCGGATGCTGCCCACGTCCACCATGCGGCCGGTGAGGCGGCCGGCGCTGCCGTCGGGCAAGGCCAGCGCCCGAAACTCGGGCCGCTTTCGAAACTGCCGCAGTGGCCCCCGCAGCCGCGCCAGCCCAGCCGAGTCGGAGGGTAGGCGGTACTCGGCCAGCCCGCCGCCGTGCAGCGCCTGGTGCACGGTGCGCACCAGCGTGGCCGGCGAAGCCGAAAACTTAAGGCCGTAGGTGGTAGCCAGGTAGCGCTCCACTTTCTCAGTTTGGGCCAGCACGGCGGGGTCAAACACGTCGCGCCCCTTGGTCGGCTTTAGCTCCAGTTCAAAGGGCCGCACGCCCGCAAAATGGTCGTTGAAGAACGCAAAATCCTGGCGCACCGGGTCGCTTTTCGACAAGTCATCGAGCAAAGACGAGTTGATGCGCACCCGCGTGGCCAGCCCAATGCTGGCCGCCAGCACTAGCCCGCTGACCACAAACACCAGGCGCCGCCGCCGCAGTACCCCCATAAATAGGCGGCCGAGCACGCCGTCCCAGTCGTGGCCGTGCTTGCGTGGCTCGCGCAGGGCCGGCTTATTCAGCAGTACCAGCATGGCTGGTAGCAGCGTGAAACTCAGAATAAAAGCCAGAATAACGGCGATGCCCGTAAACAGCCCGAAGTTGTGAATGGGGCGGATGGTGCTCGTCATCAAGGTGAAAAAGCCGATGCTGGTAGTCAGCGCCGACAGCCCCGAGCCAAAGCCCGACTCCTTGATGGTAGTGCGTAGCGCGTGCTTTTTGCCCGCGCCGTAGCCCAGCTCGCTCACGTAGCGACTGATAATGTGGATGGTATCGGACATGCCCACCACGAACAGCATGAGCGGCAGCA
>CAZZDR010000156.1:0-8430 GCA_964652535.1 uncultured Hymenobacter sp. | reverse complement strand
AAACTGTCGAGCTGCTGCTCATGAAAACCAAAGCGGCGCAGCTTGTTTACATCCAAAAACGCGTCGGCCTTCACGTTGAAAATGAAGTCGCCGAAACCCCACTGCGCCAGCTCCTCAAGCGAGTGGTTTTTCAACCCGTGCCGCTGCACCATCTGCTGCCAGAGGTCAACTTTGTCGGCCATGTATTCCTGTAGCGGGAAGGTAATGGGCTCGGCATATTCGACCCCGAAGTACGCCGCAAAACGTGGCCACAGCTGGCTCCAGCGGAAGATATCGCCGTTGGTGATGTTAAAGATTTCCGTGTGGCACTCCGCGTTTGTCGCTACAAAATCTACGCCTTTGGCGAGCAGGGTAGCGTCGGTCACGTTCACCAGCGCGTGGTAGGCTTTCAGGCTGCCAGGAAAGCGAAACGGCACCCCTAGCTCCTTGCAGAAACTAGCATACACGGCCAGCAGGTTGGCCAGGTTCATGGGGTTGCCGATGGCAAATCCCACCACGATGTCGGGGCGCAGGGCCGTCCAGCTCCAAGCTTTTCCGGCGGCGTGTGTGCGCAAAAAATCTTCTTGGCTATAGTAAAAATTAGGCGGAAAATGACGCGGGTCAGTTTCCACAGCGGGCGTTTTGTAGCGGCCCAAGTGTGCCCCGTACGCCTTGCCCCCCTGGATGAAGGTGAGGTGCTGAAAGTGGGGCGCTACCTGCTCCAGGCCAATAACCAGGTGGCGGAGCAAGTCGAGGTTCACCTGCGTTTGGGCGGCTAGGGTTGGCCCTTCGATATAGGCCGTGTACAAGACGTGCGTCACCTCGCGCAGCTGCGCAGCTTGGCCAGCTACGGCCTGGTCATCAAGCAGATTGAGCTGCACATAGGGCACCGGCGTTTCATAATCTAGCGGCGAGGCCGAAGAAACGATCACGTTCCAGTGGCCAGTTGCGTGCAGGTAGTTGACGGCGTTACGGCCAATAATGCCGTTGCCGCCGACGACTAGCATAGTGTTAGTAGGCATAGCGTTTAAAAAAAAGGGGAAAGCTTACCTACTGGTATACGGCAGACAAGGAGATAGCAACGGCCTACCCCACTCGCCGGGGCCGCCACTGCTCGCACCCGGCGCACGACCGTAACCTATGTGCAAGCTGCGTGCTACGCCCTGCTGCCAAGTCTTGCTGCTTTCCCTACCGGCATGGTAAGCGCCGCGCCTTAAGCTGCCCGCGTTCAGCCTAACAGAGTTTTTCTTGTTCGCGCTGCCCGAGTGGGCGCTTAAGTGCTCCATTCATTGCAGGACGGCACCGACGGTGTGCTAGCTCCTCTGTTGCATTTGCCAGCAAACTGGCTTTTTGCAACCTAGCCTTATTAGCAGTTCGGCAGTAGGCCGGCAGGTAGTTACCTCCCACAAGGGCGCAGCGCGTACGGGTGGGTAATTACTACCGCTCAAGCGTAGCAGCGTCTGGTAAGGGTGCCTTATCTTGTCTAAAAAACTGGTTTTGCCCAGCTAGGTAGCTGCTAAGTCGCGTCAGTTGGGCGTAGATGGCCACCCAGTAAGACAGGAGGCCCGTGTACCTTCTTCGTCAACTATAGTCACTCCAATTTGTCAGTGATAGGCGGATAATAAGGCCGTCTTCTACTGTAATTTTAATACCTTATACGAGAAGCTTGCTTTTGGAAAAGAGAAATATCATTGTCATCGGCGCTTCTGCGGGTGGGTTTGAGGCTATTAAGCAACTGGTGGCTGCCCTGCCAGCTACGCTAGATGCCACTATTTTTATCGTGTGGCACATGGCGCCCGATGTCACGGGCGTATTGCCGCAGGTGCTAAACCGGCAAAACACGCTACCGGCTAGCAATGCTATTGATAACGAGCCGATTAAAAGCAACCATATTTATGTGGCGCCGCCCGATAAGCACCTGCTGCTAGAAAAAGGCGTGGTGCGGGTAACCCGGGGGCCGAAAGAAAACCGGTTTCGCCCCGCCGTGGACCCGTTGTTTCGGTCAGCGGCCGAGCACTACGGACGCCGGGTTATCGGCATCATCTTATCGGGCGCCTTGGATGATGGCACGGCCGGCTTGTGGACGATAAAAAGCCGGGGTGGCCTAGCCATCGTGCAGGAGCCAGCCGAAGCAATAGTTTCCTCCATGCCCGAAAGCGCCCTGTCCGCCGTAGACGTAGATTACCGGGTGCCCATGGCCGAAATGGCTCCGCTGCTGGTGCGGCTAACGGCCGAAACAGTAACCGAGGCTAGCGAAACACCCATGGAAGAGCAACGAAAAACCTATATCGAAACGCGCATCGCCGCGCAAAATCCGGCCTTGCACGAGGGGGTGCTGACGCTGGGCACGCTCACGCCGTATGCCTGCCCCGACTGCCACGGGGTGCTGCTGGCCATCGCCGATGGCGACATTATTCGCTACCGGTGCCACACCGGGCACGCGCACTCGGCCGATAGCCTACTAGCTACCATCACCGAGCATATTGAAGACACACTGTGGAACGCCATTCGGGGCGTGGAGGAAAGCATCTTGCTGCTCAACAACCTAGGCGACCACTACGCCGACAAAAACCAGCCTAAACTGGCGGCCATGTACTTTAAAAAAGCGCAGGAAGCCGGAAGCCGGGCCGAAATAATGCGCCAGACCGTTTTTAACCACGAGCAGCTGACCACGGCCAACATCAGTACGCAGGCGGAGGAAGAGGAGGGGTAGGCGCCCACTAGGGTAGTAAGCACTAAAATAGCCAGTTCAAAAAGAGGGTAAAGAGACAGGTAATGGAATCTATAACGTCTACTGATTTAATGGCCGAAGAGCCGGCAGGCTTTCTCATTGTAGGCATAGGGGCCTCGGCCGGGGGCATTCAGGCACTGCGGGAGTTTTTTCAGCTCGTGCCAGCCGATTCTCAGATTGCTTACGTCGTTATTCTGCACCTCTCGCCCGACCACGACAGCCAGCTGGCGCACGTGTTGCAGACGGTGGCCCACATTCCGGTGGCGCAGGTGACGGAGAAGGTGCGCATAGTGCCCAACCATATCTACGTCGTGTCGCCCAACCACCACTTGGTGATGGAGGAGGACTTTATTGTGCCTGCCCTCAACTTATATGTGGAGGAGCGGCGGGCGCCCGTCGATATCTTTTTCCGCACCCTGGCCGATGCGCACGGCGCACGGGCGGTGTGCGTGGTGCTGTCGGGCACGGGCGCCAATGGCTCGATGGGCCTGAAGCGGGTGAAGGAGCGGGGTGGCGTGGCCTACGTGCAGAACCCTCGGGAGGCGGAATTCAACGAAATGCCCCGCAACGCGATAGCCACCGAGCTCATCGATGAAGTGCTGCCGGTGGCCGAAATACCCGGCCGCATTCTGGCCTACCGCGATGGCGTGGGCACGGTAGAAATTCCGGTGGAGGCCGAGCAGCGGGCCGAGCAGCAGCAGCAGGCCCTGCGCGAGATATTTACCTACCTGCGCATGCGCACCGGGCACGACTTTTCCAATTACAAGCAGGCTACGCTACTGCGCCGTATTGAGCGCCGCATCAACGTGCGCAGCTTGCCCGACCTGCCCAGCTACGCCGCCTTTTTGCAGCAAAACCCGGACGAAAGCCAGGCGCTGCTGAAGGATTTTCTGATATCGGTGACCAATTTCTTCCGGGATAGAAAGCCTTTCCAGGCCCTGGAGCAGGACGTGCTGCCGGCCATCTTCCACCAGAAGAAAGCCCACGAGGTGGTCCGCATCTGGGTGGCGGGCTGCGCCACCGGCGAAGAAGCCTACTCGCTGGCCATGCTAGTGTCCGAACGGACCCTCGGGGTGCTGGATGCGCCTAAGGTGCAGATATTCGCCACCGACATCGACGAGGCTGCCATTGCAGTTGCCCGCGAGGGCCTGTATACGCTCAACGATGCCGCCGATGTATCGCCCGAGCGGCTGCTGCGCTTCTTCACCAAAGAAGGCGATAGCTACCGCGTGCAGCGCGAGCTGCGCGAGATGGTGCTGTTTGCCAACCACAACTTTCTAAAAGACCCGCCTTTTTCGCGCCTCGACCTGGTAACGTGCCGCAACGTATTGATTTACCTCAACCAGACGGCGCAGGAGCGGGTGATGGAGGCGTTTCACTTTGCGCTACGGCCGGGCGGCTTCTTGTTCTTAGGGTCCTCCGAATCGGTAGACGGGGCCAGTGACTTGTATGCCACCGTGAGCCGCGAAAACCATACCTACCGCGCCCGGCAAGTGGCCCTACCCCACTACCCAGTGCCCGAAGTGGGGCCAGCCGCCTTGCAGCCCCCTCCCGCCGCCATGCCAAAGCACCAGGAGGCCGACAGCCGACAGCCCAACCGCCTGGCCCTGGGCGAGCTGCACCAGCAGCTACTGGAGCAGTACGCGCCACCCTCGCTGGTAGTGAACGAGGACTACGACATCTTGCACATGTCGGAGAAGGTGGGTAGCTACCTGGAGTTTTCGGGCGGCGAGCCCACTAAGAACCTGCTTAAGCTCATCCGGCCCGAGCTGCGGCTGGAGCTGCGCTCGGCCCTGCACCAGGCCGTGCAGCGCCAAACGGCCATTGAGGCGCGCAATGTGCTGTGGAACAAAGACGGGGTGCGCCAGTCGCTGACCATCCGGGTTCGGCCGGTTATTAAGGAGGGTGACACGTCCAGAGGGTTCATCCTAGTCATTTTTGAGCCCACCGAGCAGGAGCCGACTGCCGAAAAGGTGGTGCTACGGTCGGATGATCCCATTGCCCAGCACCTCGAAGCCGAGCTTATCCAGGTGAAAGCCCAACTGCGCTACTCGGCCGAGCAGTACGAGTACCAGGCCGAGGAACTGAAGGCCTCGAACGAGGAGTTTCAGGCCGTAAATGAGGAGCTGCGCTCGGCCGCCGAAGAGCTGGAAACCAGCAAGGAAGAGCTGCAATCGATAAACGAGGAATTGCGCACCGTAAACCAGGAGCTGAAGGTCAAGATTGAGGAAATCAGTGTGACCAGCAACAACCTGCACAACCTGATTAATTCGGCTGGGGTAGCCACCATCTTCCTCGACCGCGCCTTCTGCATCCAGCTTTACACGCCGGCGGCCCAGCAGTTTTTCAACCTGATACCGACCGACTACGGCCGCCCCATCTCAGACATCACCCACCGGCTGCAATACGACGAGCTGCTGACGGATGCCGAAACCGTACTCCACAAGCTAGCCCTGCTGGAGCGAGAGCTAGCTACCACCGACGGCCGCACTTTTCTGATGCGGATGCTGCCCTACCGCACGGCTGAAGACCGGATTCAGGGCGTGGTGCTCACGCTCTTCGACATCACCGAGCGCAAGCAAGCCGAAGAAATAGTGCGGCTCAGCGAGCAGCGCTTACAGCGCATGGTGAATGTGCCAAGCGTCGGTATGCTCGCATTTGACCACACGAACACGCTGCTCCAGGCCAACGACGCCTTTTTGGAACTGGTGGGCTACAGCCGCGAGGAATTTGCGGCCCGCACCTTCACTTGGCTCGACTTTACGCCGCCCGAGTATCTGGAGGTGAGCTGGCAGGCGCTGGCCCAGCTGCAGCAGACGGGCCGGGGCGGCCCCTACGAGAAGGAATTCTTACGCAAAGACGGCTCCCGCATCTGGCTGATGTTCGCGGCCGCCGACCTCGGCGACGGCACTATTGCTGAGTATATTATCGACGTAAGCGCCCGCAAGCAGGCCGAAGAAGCGGTGGCCACCGACCTAGTAGGCATGCAGCGGCTGCACGAGCTGCACGCCAAGCTAGCTCCCGAAACCAACCTGAAAATGGCTCTGGAAGAGCTGTTGGCCCTGGCCTGCGACTTTACGGGCACCGACCGCGGCTACTTGCAGCTCTTTAGCCCCGATGGCCAGCAGCTGGAGACCTATGCCACCTACGGCTACGAAGCAGACAGCCGCTTTGTGCAGCACTTTCGGCCCGAAGGCTGGCATGTGCGCCGCGACGCGTTGCGCAGCGACCACCCCCGCCTGCTTATCGAAGATATCGAAAACTACTCGCCCCTGTGGGGCACTCGCGACCGCGAAGTAGCCCTGGACGAAGGCATTCGAGCCACGCAGTCTATCCCCTTGCTCACCCGCAGCAGTGGGCTGGTAGGCGTGATGAGCACCCAGTTTCGCGCGCCACACCGCCCCACCGAGCACCAACTACAGCTGCTGGATGTGTTGGCCTGGACGGCCGCCGACCTGGTGGAGCGAAACCGGGCCGTTCAGACGCTCGAACAGATGTCGGTGGGCCTAGAGCAGCAGGCGCAGCAGCGCACGGCCCAGCTCACCCAGAGCACAGCCACGCTGCAACGCAACCTAGCCAAGCTCCAGCAGGCCGAAGAAGTGGCGCAGATGGGCAGTTGGGAATACGACATCGCGAGCGGCGAAGTAACCTGGAGCGCCGGCATGTACCAGCTGTTTGGCTTGCCGGCCGGCAGCTCGGTCAGCCCCGAAATCTACTTAGCCTACGTAGTAGAAGCCGATAAGCCCACGGCGGAAAGACTGGTGCAGAAACTGCGCAAAAGCCATAACCCACTAGACAAAACGCTCCGGCTGCTCCTAAAAGACCAGGTGCATACCATCCGCATCAAAGCGGTGGTGCTGCGCAACGACCAGGGGGAGCCGCTGAAAATACTAGGCATCGACTTGGATATTTCGGAAGTAAAGCGCCTGGAAGAGGAAAACCTGCAAATGCGCCTCGACCAGCAAAAGGCCTTGCTGCTGGGTATCCTGGACGCCCAGGAAGCCGAGCGGGGGCGCATCGCCGAGTCGCTGCACAACGGGGTAGGGCAGCTACTGTTTGCCACCAAGCTCAACTTCGACCAGGTGGCGAAGCTGGTGCCCAACGAGGTATTTCGGGGCGCCAACCAACTGCTAGATGAAGCCATTCAGGAAACCCGCCGGGTATCGCACGAGCTGGTACCCGTTGCCCTGAACGAATTTGGCTTGGCCCAATCCATTCAGGATTTATGCCAGAAATACAGCCAGACACGCATTCGGATGCATTGCGAAGTAACCGGCCTGGAAAGCCGACTAGAGTCTCACTTGGAGGTGGCCGTGTACCGCATCTGCCAAGAGCTGCTGACGAACGTGACCAAACACGCCGAGGCCACCAGCGCCGATGTGCTGCTGGTGCAGGAAGACGGCGAAATAACCCTGAAGGTGCGCGACAACGGCAAGGGCATGAGCCCCGAGCCAGACAAGCCGACGGGTATCGGGCTGCGCACTATTCAGGACCGGGTAAAACTTCTGAACGGGACTTTTTCTCTTCACATTCCCCATACCGGGGTAGGCACTCAGGTAACTATCCGGATTCCGGTGACGAGCATGAACTAAGACCAAGCTTTTAAACCGGCTGCCAAAGGGGAACAAAACTGAGCCAGGAAAGAGCTGTAGCTCAAGCCTTCTACTTTGGCAATCAGATTTGGTGAGCGCGCATAGCGAAAGCCTGTGCACACTACGGCGGCGAACACGCCTTCTGCCTTCGTGCTCGCCTCCTTTACCTTCGCAGTAGCTACGTGAGCTGGCTTGCCACTGCCTACCCCCTCGCCACCTTTCAGTAAATCCCAACAACTTTTTTTAATAGAATTATCAACCAGATATTGAGCCACTTGTCTTACCACCTATCAGGTAGCGCTGTGGGCCGCACATGCCATAAGCGGCCCCCACTAAGTGTTACCCTACTAGCACAGGTCCACGTATAGAGCCCTAAAGCCGTCGACCTACTATAGGGTACCCACATACCACCCGATTCTACGCTTGAGCATGGCACGCACCATTGCCTGCGGCCACCCTTTCCCTTGCGCTCTTCCCTATGATTCGTGTTTTTCTGGTTGACGACCATGCTATTGTGCGCGACGGCCTGCGGTCGGTGCTATCGGCTGAGCCGCTGCTACAAGTTGTGGGAGATGCTGGAAACGGCCAGGAATTGCTAGACCAATTGCCGACTGTGCCCACCGACGTCGTGCTGATGGACCTGAACATGCCCGTGCTAGATGGCCTGGCCACCACCCACGAGCTGCACAAGCAGTATCCACACTTGCGCATTCTGATACTGTCGATGATGACCCACGAGCACACCATCAATAAGCTGTTGGTGGCCGGGGCCCACGGCTACGTACTCAAAAATGCGGATAAGGCCGAAATCGTCATGGCCATTCAGGCGGTGGCGGCGGGCAAGCGCTTTCTGTGCTCAGAAATCGGCCTAACCGCGCTCGAAAAGCTGCTCGTTATTGAAGCCGAAGTCGCAACCACTCATTCGAACGATTCGCCCCGCCTGACGTCGCGCGAGCGCGAAGTGCTGCAACTGGTAGCCACGGGCCTGACCAACCAACAAATCGCGGATAAACTCTTCACCAGCAAGCGCACTGTCGAAACTCACCGCCAGAGCCTGCTCGAGAAAACCGGTGCTGTCAACACCCCATCCCTGATTAAGTACGCAATGGAGCATGGCTTGCTGCAATA
>CAZZDR010000155.1:5594-8515 GCA_964652535.1 uncultured Hymenobacter sp. | reverse complement strand
GCAATGGGATTGGGGCGGTAGTGCAGGCGCGCGGCGCACTCCATCACGAGCCGCTTGGTTTCGGCGTTGATTTCATAGCTGTCGCGCAAGGCCCGCGACACGGTCGATACGGAGATATTCAGCTCGCGGGCGATATCCTTGAGGGTAGCTGGTTCCAAGCGCTTTCTACTTAAAATACAATTATTAGCCGCCAGGTGGCAGCTAGTTGTGCGGCTAAAGGTAAACGTTAGGTGAACGTTACCAGGGTGCCCTACCCCCCTTGCGAGGCGGAAGGGCAGGAAGTGGAAACGTTACCGATAACGATTGCACAAATAAAAACACTCCCCGGTAGCTAGCCCCACAGGTTTCGAGACTAAACTTCGACACTACCACTTGGGCGCGGGCGGCGGCCAGTGCTTTTTCGTCTCTCCATAATCCCACCCGTTTTTATGCGTACCACCCGCTTTGCTCTGGCTGGCAAGCGCGCACCCCTTAGGGCGGCGCCTGGGGCACCGGCCCAGCACGCGCCGGGCCAGGCTGCGGCCACTGGGCACCACCACATCGGGGCGAATACCACTTGGCTGTTGCCCCGGGCTAAGTATGCGGAGGCGCGCCACGCACTTCACCAACTACCTCTGGAATATACTGCCCTGACTGCCGCTTCCCTGGTCGGCCGGCGCTAACGACTCACTTTTTCAATTTCCCACCCAACTGCTTCTGGCTGCTTTTCTTATGAAAAAATATCTTCTCATGCTCTGGCTCGTGCTTTGCGGCAGCATCGGCCTGGCTACTGCCCAAACCCGGACCATTACGGGTACCGTGAAGGGCTCGGACGGCGAAACCCTACCCGGCGTGACGGTGGTACTAAAGGGCACGACCACCGGCGCCTCGACGGCCGCCGATGGCACGTTTGCGCTGGCTGTGCCGCAGGAAAGCAAGTCGGCCACGCTGCGCTTTAGCTTCATTGGCTACGTGAGCCAGGAAGTAGCCGTGGGCACCAAAACGGCCATCAACGTAACCCTGACCTCGGACACGCAGAGCCTGGATGACGTAGTAGTTATTGGCTACCAGGAGGTGCGGCGCGGCGACGTGACCAGCGCTATTTCGTCGGTGAACGCGCAGCAGATTCGGGACATCCCCGTGAACTCGGCAGCCGAAGCGCTGACCGGCCGCCTCGCCGGCGTGCAGCTGACTTCATCGGAAGGCACGCCTGGCAACAACAACGTGCAGGTGCGGGTACGCGGTGGTGGCTCGATTACCCAAGACAACTCGCCGCTCTACATCGTGGACGGCATTCAGATTGAGAACGCCCTAGCCGTGATTGCCCCGCAGGATATTGCCTCGGTCGATGTGCTGAAAGACGCTTCGTCAACGGCTATTTACGGCGCACGCGGCGCCAACGGTGTGGTTATCATTACCACCAAAAACGGCCGCGAAGGCCGCACTTCGGTGACCTACAACGGCTTTGCGGGCTTCCGCAAAATCACCAAAACCCTCGGCGTGATGGGCCCGACTGACTACCTGAACTGGGAGTTTGAGCGGGCGCAGCTGGTGGGCGTGGCCGCCGGCACCACGGGCAACCTGAATACCTTCAAGACAGTGTTTGGCTCGCTCAACTACAACAGCGATACGCTGAACAACCTGCGCAACCTGCCCAACCAGGACTGGCAGCGCCAGGTGTTTGGCCGTAGCGCGTTTCAGCAGACGCACAACGTGGCCATCAGCGGCGGCACCAAAAGCACCACTTTCAACCTGAGCCTGACCCGCAACAACGAGGACGGCATCCAGCTAGGCTCGGGCTACGTCCGCAACCTGGTAAACTTCCGCATCGACACCAAGGCTAGCGACCGCTTCCGCGTGGGCTTCAACGCCCGCTTCAATGACCAGGAAAACCTGGGCGCGGGCACTGGCGCAGCCCTCGGCACCTCCAGCACCGGCCAACTCGTGAACACCGGCTCCAACACCACTTCGCGCCTGCGTAACTCGGTGCAGTACATTCCTTTCAACCTGCCCACCGGCGCGGGTGCCGACCCTACGGCCAACTTCGACCCGGACTTTTTCAACAACTCGACGCTGATTAACCCGGTGCTGGTAGCCAACAATGAGTACCGCTCCGACAAGCGCCGCACCTTCAATATGGGCGGCACGGCGTCGTTTAATATCCTGCCCTCGCTGGTGTTTCGTTCCACGGGCGGCTTCGACATCACGTACGCCGACCTGAGCACCTTCAACGGCCTCTACTCGCCGACCATCCGGCAGGCGGCGGGCGGCTACAATACCCAGCCATTCATTACGCTCACCAATGGCCTGACGACGACGCTGAACAACTCGAACGTGCTCGACTATACGTTCAAGAAAGACAAGCACACCTTCACGGCCCTACTGGGTGAGGAAACCTACCGCCAGCGCACCACGCAGTACGCCGTGCAGGTCAACTATTTCCCAACCGACATTACCGCCGAGCGGGCCCTGGCCAACATCAACCAGGCCGTGCTGCCGATTGGTATCAACGCCCAGCCAGTGCTGCCCAGCACGACCATTCCGGTCGATTACGGCCTGGTATCGGGCTTCACCCGCCTGAGCTACGACTACGAAGGCAAGTACTTACTGTCGGCTTCGGCCCGCCTCGACTACTCGTCTAAGTTTGAGCCCGGCCCTAACCGGCGCGGCGTGTTTCCGGGCGTATCGGCCGCTTGGCGCATTTCGCAGGAAGACTTTTTTAAGGACTACCTCACCAAAGTATCGGACCTGAAGCTGCGCCTGAGCTACGGCCAGGCGGGCAACAACCGCATCCCCGACTTCCTGACCAAGCCGCTCTACCAGGCCGGCAACGTGTCTTACGCCCTCAACCACGTGACTACGCCTGCTACGGCGCTCACCACGCTCTATAATCCTGACCTGCGGTGGGAAATCACAACGACCCGCAACGCGGGCGTAGACGT
>CAZZDR010000155.1:0-5494 GCA_964652535.1 uncultured Hymenobacter sp. | reverse complement strand
GGCTTATCGGGCTCCGACTACGTGGCCCGCGTGGGCCAGCCGGTGGGCCAGATGTACGGCTACGTGACCGACGGCTTTTACACGGCCAACGACTTCAAGTCGTACAACTACGCTACCCGCACCGGTGTGCTGAACGACGGCGTGGCCAGCGACCTGAGCGTGACCGGCAACAACCTGCTGAGCATTGGCTCGCTGAAGCTGCGCGACGTGAACGGCGACGGCGCCATCACGGAAGCCGACAAAACGATAATCGGCAACGCCAATCCCAAGGTGACGGGCGGCCTGAACCAGCAGTTCACTTACAAGAACTTCGACGCCAGTGTGTTCCTGAACTTCGTGCTTGGCAACGACATCTACAACGCCAACAAGATTGAGTTTACGACCAGCACGGCCAACACGCCCTACGCCAACCTGCTGAGCGAGATGAACAACCGCGTGCGCTACATCGACAACAACGGCGCGCTCATCACCGACGAGGCCACCTTCAACCAGGTAAACGCCAACGCCACCATGTGGAGCCCGGTGCGGGGCAACTACCTGCTGCACTCCTACGCCATCGAAAATGGCTCATTTCTGCGCATCAACAACATCACGGTGGGCTACTCGCTGCCCAAGGGGCTGCTGAGCCGCGTGAAGGTGCAGAGCCTGCGCTTCTACGCTACGCTCAACAACCTGTACACGTTCACCAAGTACTCGGGCTACGACCCGGAGGTGAACACCCGCCGCAGCACGCCGCTCACGCCAGGTGTCGACTACGCGGCCTACCCCCGCAGCCGCGCCTTCCTTTTTGGCCTGAACCTGGGGCTGTAATCGTCAAGCTGTTGGCTTTTTTCTAACCTGACGTCCTACCCTAGCGCTAACAGCTCAAAAAATCCCACCCGCCTTTAACCTAGAGTCTTATGAAATTCTCCACTTTTTCTTCGCGGAAGGCGACTGCCGCCGTGCTGCTGGCCGGGGTGGCCGGGCTAGCCGCTTCCTGCAAGAACTACCTTGACATTGAGCCCACGGCCCTTACCACTACGGAGGCCACTTTCAGCACCGTGAGCGGCGCGACCAGCGCGGTGCTCGGCGCTTATGACCCGCTCTCGGGCGACAACTCGTACGGCACCCGCGTCAGCCTGTACTACCCGTATGATACCGATGAGTTTATCGGCTCGTCGGGCACTTACGACACGGGGCGGCGCGGCATTGCCCGCTACAAGTCTTTTGCTAGCAACACCGAGATTATTAACCCCTGGAACACCCTCTACCAGGGGGTAGAGCGGGCCAACGTGTGCATCAAGTACATTCCGCAGATGGGTTTGTACACCACCGGCACCAGCGCCGACACGGCCAGCCTGCACCGCCTCTACGGCGAGGCCCTGACCCTGCGGGCGCAGTACTACTACGAGCTGATTCGCAACTGGGGCGATGTGCCAGCCCAGCTCACGCCGTCGAGCTACGACCAGAATTTCAACCTACCCAACAGCGACCGCAACCAGACCCTCACGACGCTGATTGCCGACCTGGCCACAGCCGAAAAGCTCGTGCCCTACCGCTCGGGTGCCGGCGTGGTAAACGAGCGCATTACGAAGGGCGCCGTGAAAGCCCTACGCGCCCGGCTAGCCCTGCAACGCGGCGGCTACGCCCTGCGTGGCAACACCATGACCCGCGCCGCCGACTACCTCGACTATTATAAAATAGCCCGCCAGGAGTGCCTGGAGCTGATGGCCCGCCGCAGCGAGCACACCCTGAACCCAAGCTACGCGGACCTGTGGCTGGGAGTGAACCAGCAGCGCCACGACAATGCTAACGAGATTCTGTTTGAGGTAGGCATGGCGGGCTCGACGGCCACCGGCGACTCGAAGCTAGGCTACTACAACGGCCCGCGCCTGAACAACTCGCCTACCTACGGCTCGACGCAGGGCGCCATAACGGCCGTGCCCACGTACTTCTACGCCTTTGACTCGACCGATGTGCGCCGCGACATCACCATCGCGGCTTACCAGTACGCCAGCGGCACCAACGTGCAGGCAGGCGTGGCGCTCAATTCGCTGTACGACGGCAAGTTTCGCCGTGATTGGCACAGCCCGGCCCTGCCCGGCACCAACAACTACCTCGGCTACAACTGGCCCCTCATCCGCTTTGCCGACGTGCTGCTGATGTTTGCTGAAACGGATAACGAGCTCAACGGCCCTACCGCCGCCGGTCGCAATGCCCTGCTGGAAGTGCGCACCCGCGCCTTCAACGGCAACGCCACCCGCGCCGCGCTCGGGGTAGTCACCACCTCGAAGGACGCGCTGTTTAACGCCATCGTGAACGAACGCCTGCTGGAGTTTGGCGCCGAGGGCATTCGCAAATACGACCTGCTGCGCTGGAACCTGCTCGCCAGTAAACTTGCCACCACTAAGGCTAACCTCGACCTGCTGCGCACCGCCACTGCGCCCTACAACACAGTGCCGCAGTACCAATTTCTGCGGGTAGTAAACGGCGTAGTGCAGTGGCAGCGCTCGTTTTATAAGCCTTCGCCGGCCGCTACTCCCGCCGGCACCACCCGCGTAAACTGGCGCCAGGGCATCGACGCTACCTACGTGGGCAACCTACGGCCCAGCGGCACCGTGGTAACGGTGGGCACCACCAACGTGAACAGCGTGGGCAGCGGCATGGCCGCCGAGTACGTCGCGGGCCAGGGCAAGGAATTGCTGCCCATTCCGCAGACGACCCTGGACACCGACCCCGCGCTGAAGCAAAACTTCGGGTACTAGCCATCAATTGTCAGGGAGCATTATCAATCAGCTGTTTTTCAGCTAATTGCTCTTTGACAATTATTCCCTGACTACTTGGTAATTGATAACTGATAATGGATAGTATGCCTATTTTATCCGAAGAATTGGTACGCGCCGGGCTGGCCGCACCCGCGGTAGCCCTACCCCCCCCGGCGCTGCTCGATTTGCCCGAGAAAGTGTTGCAGTTTGGAACGGGCGTGCTGCTGCGCGGCCTCCCCGATTTTCTGATTGACCAAGCCAACCGCCAGGGTATTTTCAACGGCCGGGTAGTGATGGTGAAAAGCACTGAGGGCGGCGATGCCGCGGCCTTTGCGCGCCAGCAAAACCTATACACAGTGTGCGTGCGCGGGGTCGAAGACGGCCAGGCCATTAGCCAAGACGTGGTGTGCGCCGGCATCAGCCGGGTGCTGGTGGCCAAAAGCCAGTGGGCCGAGGTGCTGGCCGTGGCCGCCAGCCCGGCGCTGCAAGTGGTGCTCTCCAACACCACGGAGGTGGGCATTGTGCTGGATGAAGCTGACGACGTGCGTGCCACGCCGCCGCGCTCTTTTCCTGGCAAGCTGCTGGCCGTGCTGCTGGCACGCTACGAGGCCTTTGCCGGTGCCGCCGACAAGGGCCTGGTTATCGTGCCCACCGAGCTTATTCCGGAAAATGGCACCAAGCTGCGCGACATTCTGCAAACGCTGGCCGAGCAGCAAACCCCCGATAGCGGCTTTCTGGCCTGGCTCGCCACTGCCAACACCGTTTGCAACTCACTGGTAGACCGCATTGTGCCGGGCGCGCCCAGCGCCCCGGCCGCCGCCGAGCTGGCCCACACGCTGGGCTACGACGACGAGCTGCTGACTATGTCGGAAGTATACCGGCTGTGGGCCATTGAGGGCGACGAACGCGTGCGCGAAATCCTGAGCTTTGAGCAGGCCGACGCGGGCATTATCGTGCAGCCCGACATCAACCAGTTTCGGGAGCTGAAGCTGCGCCTGCTCAACGGCACGCACTCGCTGGCCTGCGGGCTGGCTGTGCTGGCGGGGGTAGGCACCGTGCGCGAGGCCATGGAAGACGACCACCTGCTGACCTACATCCGCAACCTGATGCTGGCCGACCTGCTGCCCGGCATTCCCTACCCCCTCGACGAGAAGGTAGGCCAACGCTTTGGCATGCAGGTGCTCGACCGCTTTCGCAACCCTGCCGTGGAGCACCGCTGGCTGGCCATCACGCTCAACTACTCGGCCAAGCTGCGCATGCGCGTGGTGCCCGATTTGCTGCACTATGCCCAGCGCTTTGGGGCGGTGCCGCAGTACGTGGCGCTCGGCTTTGCAGCCTACCTGCTCTTTATGCGCACTACCCGCCACGACGACCAGCGGTGGTACGGCGAGGCTCAGGGCCAGGAATACTTGATTCAGGATGAGCAAGCTGGCTATTTCGCCGATTTGTGGGCGCACCAATCGGCCGCTAGCCTACCCCAAATTGTGCTCAGCAACCACACCCTGTGGGGCACCGACCTCACGGCCCTGCCCGGCTTTGCCGAGGCCGTGGGGCGCTACCTGCAGCAGCTACAACAAAAGGGCGCGGCGGCTACCCTGGCTGCTACGTTAAATAAAACGCAGCGTGCTGCGGTTTAATGTTAATGAACAAGGAACAGAGAACCAGGAGCACCTAGCAGCCGCGCCCTAGCTCAGAGTTAGCCACTCATTGAAGTATCACGTGTGCCATCGTTCCTTGCTTATTATTAATTGCTAATTACTTATGAAGCACTTAGTTGCTAAAATCCACCCAGCCGATAACGTGCTCGTCGCCCTCACCGACCTGCCCATCGGCACGCCCGTAACCTGGGATGGGGTGACCGTGACGACCACCGAGAAAATACCCGCTAAGCACAAGCTGGCCCTGCAAGCGCTGGCGCCCGGCGCCGAAGTGACCATGTACGGCGTGCTGGTGGGCCGTATGGCAGCGGCCGTAGGCCAAGGTGGCCTGCTGACCACCGCCAATATCAAGCACGCCACCGACGCGTACCAGGAAGGCCAGCACCCGCACAGCTGGGCGCAGCCGGATGTGACCCCGTTTGAAGGCCGCACTTTTATGGGCTTTCATCGGCCCGATGGGCGGGTAGGGACCGCCAACTACTGGCTGGTTATTCCGCTGGTTTTCTGTGAGAACCGCAATATTCAAGTACTCGAAGAAGCCCTGGTGAACGACCTCGGCTACGCCCGCCGCAAAAGCTACCAGCCCCAAACCCAAGCTTTGCTGGAGCTGATGCAGGCCGGCAAGTCGGTGGAAGAAATACTGGCCACCGACTTGCACTCGGCCGAAATCAGTCACCAAAAAACCAAGCCGTTTCCGAACGTGGACGGCATCCGGTTTCTGAGCCACGAGGGTGGCTGCGGCGGCATCCGGCAAGATGCGCAAAGCCTGTGCGGCCTGCTGGCCGGCTACATCACCCACCCCAACGTGGCGGGCGCCACGGTGCTGAGCCTGGGCTGCCAAAACGCGCAGGCCAGCATGCTGCAAGACGAAATCGCGAAGCGTGACCCCCATTTCAGCAAGCCGCTGTTCATTCTGGACCAGCAAACCATCGGCACCGAGGAAGCCCTCGTGAGCACGGCCCTGCGCCAAACGTTCGCCGGCCTCATGCAGGCCAACCAGCAGCGGCGCCAGCCCGCGCCGCTCAGCAAGCTCACTATTGGGCTCGAATGCGGGGGTAGTGATGGCTTCTCGGGTATTTCGGCCAACCCGGC
>CAZZDR010000154.1:0-8537 GCA_964652535.1 uncultured Hymenobacter sp. | reverse complement strand
AGCTCGCCCATGGGCATGGGCTACGAATACCTCACGCCCAAGGCGGCCGACAAGCTGGCCGGCCCCAGCGGCTCGGGCGTAATCGGCTACAAAAACAGCTACGACATCCTGGAAGATGCCGCCCTGGCCGCCAAGCAAACCAAGCAAAAGCTGACGTGCAAGAGCGTGGTGCCCGGCAAGTACGACCTGGTGCTCGACCCGCACCACCTGGGCCTGACCATCCACGAATCGGTGGGCCACCCCTTGGAGCTGGACCGGGTGCTGGGCTACGAGGCCAACTACGCGGGCACTAGCTTCGCTACCCTCGAGTGGCGCAAGAAGAATATTCCGTACGGCTCGAAGCAGATAACCATTGTGGCCGACAAGCTGCAACCCGGCTCGCTGGGCGCGGTGGGCTGGGACGATGAGGGCGTGAAAACCAAGGAGTGGAACCTCATCGAGCAGGGCAAGCTGGTAGACTACCAGAAGATTCGGGACCAGGCCGCCATTGTGGGCCAAAACGCATCGGATGGCTGCTGCTACTCGCAGTCGTGGCGCGATGTGCAGTTTCAGCGCATGGCCAACATCAGCCTCAAGCCCAGCCCTACCCCCGTGAGCGTAGACGAATTGGTGAGCAAGGTGGACAAGGGCATCTACATCGCCGGCAACGGTTCGTTTAGCATTGACCAGCAGCGCTATAACTCGCAGTTTGGTGGGCAGGTGTTCTACGCCATTGAGAAGGGCAAAATCACGGAAATGCTCGAAGACGTGGCCTACCAGACCAACACGCTGGAGTTTTGGGGCGCTTGCGCGGGCTCGTGCGACCAGCGCGACTACCGCTTCGCGGGCTTCTTCAACGACGGCAAGGGCCAGCCCTCGCAAAGCTCGGCCGTGAGCCACGGCTCGGCCACCACGCGCTTCAACGGCGTGAACATCATCAACACGGCCCGCAAAATTGGGTAGTCTTCCACTTGATTAATCGTCTGTCATTGCGAGCGTAGCGCGGCAATCTCTCCTTCACGCTAGGGTTACTATCACAAGTACAAGGAAAGATTGCCGCGCTCCCCTTCGTTGCACCCGCAATAACAAACAGTTAAAATTCAGTTAAATAACTTCACGACAATGGCAATTCTCTCCCAAACCGAAGCCCAAGACATTCTCAAGAAGGTCATTAGCTTCAGCACCGCCGACGAGTGCGAGGCCAACCTCAACGGCAGCCTGGAAGGCAACGTGCGCTCGGCGCGCAACTCCATCAGCACGTCGGGGGCGGTCGATAACGTGTCCTTGGCCGTAACGTCGTACTTCGGCAAGCGCTCGGGCACCGCCACTTGCAACCAGTTTGACGAGGCTACCCTGCGCCGCTGCGTGCAGCGCGCCGAGGAAATAGCCCGCCTGGCCCCCGAAAGCCCCGAGTACATGCCGCTGCTCGGCCCGCAAACCTACCTGTCGTCGCCGCTTTCGTTTGCTCAGAACACGGCCGACATCACGCCCGACTACCGTGCCCGCCAGATGGCGGCCAGCATGCAGTACTGCGACACCAAGAAGCTATCGTCGGCGGGCTTTCTCAATGACCAGGCAGGCTTCGTGGCCAAGCGCAACTCGAAGGGTCTAGAGGCCTACCAGCGCACCTCGAACCTCGATTTTAGCATCACTGTGCGCACGCTCGACGGCATGGGCTCGGGCTACGCGGCCACTGACTTTACGGACGTGTCGAAGTTTGACGCGGCGCGCCTCACGGCGGTAGCGGCCGGCAAGGCCACCGGTTCGCTGGGCGCTAAGGCCATTGAGCCGGGCAAGTACACCGTGATTCTGGAGCCCAACGCATTGGTATCGGGCACCGATGCCTCGCTGCTGGGTGCGCTCATGCGCTCGTTTGACGCCCGCTCGGCCGACGAAGGCCGCAGCTTTTTGAGCAAGAAGGGCGGCGGCAATCGCAAGGGCGAAAAGATGTTTGATGAGCGCGTCACGATTTATTCGGACCCGACCAATGCCGAGGTGCCCGACCTCACGTTTTCGGGCGATGGCCGGCCGCAGCAGCGCACCACCTGGATTGAGAAAGGCGTGGTGAAAAACCTGTACACCTCGCGCTACTGGGCCCAAAAATCGGGCATTCCGGACCTGCCCAGCCCCGGCGGCTTCATCATGGAAGGCGGCACGCAGAGCACCGCCGACCTCATTAAGGGCACCAAAAAGGGCATCTTGGTGACGCGCCTGTGGTACATCCGCCCCGTCGACCCACAAACGCTGCTCTATACCGGCCTCACCCGCGACGGTACGTTCTACATCGAGAACGGCGCTATCAAGTTCCCGGTCAAGAACTTCCGCTTCAACGAGAGCCCGATTATTATGCTCAACAACTTGGAGGCTATCGGCCGCCCGGTGCGCCTGAACGGCAACTTGGTGCCGCCGCTCAAGATTCGCGACTTCACCTTCACGAGCTTGTCCGACGCGGTGTAGCGGTTGAAGGGGGGTAGGCGGTGCTCGGCACGGCTGAGCAGGCCCTACCCCCTTCGCAACGCACAAAAAAGCGGCCGGGCCACCGAGCCGCTTTTTTTGTGGTGGCCGCGAGTAGCTTCGCAGCCACCAGCGCTGCGCTTGCAGAAAGTCGTCAACAACGTCATTTTACTTCTTAAACAACTTCTTATTACCGACCACCTTTACTTTTTTCTGCCATGAATAGACGCGACTTTGTGGGCCTTACTGGCTTGGGCGCCACGGCCCTACTGCTGCCCTCGCTGCCGGGCTTTGGGGCCCAGCGCGTGGACCCTAGCCGCCTGCTGGAGCCGGGCGCCGATACCATTCTCAAAAAGCGGCTGGCCGACGCGGCTCTCAATGCTGCCAAGAGTGCCGGCGCCAGCTATGCCGACGTGCGGATCGGGCGCTCGCTCAACCAATATGTCTTTGCCCGCGAAAAGCAGGTGCAGAACATTGTGAGCACCGAGAGCTACGGCGTGGGCATTCGGGTGCTGGTAAACGGCTGCTGGGGCTTTGCCTCGACGAGCGTGGTAACTGAGGCCAGCCTGGTCGCCACTGCTCGCCTGGCCGCCGAAATAGCCAAGGCTGACGCTAAAATCCAGAAGGAGCCTGTGCAGCTAGCTGCCCAAAAAGGCTACGGCGAAGTGAGCTGGCGCACGCCCATCGTGCAAAATGCCTTTGAGGTACCGGTGAAGCAAAAGGCCGACTTGCTGCTAGCCGCCAACGCGGCGGCAATGGACGCGGGCGCCAGCTACATCAACTCGGCGCTGTTTCAAGTAAATGAGCAGAAGTACTTTGCCAGCACCGACGGCTCGTATATCGACCAGGATGTGCACCGCCTCTGGCCAACGTTTAACGTGACGGCCGTGGACACGAAGAGCGGCAAGTTTCGCTCGCGCGAGGCGCTGAGCGCGCCCGTGGGCCTGGGCTACGAGTACCTCACGCCCAGCGCCGCCGAGCAGGTGCGCGGGCCGCAGGGCACCGACACCATCGGCTACAAGCTGCGCTACGACCTGCTGGCCGATGCCGCGCTGGCTGGCAAGCAGGCCAAGGCCAAGCTGGGCATGAAATCGGTGACGCCGGGCAAGTACGACCTAGTGCTCGACCCTGGCCACCTGGGCCTCACCATCCACGAATCGGTGGGCCACCCCACCGAGCTCGACCGCGTGCTGGGCTACGAGGCCAACTTTGCGGGCACCAGCTTCGCTACCCTCGAATGGAAGGCGAAGAACCTACCTTATGGCTCGAAGGAAGTCAACATTGTGGCCGATAAGCTGCAACCCGGCGCGGTGGGCACGGTGGGCTACGACGACGAGGGTGTAAAAACCAAGGAGTGGGACATTATTCGGGCCGGCAAGCTGGTGGACTACCAGAAGATTCGGGACCAGGCGCACATCGTGGGCCAGAAGGAGTCGGACGGCTGCTGCTACGCGCAGTCGTGGGAGGACGTGCAGTTTCAGCGCATGGCCAACATCAGCCTCAAGCCCAGCCCTACCCCCCTGAGCGTGGACGAATTGGTGAGCAAGGTGGATAAGGGTATTTACATCGCGGGCGCGGGCTCATTTAGCATTGACCAGCAGCGGTTTAACTTTCAGTTTGGCGGGCAGCTGTTTTTTGCCATTGAGAAAGGCAAGATTACGGAGCCGCTCGAAGACGTGGCCTACCAGTCGAATACCCAGGAGTTTTGGGGCGCCTGCGCGGGCTCGTGCGACCAGCGCGACTACCGCCTGTTTGGCACCTTCTTCGATGGCAAAGGCCAGCCCATGCAGAGTTCTTCGGTGAGCCACGGCTCGGCCACCACGCGGTTTAATGGCGTGAACGTCATCAACACCGCCCGCAAAGTCTAGTCCCTACCCCCCGTAGTCCAGTTAATATTATGGCTATTCTCTCCAAAGACGAAGCCCAGGCTATTCTCCAGAAAGTACTGAGCTACAGTACCGCCGACGCCTGCACGGTGGGCCTGAGCGGGCGCACCACGGGCAACATCCGCTACGCCCGCAACAGCGTGAGCACGGCCGGCGCCCAAGACACCGTGTCGCTAACCGTAGAGGCGAGCTTTGGCAAGCGCTCGGGCATTGCCACCTGCAACGAGTTTGACGAGGCCACGCTGCGCCGCTGCGTGCAGCGTGCCGAAGAAATTGCGCACCTCGCCCCCGAAAGCCCCGAGTACATGCCGCCGCTCGGCCCCCAAACCTACCTCAACCCGCCCTCGGCAGCCACTACCCCCCTCACGCCGACCGGCCGCGCCCAGGCGGCTGCCGACAGCATGGCGCTGTGCGCGGCCAAAAACCTGGCCGCCGCGGGCTTTCTGGATGGCGGCACGCGCTTCACGGCGCTGCGCAACTCGAAGGGCCTGGAGGCTTACCAGCAATCGACGAGCACCAACTTTTCGGTGACGGTGCGCACGCCCGACGGCCGGGGCTCGGGCTATGCCTTGGGCGACGTGACGGACGTGGCTAAGCTGAATACCAAGGCCTTGACGCAGCGCGCTGCCGATAAAGCCACCGGCTCGCTGGGCGCCAAGGCTATCGAGCCGGGCAAGTACACCGTGATTTTGGAGCCGGCCGCACTCATGGCCGGCGACGACCTGTCGCTGCTCGGTGGGCTGATGTCGAGCCTCGACGCGCGCTCGGCCGACGAGGGCCGCAGCTTCTTGACCAAGAAGGGCGGCGGCAACCGCCGAGGCGAAAAGCTCTTCGACGAGCGCATCAACATCTACTCCGACCCGATGAATGCCGAGGTGCCCGGCCAGGCCTTCGACGGCGATGGCCTACCCACCCAGCGCATGAGCTGGGTCGAAAAAGGCGTCGTTAAGAACCTGTATTACTCGCGCTTCTGGGCCCAGAAAAACAATGTGGCGCCCACGGCCTACCCCAGCGGGTTCATCATGGCGGGCGGTACGCAGAGCACCGCCGACCTCATTAAGGGGACGGCCAAGGGCATTTTGGTGACACGCCTGTGGTACATCCGGGAGGTAGACCCGCAGACGCTGCTCTACACTGGCCTCACGCGCGACGGCACCTTCTACATCGAGAACGGCGCCATCAAGTTTCCGATTAAGAACCTGCGCTTCAACGAGAGCCCGATTATTATGCTCAATAATATTGAGGCCATTGGCCGCCCGGTGCGCCTAGCCGGCTGCCTGGTGCCCCCGCTCAAAATCCGCGATTTTACGTTTACGAGCTTGTCAGACGCGGTGTAGTCAATGCCTTATCAAAAAAGAACGCCATACTTCGACAAGCGTAGCATGACGTTCTTTTTGGCCAGCGCCAGGTAGAATTCTTACAGCTTGGGCAGCTGGAAAGCGGCGTAGAACTGGAACACGCGGTTTTGGAGGCGCGCGTCGTTCACGCCTTGTAGGTACTGCAGGTCGTTGATATCGTTGAGGCCTGCCACAAAGCGGCCGCCCACGCGCACCACCGAGCCCAGCTTGAGCCCTACCCCCGCCACGAGCGCAAAGTCGCCGCGCTTATAGTTGCTGGTTGAGGCTTGGTCTACGTTGTTAAACAGCACGTTGCCGCTGCTGCTGCGCACCTGCACCATGCCCTGCTCATTGGCCGACACCAGGTAGCCAAACTGCGGCCCGGCCTCCACATACACCGGCCCGAGGGTGGCTTTGAGCAGGATGGGCACGGCAATGTAGTTGAGGCGCGTGGTGTAGTTGGTGGTAGTGGTAGCGCCCTTCAGCTGTGAGCCTTGCAGCGAATACAGCAACTCGGGCTGGATAGAAATCGGCCCAATTAATTTGGCTTCGTAAAAAACTCCGGCGTGGAAATACGTCTTGTAAGTCGCATCTTCGCCGACGCGCCCCGTGAGCACGGCTTGGTTGACGCCGCCTTTGATACCGAATTGTGCGTGGGCCTGGCTGGCCAGGAGCAGGCAGATGATTGCAAGCGCGAACTGTTTCATGTGTACTGGTAATGAGTAGTTTGAGGTATAAAGAAGTAGTAGCGAGCTTGCCCATGGCGGCAGCCTGTGGGCAGTTAACGCATAACAGGAGGCTTTGGGGGTGCGCCAGGGTTGCAAAAGCAAGTTTGCGGCGGCCGGCGTGAATGGTCCGTGAACCCGCACAGTGCAACCCTACCCCCCCTTTTGTCGCCTATTTTTCCTAAGATGCCTACCCCCTTCACCTTTGTGCGCCTCAGCTACCACTCCGGCGACTGGGATGCCGTGGACGAGCGTATGCCCGCCAACCTGCTGCACTCCTTGGTGCAGTACACCACGGTGCCCGTGGCGCCCCAGGAGAAAGTGGTGGCCCTCGACAGCCCCGAGCTATTTAGCTACCCCTTTTGCTACCTGAGCGGGCACCGGCTGGTGCAGTTTTCGGCGCAGGAAAAAAAGAACTTCACACAGTATGTGCGCAACGGCGGCTTCGTGTTTGTGGACGACTGCAACCACGACATCGACGGCCTGTTTGCGCGCTCCTTTGAGGAGCAGATGCGGGTGTGCTTTGGGGCCACGGCGCTGAAGAAAATTCCCAAGACGCACCCGATTTACAGCCAGTTTTTCAAATTCAAAGACGGCCCGCCCAACACGGGCTTCGAACTCAATGGCTGGGGCGACGACCTAGTGCACGACTACCTGAAAGGCGTGGAAATAAACGGCCGCCTGGGCGTGCTGTACTCCAACAAAGACTACGGCTGCGAGTGGGACTACGACTTTCGCAACAAGCGCTTTCTGGCCGAAGACAACACCAAGTTTGGGGTTAATATTCTGCTGTATGCGCTGAGCTGAACACGCCTACCATTGCGCTCGCAAGGACAAACGACTTATCTGCTTGCCAAAACTTTACATGACCGAACAAGACGTAAAAACGCTTCTCGCCAAGCTCCCTACCCTCAAAGCTGAGATTGGTAAGGTCATCGTGGGCCAGTCGGCGGTGCTCGACGAGGTGCTGGTGGCGCTGCTGGCCGGCGGCCACGCCCTGCTGGAAGGCGTGCCGGGCCTGGCCAAAACGCTACTGGTGCGCACGCTGGCCTTGGCCACCGATTTGCCGTTTCGCCGCATCCAGTTCACGCCTGACCTGATGCCAACCGACATCCTGGGCACCGAAGTGCTGGAGGAAGACCACGGCACGGGCCATCGCTCGTTCAAGTTCAACCAGGGGCCGATTTTCGCCAGCCTGGTGTTGGCCGATGAAATCAACCGCACGCCGCCCAAAACCCAGGCGGCGCTGCTAGAGGCCATGCAGGAAGGCCACGTAACCTACGCCGGCCAGGAGCACGCGCTGCCCAAGCCGTTCTTCCTGCTGGCTACGCAAAACCCGATTGAGCAGAGCGGCACCTACCCGCTGCCCGAGGCGCAGCTCGACCGCTTTTTGCTGTACGTGCGCATCGGCTACCCCACCGAGCAGGAGGAAATGGCCGTGCTCAGCGGCACCACCGGCACGGCGCGCCCCGAGGTGCAGCCCATTTTGGGCGGCGACGATATCCGGCAGTTGCAGCAGCTGGTGCGCCAGGTCAGCCTCAGCCCCGAGCTGCTGAGCTTTGTGAACCGGCTGGTGCGCGCCACGCGCCCGGCCACGTCGGAGGTCAAGTTTATCAAAGACTACGGCCGCTGGGGCGCCGGCCCGCGCGCCGGCCAGGCGCTCATCCTTTGCGCCAAGGCGCGGGCGCTGTTGCAAGGCCGCTTTGCCGCCACGCTCGACGACATTCGGGCGCTGGCCCCGCCGGTACTGCGCCACCGCGTGCTGCTGAATTTCAATGCGGAGGCTGAAAACCTCACGCCCGACGATGCCGTGGCCGAGCTGCTGAAAGCGGTGGCGGTGTAAAGCGATAAGTCGTTGTCATTGCGCGGAAGAACGACGAAGCAATTTTTCTTTCACGCTTAGCCAACGTTTGCGAACGCAAAAGGAAGGATTGCTTCGTCGTTCCTTCTTGCAAGGACAAACGACTTTATTTTTCATTCCCTACCCCCCTCCCTCAACTTGCTTTCTCCCGAACTCCTTTATGCGCTGCGCAACCTGCCGCTGGCTGCTCGCCAGGCGGCCGAGGGCTTTTTGGCCGGCGCGCACGCCAGCCGGCGGCACGGCGCGGGCATGGAGTTCAGCCAGTACCGGCCCTACCAGCCCGGCGACGACCTGC
>CAZZDR010000153.1:5882-8542 GCA_964652535.1 uncultured Hymenobacter sp. | reverse complement strand
CGGCCATGAGCTGGGCCAGCTCCTCTTGGCGCTCGCGCAGCAGCACGGCCGCTTGGCGCAGCACGCCTGCCCGCTCGCCAAACGACGTGGTGCGCCACGCCGCTGCCGTGTGGTGGGCCTGCGCCAGGATGCGCTCGGTCTTGGGCCAGGTAAAGGCCGTAAAGCGGCGCAGCCGCTGGCCCGTGTAGGGATTGATGGATTCGATGGCCATGGCAAGGGGGGTAGGGCGGGCCCCGGGTGGGCCAGCCAGCTGCTTGGATTAGAACCGGCTTTCGGCCCGGTGGGTTGCGGGCCGCAACCCTGCGCCGCGTTTTCTGCGTACTGCGGGTGGTAATGTACTGTATCCCAAACGCAGGCTGCACCCACTACGAGTAGCTACAGCTATTTGCGGGGCGTGGTTGCTTATCTACTCGTGTCCGACCTATCCCTCATTTCTACCCCAACTGCCGCCGAAACGGCACTGGTGGGCCGCCTGCGCGACCGCGACCAGTCGGCCATGACCGAGTTTTACGACCGCTACTCCGCGGCGCTCTACGGTGTCATCAACCGCATCGTGAAGGATGAGGAAGAGGCCGAAGACGTCTTGCAGGAGGCGCTGGTCAAAATCTGGCACTCCATGTCGAGCTACGACACCACGCGGGGCCGGCTCTTTACGTGGGTGGTCAACATCAGCCGAAATTTAGCCATCGATAAAATCCGCTCGCGCCAGCACCGCGTAGGTTCTCGCACCCAGGGCCTCGACGATAGCCCGGCCGCCCAGCGCCAGGCCGCCCCGGACACCTTTCGCCCTGAGCACGTTGGCTTGCAGGAAATAACCCGCAAGCTCGTGCCCGAACAGCGCCAGATTATCGACCTGCTCTATTTCGGCGGCTTCACGCAAAGCGAGGCGGCCGAGGAACTCAACCTGCCGCTGGGCACGGTAAAAACCCGTGCCCGCACCGCTCTGAAAGTGCTAGCTAAACTTATTCGTTAATAATAGTTACGTCAGTGGAAGATTTTCAATCCTATATCGAATCAGGCCGCCTGGAGCAGTATGCGCTGGGCGAACTATCGGCGGCCGACCGGGCCGAGGTAGAAAAGTGGGCCGCGCGCTTCCCGGAAGTGCGCCAAGAATTAGATGAGCTACTCACAGGCCTCGGTGTGTATACCGAAGCCCACGCCATAGTGCCCCCGGCCGGCGCCCGCGAGCGCGTACTGGGCCGCGTACTTGCCGAAATCAGCGCGGCCGAAGCGCCGGTGGCTGCTACGCCGGCCCCGTTTGCCGCGCCCCCCGTCATGCGCGTATCGGCCTCCAACCCACAGCTGGCCGACACAACTGCTCCTGCCACCGAAGTCCCGCGCCGTAGCGGCTGGGCCATTGCCGCCTCGGTGGCACTGCTTCTGAGCTTGGCCGCCAATGCGTTGCTATACAGCCGCTGGCAGCAAACCAGCAACGACCTCGTAGCCGCCCAGAATAGCCAGGCACGCTTCGCTCAAACCTCGCAGGTTTCGGAGCGCCGCCTCCAGACCACCGAGCGCCAGTTGCAGGTATTTCGCTCTCCGCAGTTCAAGACGGTCGCCCTGGCAGGCACCCCCGCGCACCCCACGGCCCACGCCCGCGTGCTGTTCAACCGCGCCAACCACCGCGTGTACCTCGATGTGCAGGAGCTACCCCCCCTGCCCGCCGACAAGCAGTACCAGCTGTGGGCCCTCGACAAAGGCAAGCCCATCGATGCAGGTGTGCTGGCCACGACCACCGCGGCTGGCGACGACCTCCAGCAGATGAAGGACATCGCCAGCGCCCAAACCTTTGCCATGACCATTGAGCCCACCGGGGGTAGCGCTGGCCCTACCCTCAGTACCATGACGGTAATCGGTAATATCTAAGGTGTAGCCCACAAAAAAGCCGCCAGAGCACTCGCTTTGGCGGCTTTTTTGTGGGCTATGGTAGCTCAACCTTTCGGCGGGGTACGCGTTGTTATCCACCTAACTAGCTCTCGTCTTTTTCTTCACTATATGCAAGGTACCATCTTTACGCTTCTCAAACGCTACGTTCAAACCCAATACGACCACAGCACCTGGCTGAAACTGGTGGAGCAGTCCGGCCTCAAATCCGGCGATTTCAGCCACCGCGAGGTGTACCCCGATGCGCATATTTATGCGCTGGTGGGCCAGGCGGCCGAAATGACTGGTATTCCGGCCGGCGAGCTGCACGAAAAGTTTGGCGAGTACCTCGTGCCCGACCTCATGTATATGTACCAAAAATACGTGAACCCCGACTGGCGCACCCTCGAAATGCTGGAAAACACTGAGCACACCATGCACTACCAGGTGCGCCGCGAGCACCCCGAAAACTCACCACCCGTGCTGCAGGTAAAGCGGCTGAATGAGAGCGAGTTAATAATAGATTACGTGTCGCCGCGCCGCATGGGCGGGCTGGCCGTTGGCATCGTGCGTGGCCTGGCTGCCTACTACGACGAGGCCGACCGCATCGACGTGATGCCCACCACCAGCGAAGATGGGGAGCGCGTGCAAATCCACGTGCGGCGCAATTAATTGTGCCAGCAAAGGGGGGTAGGGCTTGGTTGCCCTACCCCCTTGTTTTTTTAAAACAATCGAGGCGAAGCTGGCCGGCCGGGACCACCGGGCTGATAGTCATCGTCGGCGTCGTCTTCCTCCTC
>CAZZDR010000153.1:0-5782 GCA_964652535.1 uncultured Hymenobacter sp. | reverse complement strand
TCGAGCGACGTTTCGGCGTGGCGCAGCTTGTGGCGGCACAGCCGGATGAGCTCGGCCGAGCGCTCGGCGCGGGCCGTGAGGTCGTCCACATCCACCTGGTCGGTTTCGAGGCTGCGCAAAATGGTTTCTAATTCCTGAATGGCTTCGTTGTACGTCACGTTGGGTACTGGCTGAATGAACTAATGCGGATTAAAAAGTAGGGCTTACCGGCGCTGGCGCAAGAGCTGGTTTTCGCGCCGCAGCACCTGCGCTTCAGCCAGAAACAGCTGCACCTCACGCGCGGCAAGCCATTTTTCCAGTCCGCGCTGCACCGCAAATTGCTGCTTCAGCAAGGCTTCGCGCTTGCGTTGGTGGTGGCGCACAAAGCGCTGCAGCACCGTGCGCGAGCGGCGGCGCAGGTGCTGCGCCTCGTGCGCCACGGTTTGGCGGGCGGCGCGGGGTAGGGTGTAGCGAAAGCTTTCGAGGTGCTGGCCTAGCTGGCGCAGGTGCTGGCGCGGGGCCTGGGTGGCCTGGCGGCTGCGCTGGCCCAGCTGGTCGGTGGTGCGGCGCAGCTGCTGGCGAGCGGCCTCGCGGGTGTGGTCGGCTAGGCGCTGCACTTGCGCGTGGTGCCGGGCCAGGTGCTGGCGGCTGCGGTCGGCCACGCGCTCGGCCAGGTCGAGCAGCAGGCCTTCGAGCCGGGCCAGGCGCTCGACCAAAAATGCCGCCACGGCCGTGGGCGTTTTAAGCGCTTTGTGGGCCACTAAGTCCACTATCGCCTCATCGCGCTCGTGGCCGATGCCGGTGAGCACGGGCAGCGGAAACGCCGCCACCGCCGCCGCCAGGCCGTATTCGTCGAAGGCCAGCAAGTCCGTTTTGGCCCCGCCGCCGCGAATAAGAATCACGACCTCAAACTGCCCGCGCCGTGGCCGGATAGCGTCGAGGGCGCCCCGAATGCTGGCCGGCGCGCCCTCGCCTTGCATGAGGGCCGGGAAAAGCGTGAGGGCAAAATCGTAGGGCGCCTCTTCGAGCTGGCGCACAAAGTCTTGAAAGCCGGCCGCGGTGGGCGAGGAAATAACCGCCAGCCGCTGCGGGGCGAGGGGTAGGGTAAGCTCTTGCTGGCGTTCGAGCAGGTCTTTTTCTTGCAGCTTGCGCAGCGTGGCCAGGCGCTGGCGGGCCAGCTCGCCCACGGTGTAGCTGGGGTCGAGGGCCTGCACATCAAGCGAAAAGCCGTACTGCTCATGAAACGTCACCTTCACGCGCAGCAGCAGGCGCAAGCCAGGCCGCAGCTCTTGGCCCGTGGCCTCGGCAAAGGCAGGTGCTAGCTGCTGGTAGCGGCTGCCCCAGAGAGTAGCCCGCGCCTGCGCCACAAAGCCCAGTGCCTCGGCCCCGGCGGCGGGCTCGGTAAGGGTGAGGTAGCAGTGGCCGCCGGCCTGGCGCGGGCGCGTCATTTCGGCCACCTCGGCCACTACCCAGTAGCTATCGGGAAAGCGGTGGTGCAAGGCCGCCCGCACCTGCGTAAGCAGCGCGCCCAGGCTGAGCGGGGCGGCCGGCTCGGCGGGGGTAGGGGCAGCGCGGCGCGGATAGAGGGGCATACGGGGGGTAGGGAATTATCAGCTAAAATTGGTTGTCATGGCGAGCGCAGCGCGGTAATCGCATCAGTAAGCTGGCCAAACGAACGGCGCGGGTGTCGTGCTGGAGCGATTACCGCGCTGCGCTCGCAGGACCAAACGGTTTTAACGCGTAGCCAGGTAACCTGGTAGGGTGCAAAAGTACCTTGCCGGCGTGCCAAAATTGGCGGCACGCCTAACTTGCCGGTCTCAATCCCTAACCCCTAACCCATCCACTTTTCCTGTTCCATGTCTAAAATTTCTCGTTACCAGCGCGGCGCGGCCTTGGCCGTGGCAGCGCTGAGCCTGGCCACCGGTACCCCGGCCCTGGCGCAAACGGCTCCCGCTAAGGGCGTTGGCATCAACCCGGCCAACATCGACCAGTCGGTGCAGCCCTGCGACAATTTTTTCCAGTACGCCAACGGCAGCTGGCTCAAGAACAACCCCGTGCCAGCCGCCGAGAGCCGCTGGGGCAGCTTCAACGAGCTGGCCGACCGCAACAACGCCACCCAAAAAGCTATTTTGGAGGAGCTGGCTCGCAATGCGGCCACTGCCCCCAAGGGCTCGAATGCCCAGAAAGTAGGCGATTTCTACGCTTCAGCCATGGACACGATGGCCATTGAGGCGGCCGGTACCAAGTACCTGAAGCCCTACCTCGACCGCATCATGGGCATCAAGACGCTGGCCGAGATGCAGAAATTTTTGGCTGACCCCACGGCGCACGCTGGTAGCGTGTGGTTTAACTCGGGGGTAGGGCAGGACGAGAAAATCAGCACCCAGTACGCGGTGCAGTTTTACCAGGGTGGCCTTACGCTGCCCAACCGCGACTACTACCTGAACGAAGACGCGCGCTCGAAGAGCATCCGGGCCGCCTACCAGGCATACCTGGTGACGACGTTTAAGCGCCTCGGCGACAGCGAAACCGCTGCCACGGCCAACGCCGCCGCCGTGATGCGCCTCGAAACGCGCCTGGCCAAGGCCAGCAAAAGCCCCGTAGACCTGCGCGACCCGCAGGCCAACTACAACAAGATGACCGTGGCCCAAGCCACGCAGGCCTACCCCAACCTCAACCTACCCCTGCTGCTGAAGGAAAACCACCTCGGCACGGCCAAGGAAGTGATTGTGGGCCAGCCCGCTTTCATGAAGGAAGTGAGCACGATGCTGGCCACCGAGCCCTTGGCCGACCAGCGCCAGTACCTGCGCTTTCACCTAGTGAGCAGCGTGAGCAGCGCCTTGCCCAAGGCGTTTGGCGACGACGCCTTCCGCTTTTCGCAGGTGCTGAGCGGCGCCAAGTTGCAGCAGCCCCGCTGGAAGCGCATGTTGCGCGCCACCGACGGCGCGCTGGGCGAAGCCTTTGGCCAGCTCTACGTTGATAAAGCGTTTTCGCCGTCGGCCAAGGCCAAGGCCAAGGAAATGATTGAGAACCTGCGCAAAGCCTACGCCGAGCGCATTATGGCTACCGACTGGATGAGCGCCGCTACCAAGAAGGAAGCGTTGGTGAAGCTCAACGCTTTTGCGGTGAAAATCGGCTACCCCGACAAGTGGAAGGACTACTCGAAGCTGAACGTGAACCGCCAGAGCGCGCTGCAAAACGTGCTGGCTGCCCGCACCTGGGCCACGGCCGACAACCTCGGCCACTTTGGCAAGCCTATCGACCGGGGCGAGTGGGGCATGACCCCGCCCACGGTGAATGCCTACTACAACCCGCCGATGAACGAGATTGTGTTCCCGGCCGGCATCTTGCAGGCGCCGTTCTACGACCCTAAGGCCGATGACGCGGTGAACTACGGCGGCATCGGTGCCGTAATCGGCCACGAAATGACCCACGGCTTCGACGACCAGGGCCGCCAATACGACTCGAAGGGCAACCTGCGCGACTGGTGGACCAAGGAAGACGGCGACAAATTCAACGCCAAAGCCGCAATGGTGGGCAAGCAGTACGACGCGTTTTCGCCGCTTGACTCGGTGCACGTGAATGGCAAGCTGACGATGGGCGAAAACCTGGCCGACCTCGGTGGCCTCACCATCGCCTACCAGGCTTTTCAGAAAACGGCCGAGGCCAAGAGCACTCAGAGCATCGACGGCTTCACGCCCGACCAGCGCTTCTTCCTGGCCTGGGCCCAGATTTGGCGCACCAACATTCGGCCCGAGGCCGCTCGCCAGCAGGTGCTCACCGACCCGCACTCGCCGGGCCAGTTTCGCACCAACGGCCCGCTCATGAACATGCCCGAGTTTTACAAGGCCTTCGGCTGCAAGCCCACCGATAAAATGGTGCGCCCGACCGCCGAGCAAGCCCGCATCTGGTAGGGTAGGCGCGCGGACGCTATAAGTCCACGCTACAAAAGCCCGCTTCGGTTCTCGGAGCGGGCTTTTTTTATCCCTATTCCCCCTGCGTAAACTCGTAGTGATGCAACTGTGACGCGGGAGTTACATCTATCGTGACTAAGTTCGTCTTTCTTCTTATTCTCCTAACCAATCTTTTCCATGTCCACCACTTTTACCTTTTCGCGGTTGGCACTGGCTACGCTGGGCCTCGGCGGCCTGGCCGCCACCACCGCTTTCGGACCGCCCACCAAGCCTACCCCCCCGCAGAAGGGCGTGGGCATTAGCCTCGCCAACATCGACCAGTCGGTGAGCCCCTGCGAGGACTTTTACCACTACGCCAATGGCAACTGGCTGAAAAACAACCCCGTGCCAGCCGCCGAAACCCGCTGGGGTGCCTTCAACGAGCTGGCCGACCGCAACATCGCGGTGGAGAAGCGCATATTGATGAAAGCTGCCGCCGACCGCTCGGCCAAGCCTGGCTCGAACGCCCAGAAGGTGGGCGACTTCTACGCTGCTGCTATGGACACAGCTGCTATCGAGGCCGCCGGCCTGAAATATTTGCAGCCCAAGCTGGCCCAAATCAACAACCTCAAGAGCCTGGCCGACATCCAGAAGTACATGGCCGACCCCAAGACGCTGTCGAGCGGCTGGTATGGCTTTGGTGTGGGCCAGGATGGTAAAAACAGCTCGGTATATGCCGTGCAGATGCGCCAGGGAGGCCTTGGCCTCGGCGACCGCGACTACTACCTGAAGGAAGACGGGCGCTCGAAGGCAATTCGGACCGCCTACAAAACCTACATGACCAGCGTATTCCAGATGCTGGGCGATGCCCCGAGCCTGGCCGCGACCAATGCCGACGCGGTGTTGGCCCTCGAAACTAAGCTGGCCCAGGCCAGTCGCGACCGCGTGGCCCTGCGCGACCGCCTCAAGAACTACAACAAGGTGCCGGTGGCCCAGGCCGCCCAGGAATATCCTAACCTAAACCTGCCGTTGCGCCTCAAAGGAGCGGGCCTGGGCAACGCCCAGGACGTGCTCATTGGCCAGCCTGAGTTCTTTGCCTCGGTGAACACGCTGCTCGCCAACACGCCCATCGCCGACCAGCAGCAGTACCTGCGCTGGAACCTGGTGTCGGACGTGACTTCGGCCCTGCCTAAGGCCTACGGCGATGCGGCTTTCCGCTTTGCGCAGGTGCTGACGGGCGCTAAGCAGCAGCAGCCCCGCTGGAAGC
The DNA here is from genome assembly GCA_964652535.1 of uncultured Hymenobacter sp. Taxonomy (GTDB): domain Bacteria; phylum Bacteroidota; class Bacteroidia; order Cytophagales; family Hymenobacteraceae; genus Hymenobacter. The sequence goes on along the minus strand of CAZZDR010000153.1, from coordinate 643 downwards.
GCTCGCTGCGCGCCACTGACGGCGCACTGGGCGAGGCCTTTGGCCAGCTCTACGTAGATGAGGCGTTTTCGCCCGCTGCCAAGGCCCGCGCCAAGGAAATGGTCGAGAACCTGCGCAAGGCTTACGCCGAGCGCATTATGGCCACCGACTGGATGAGCGCCGATACCAAGAAGCAGGCCCTCGAAAAGCTGAACGCCTTCGCCGTAAAAATCGGCTACCCCGACAAGTGGAAGGACTACTCGAAGCTGAAAATCACGCGCACCAGCGCGCTGCAAAACCTTTTTGCTACCGCCGAGTGGCGCCGCGAGGACAACCTCAGTAAGTTTGGCAAGCCTATCGACCGGGGCGAGTGGGGCATGACCCCGCCCACGGTGAACGCCTACTACAGCCCGAGCATGAATGAAATCGTGTTCCCGGCCGGCATCTTGCAGGCGCCGTTCTACGACCCTAAGGCCGATGACGCGGTGAACTACGGCGGCATCGGTGCCGTAATCGGCCACGAAATGACCCACGGCTTCGACGACCAGGGCCGCCGCTCGGATGCCAAAGGCAACCTGCGCGACTGGTGGACCAAGGAAGACGGCGACAAGTTTATGGCCAAGGCCGACATGGTAGGCAAGCAGTACGACGCCTTCTCGCCGCT
>CAZZDR010000152.1:0-8592 GCA_964652535.1 uncultured Hymenobacter sp. | reverse complement strand
CCCTACGCGCCCGGCATCCTGAGCAGCCGCAGCAACGAGTACATGGTTGCCGACCAGCGCTTTGCGTCTGAGCGGCCCGATGTACTCACCTTCCAAACCTTACCCCTACCTGCGGACCTAACCGTGGCCGGCCCGCTGGCCGTAGACCTGTGGGTGAGCACCTCGGGCACCGACGCCGACTTCGTGGTGAAGCTCATCGACGTGCTGCCCGACGACGCGGCCGACCCCGCGCCCGGCGCCCCCAACACCACCCTGCCCGGCACCCAGCGTCTGGTGCGGGCCGACGTGCTGCGCGGCCGCTTCCGCAACAGTTTTGAAAAGCCCGAGGCCTTTCAGCCCAACGTGCCCACCAAGGTGAAATACGAGCTGAACGACGTGCTGCACACTTTCAAAAAAGGCCACCGCCTGCAAGTGCAGGTGCAAAGCACTTGGTTTCCGCTGGTAGACCGCAATCCGCAGCAGTTTGTCAATATCTCGACGGCGGAGGCGGCTGACTTTAAAAAGGCTACTATCAAGCTGTACCACGAGGCCGGCCACGCCTCCAGCGTGACGCTGCCGGTGCTGAAATAACTGCTTGTCCTTGCGCTTTTAGGGACAACCGGCTTTTCTTTTAAACCTCACTTTCCTATGAAACGCCGCGCTTTTCTACCCTTGTTGGGCTTGGCTCCGCTGGGCCTGGCCGCCACTTTTCGCCCCACGCGCCTCATGCAACCCGAGCAACTGTTTTTCAAAGACGACGGCACGATTCCCAACAGCGCCTACCCCCTGCTGCTGTACCGAAAAGCCTTTGCCGCGCGCGACGCAGCCGGCGCGGCCTGGCTCGAAAACCACTTCGCCGCTAACAATTGGACCAACTCCTGGCGCAACGGCGTGTACCCGTTTCACCACTACCACAGCACCTCGCACGAGGTGCTCGGCGTGTACGCGGGCTCGGCGCTGCTGCACCTGGGCGGCGAGGCCGGCCAAAAAGTGCGCGTGCAAGCCGGTGATATCTTGGTGATTCCGGCGGGGGTAGGGCACAAAAACCTGGGCGGCGAAAACCTGGGCATCGTCGGCGCCTACCCCGACGGCCGCGCCTGGGACGTGAACCGCGGCCAGCCCGGCGAGCGTCCCCAAACCGATAAAAACATCGCCGCTCTCCCTCGCCCCACCACCGACCCGCTACTGGGCAAAAGCGCCGGCCTGCCACTTATGTGGCGGTGAATCTGGGTTGGCTATTAATAAAATAATCGCCAAAAAAGAACGTCATTCCTCGGCAAGTTCGGAATGACGTTCTTTTTTAACCAAATGAAAGCTGCACTTACGCAGCCTGCTTTTGGGCGTGCCAGAGCACGAGCTGCCAGCCCTTGGCGGCGTCTTTGATGTAGACCACCACGTACTTGATGCGCGTGAAATGGGGCTGGCCGTCGGCGCCGGGGCCGAGGTCAATCTGAATGAGCGCGTTGACGATAGCCGTGCGGTCGTCGTTGTAGGGCCGCACGGTTATGTCCTCGATATCGACGTGGTCGTAGCGGCTCTGGCCGCTGGCGATGGAGGCGATGTAGCTGGCCTTGCCATCTTGGTGGCCGTTGGAGTGGGTGTAGATGAGGTCGTCGGCAAAGATGGCTTCGAGGGTCGGCAGGTCTTTGGCAACTTGAGCGTCGAAGCGTTTGCGTTCGAGCTGTTCGATTTCTTGAATGGCAGACATGGGGTAGTGAGCAGTTGGTAAGGGGTACTGGTGCTGAGTAATGAATAATAATTGCTGCAAAAGAACGTCAGGCCGAGCTTGTCGAGGCAGCTCGCGTGCAGCCAGCAATCTCGACCGTTGCTTTTACTGTTGCACGTGAGCTGTTTCGACAAGCGGGCGCCAGCTGCGCATAACGTTCTCTTTATTCCCCATCTCAGAAGAGCGCCAGCTGCCCGCCGGGACCGGGCACGGCTTCGGCTCCATCGAGGCTAGACAGCGAAAGGCCCAGCAGGCGCACGCCCAGCGGCAGCGGCAGCTGGGCGGCCAGCAGCTCCTGGCCCAGGCGCAGCAAGGTAGCCTCGTCGGGCATGGCGGCGGGCAGCGTGCGGCTGCGCGTTATCTGCTGAAAATCAGCAAACTTGACTTTAAGCGTGAGCGTGCGGCCCGACTGACCGGTGCGCTGGCAGTAGGCCCACACCTTGGCGGCCACGGGCAGCAGGGCGGCCAGCAGGTCGGGCAAGTCGTGCAAATCCTGGGCAAAAGTCATTTCGGCGCCCACCGACTTGCGCGGTCGGTCGGGGCGCACGGGGCGGTGGTCCTCAGCGCGGGCAATGGCATAATAAAAGCCGCCCGCCTTGCCAAAGTGCTGGCGCAGCAGCGCCTCGGGCTGGGCGCGCAGGTCGGCCCCCGTGAAGATGCCCAGCGCGTGCAGCCGCGCCTGCGTGGCCGGCCCAATGCCGTGAAACTCGCCTACCCCCAGCCCCGCCACAAACGCCATTCCGCGCTCGGGCGGAATCACGTACTGCCCGTTGGGCTTGCGGCGGTCGGAAGCAAGCTTGGCCAGAAACTTATTGTAGGAAATGCCCGCCGAGGCTGTGAGCTGGGTGCGGGCCAAAATCTTGGCCCGGAGCTGGCGGGCTACTTCGCTGGCCAGCGGCACGCCGGCCAGGTTATGGGTCACGTCGAGGTAGGCCTCGTCGAGCGCGACGGGCTCGATGAGCGGCGTGTACTCGGCCATCACCTCCCTTATTTGCCCCGACACTTCCTTGTAGACCTCGAAGCGCGGCGGCACAAACAGCAGCTCGGGGCAAAGGCGCGCCGCCGTGGCCGCCGGCATGGCCGAGCGCACGCCGTACTGGCGGGCCTCGTAGCTGGCGGCCATTACCACACCGCGGGCGCGGGTGCCGCCCACAGCCAGCGGCCGGCCGCGCAGGGCGGGGTCGTCGCGCTGCTCCACCGAGGCATAGAACGCGTCCATGTCGAGGTGAATGATTTTGCGCGGCGCAGCGGGGGGTAGGGAGGGCGTCACGCCTACGAAATTACCACCGCCGGCTACTGCGGCAGCAGCACCGTGAAGGTCGAGCCCTCGCCCACCTGGCTCTCGACCAAGATGCGGCCACCGGCATTCTCGACCATTTTCTTGACCATGAACAGGCCAATGCCGCTGCCCTCCACGTGGTCGTGCAGGCGCTCGAAAAGGCCAAAGAGCCGGCGCTGGCCAGCGGGGTCGATACCCAGGCCGTTGTCTTGCACGGTCAGGCGTAGGTGCAGGCCATCGGTGTGGGCCCGCAGCCGCACCTGCGCCGGCCGGGCCGCCGCGCGGTACTTGATGGCGTTGTGGAGCAGGTTGTAGAGCAGGCTGCGCAGGTTTTTTTCGAGAAAGCGCACGGCTACCCCCTCTTCCAGCTCGAAAGCTAGCTGCGCACCAGATGCTTGCACCAGCGGGGCCAGGTCGAGGCTCACGCCTTGCACCACGGGCGCCAGCGGCACGGGCACCGCTGCCAGGCCATGCTCGCGCTGCAGCTTGGCCACATCGCTAAGCTGCTCGATGGTATGCTGAAACCGCTCGACCGACTTATTTAGCATACCCAAAATGGTCTCGACGGCTGGGCGCTGCCGGGCCACAATGGGCAGCTCATCGGCGAGGGCCTGCAGCAAGCCCTCGATGTTGGTAATGGGGCCGCGCAGGTCGTGCGAGGCCGTGTAGATAAAGCTATCGAGGTCCACATTCACGCGGGTCAGCTCCTCATTGTTGTCGCGTAGCAGGCGCTGGGCCTGGGCCACGCGCTCCTGGGCCAGTTTGTGGGCATGAATGTCGGTGTAGGTGCCAATCCACTGCACTACCTCGCCCTGCTCGTTGCGCGAGGGCAGGGCGCGGCCCAGCATCCACCGGTAGTCGCCGGCCTGGTTGCGGATGCGGCACTCAATTTCGAGCGGCTCAAAAGTGCGCAAGCAATGGCGCCACTTGGCCACAGAGTGCTCAAAATCGTCAGGGTGAATGCGCTCCTTCAGCTTCACATTCGACACGGGCGCCTGGCCCGCAAAGTCAAACCAGCGCTGATTGAAGTACGTGCTTTTGCCTTGCAGGTCGGCCGTCCAGGCTATCTGCGGAATGCCCTCAAACACGCGGCTCACCTCGGCCGCATTTTGCTCTACGGCTCGGCGGGCGGCCTCCTGGCGCACCAGCTCCTCACTTTTGCGGTCGAGCAGGGCATTTTGTTTTACCACTACCGAGCGGATAGCCTTTATTTCGCGGTAGGCCGACATATCAGCCAGCAGCACAGCCAGCGTGAGGGTGCCGCCAAACGAGAGCACATTCATCGACACCGAAAACGGCCGCGTGGTCCCGTCTTGGCAGCTTTGCAGCAGCAGCTCGCCACGCGCCTGGGTGGCCCAGCCCTGCTGGCACAGCCCGGCCCAGTAGGCTTGGTATTCGGCCGGAATAAACTCGACAAACGTGTGCCCCAACACCTCGCTGGGCGGGCATCCTAGGGCGTCGGATAGGGCGGCGTTGCAGTACAGCACAAAGCCATCCGGAGCCAGCAGCACCGCACCTTCGCTCATCTGCTCCACTAAGTTGCGGTAGCCTTGGTCGGCGCTTTCAAGGGTAAAAAGACGCGGCCCGTCGGCGCCCTGAATAGTTAGCGCATCGATGCTTCCCGTGCGCACCGCTGCTACCAGCTCTTGCGCCTCGTGCAGCTGCTGGCGCAGCATTTCGTTTTCCCGGGCCAAGTCGGCGGCAGTGGGGGTCATGGGGTGGGCGGGGGCAGCAGGTGGTCTAGTCCTAGAATAGTTAATACGGCAGACCGGTCGGAAAGGTCGCCGATAAGGCGGCGAAATGGCAATGGCCGCTGCCGTACCAGAGTGGGTACGGCTACAATCTGCGCCTGCTGGGCCAGCTCGGGCTGCTGATACATATCAATGATACGGAGTTCGTAGCGACCCACCAAAAACTCTTCGCAGATAGCCTTGATGTGACGCACGGCGCGCGTCGAGTTGGGGGTAGCCCCCGTGATGTAGAGGCAAAGCTCGTACTCTGCGGCGTTGGGCAGGGTGGCGGGGGTAGGGCTCATCGGCACGGCTGGGCAAGCGCGGAGCCCACCCGCATCTGGCTACCCACGGCGGCCAATAGTTGCGCTATATTACGTGGTGCCAGCAGGCCACCGTGGCTAGGCACGGGCCGCTGGGTTAGGTTCACCTCCCTCATTTCCATCATCATTAGTTGGCGGTTTACGGCAGCTAGGGCTGGGTGTTGGGGGGGGTAGGCAAATAAGCGGGCGCGGCCTGCTCCGAACGGCCGCTGCGCAAGGCCTCTTCGCGCAACTGCTCCTCTTGGCCTACGCGGTGTAGCTCCTCTTCCACCGACTCAAACTCGGTGCGCAGGTTAGTGATGGTGGCTTCCAGCAGCCGGCGCTTGCGCTCCAGCTCGCGGTCGCGGCGGTCGGTGGCGTGCTGCTGCACCGCGCGTTGGGCTTCCTCCTGCAAGCGCTGCGTGTAGCGGCCTGCCCCCGTCACGATGCCCGCCGGCCCGATAACAACGTCGAGCAACTGTACCCCTTGGTCGGTAATCAAGAACTCACGCACCTGATTGGAGTGGGCCATGCCCCGTGCTTTCAAAATGCTTAGGCCCCGGTTGCGCTCGCCCACGCCTTCGAGGTCGCGCACCGAAATCCAGGTATCGACCAACGACGACACGCCTTCCTCCGTGAGCTCAAGCTGCCCGTGCCGCCCGCTGATGAGGGATGTAAACACGGCCGTGATGTTGTTGATTTTCAAGAAATCGATCATGCGCGTGAGCATATTGCGCACCTCACTCACGCTGCCCACCGATACCAGGTTGCTGATAGGGTCAATGACGACGGCCTGCGGCTGGTAGTCGCGCACGAGCTGGTGCAGCGTCACGAGGTGGCGCTCGAGGCCGTTGAGCGTGGGGCGCGAGGCCTCGATGTGCAGCAGGCCCTGCTCGAGGTAGGGCTGCAAGTCGAGGCTGACCGACTGCATATTGCGGATAAGCTGCGCCGGCGACTCCTCAAACGCGAAGTACAGGCAACGCTCGCCACGGCGGCAGGTGGCGAGAGCAAAGGAGGTGGCTAGCGTGGTTTTGGCCGTGCCAGCCGTTCCCGTGAGCAGCACGCTACTGCCCCGGTACCAGCCCTGGCGCGCAAACATGTCGTCGAGGCCCAACACACCCGACGAGATAATCTCTTTCGACACCTGGTGCGTCAACTTGAGCGAGGTGACGGGCAGCACCGAAAAGCCCGTTTCACTTATCAAGTATGGGTACTCGTTGGTGCCATGGGTGCTGCCGCGGTACTTCACCACGCGCAGCCGGCGGGTCGTAATCTGGTCAATTACCCGGTTGTCGAGCAAAATCACGCAGTCCGACACGTACTCTTCGAGCCCCTGCCGGGTGAGGGTGCCGTCGCCGCGCTCGGCCGTGATGATGGTCGTCACGCCCTTGTCTTTCAGCCAGCGAAACAGCCGCCGAATCTCAGACCGCAGCACTGCCTCGTTCTTAAAGCTAGAAAATAGCGCCTCTATTGTGTCGAGCACCACGCGCTTGGCCCCAATGGTATCGATGGCGTGCCCGAGGCGCAAAAACAGGCCGTCGAGGTCGTACTCGCCAGCCTCTTCCATTTCGCCACGGTCGAGGTGTACGTGGTCGAGGCGCAGCTGCTGGGTGGCTTGCAGCTGCGGCAGGTTGAAGCCCAGCGAAGCTACGTTGGCGGCCAGCTCGGTGGCAGTTTCCTCAAAGGTCATGAGCAGGCCCGGTTCGCCGTACTGCTGCACGCCACGAACCAAGAACTCGATGGCCAGCAGCGTTTTGCCGCAGCCAGTGCTGCCGCATATCAGCGTGGGCCGGCCCAGCGGCAGGCCGCCTTCGGTTATCTCATCGAGGCCCTCGATGCCGGTGGGCGCTTTGGGTAGCCGGGGCAGCGCCGCCACGGATGAAAGCATATCTTCTTGCATAAAAAAACTATCAGCGCACAATTGACCGGAAAGTTAAGGCCCCGGCCTGCCAAAACCTGCCTACCTCTGCTCAGCGCCGCTTGGTGCGCCGGCGTTGGCGGCTGGCGGCCAGGCGCTCGCGCTCGGCTTTGCGGGCTTCGCGCAGCAGCAGGCGCTCGGGCAGCCGGGCCATGAGGCGCTCGCGCACGTACTGCGCCAGGCCCGAGAGCGGTACCGTGTGGGTAGTACGCAAAAACTGCGCTACCTCGCGCTGGCGCAGGGTGCTGGCCCCGGCTAGGCCCAGGGCCAGCAGGTACTGCTTTATTTCTTCTACCCACAGCAGGCCCGCCAGCGGGGCCCGCTGCACGGTAGCATTATAGGCAGCTTGGCGGTGGCACTGCAGGGTAGGGCCGGCAGCTGGGACCACTAAAATACCGACCCACTCAGGCAGCAGGGGTAGGAGCTTGGGCAGGTGCTTCTCAGTGACTACGAACGTGACGAAATCGTAGACCTCGGCGTAGCAGCGCAGCTGGTTTTGCACGCGCTGCAGGGTGTCGCCGTCGCCCTTCACTTCGTAGCCGTGCATAAAATGCTCGGTGATGTGCACCACATCGGCGCGGGTGGTGCCGGTGGGCAGCTCGTCGATGTGCACACCGCCCAGCAGCAAGGGATAGAGCCGGGCGCGGATTTCGGGGTCATTCATCGCAACCTCAAAGCTACCTTCCGGCTTTCAGAAGTGGAAAGCGGCGCGGTGCTCCGCGTCCGTTTGCGCATGCCTGCACCGACCTCTACGCGAAACGGAGGGCCCTTCTACTTTATCTACCATGCCCGACATCACAACCGAAGACGACATCAAAACGCTGGTTGACAGCTTCTACGAGCGCGTGCTGGCCGACCCGCTGCTGGCGCCCGTGTTCGTCGATTTTGCCCACCTCGATTTTAGCCACCACCTGCCGCAGCTCTACGACTTTTGGAGCGGCATCTTGCTGGGCACTTCGCGCTACCGGGGCTTTCCCATGCGCAAGCACTTTCCGCTGCCCATCGGCCTCGCGCACTTCGAGCGCTGGCTCGAGCTGTTTAGGGAAGCCGTGGATGCACACTTTGCAGGCCCGGTGGCCGACACGGCCAAGCGGCACGCGCTGCATGTGGGCCGCGTGTTTGCCACGCGGCTGGGGCTGCTGAAAGGCGGAGAGGCCGGATAAATCCGGCTGGCTGGCACGTGCGTATAGCTCCCGCCCACCCTTCTTGCCAGAGCCGCCGAGCCGGCCGCGCTGCCCCTACCCCCTCCTACTTCCCCAACTTCTATGGACCACCTAACCCGCGCTGCCCTCGTTACCGAGCTTACCGAGCTGCTTACTATTGGCAATGCGCACGCCACCTTCGAGGAGGCTATTGCCGACCTGCCCGCGCCGCTGCGCAACCAGGCGGTGCCCGAAGTCCCGTACACCATCTGGCACCTGGTCGAGCACCTGCGCATTGCGCAAGCCGATATTCTGGAGTTTTGCCTAAATCCGCAGTACGTGGCGCCTGAGTGGCCCGCCGCCTACTGGCCCGATAAAACGCAGCCCGTGGACGAGGCTGGCTGGCAAGCTGCGCTGCAAGCCATTGCCGACGACCGCCAGCAGTTTCTCGACTTGCTGGCGAACCTCGCTACCGACCTGTTCACGCCCCTACCCCACGGCGACGGCCAGAATATC
>CAZZDR010000151.1:0-8674 GCA_964652535.1 uncultured Hymenobacter sp. | reverse complement strand
GCGCTCCACAGCATGTGTAGCATAATGCGCGGGCGCGGCACACCCAGCAGCGTGGCAATGACGGTGCCGCCAATGGGTGAGAGCAAAACGGGCGTCAGAAACGCGATGCCACCCATGCCAAACCGCTTGAACACCTTGATAATGTTGCGCGAGCGCTTAGAGAAAATAGGAACCCGGCGCAGGCGCCGCTGCTGCTGCTTGTGCCGCACCCACACCCTACCCACCCCCGAAATGATGAAAACGCTCGTCATCATGCCTGCCACTGTGAGGCCCAGCGTAGGCCAGAAACCCAAGCCCATTTTGCTGCCCGCCAGTGGCCCACCCAAAAACTTCACAGTGCTGAGCAGAAAGACAAGCGCTAACTTCATGACAAATTGTAACACTAATACAGGAATAATAACAAACTAGCATCCCAACCTAATTAAAGGGCTAGGTATGACAGCAAAAATAGACAATTTCCTGTATTGGTTTACGCACTAGGCCTCAAAATTTTTGGTACTGCTGGCTACTGCTGATTTCGTGCCGCGTTTTGAAGTGAACGCTCGGCATACTAACTCAGCAGCGCGCCGGCCCTAACGAACCGAGCACTGTATGAAGGTACAACTGTACGAGGCAATTAAGCCCCGGAAACAATCCTAAATTTTACTACCAAAAGCCAAATCGCCGGCATCGCCCAGGCCCGGAATGATATAGGCTTGCTCATTGAGCTTTTCATCGACGGCCGCTATCCAAAGTGAGGCTTCCGGAATTTCGCGCATCACGTAGGCTACCCCCTCGGGCGAGGCAATGACGGCCGCAATATGTACTTGGCGCGGCATGCCGAAGCGTAGCATAGCTCGGTAGGTTTGCACCAAGCTTTTGCCAGTGGCCAGCATGGGGTCGGCCAAGATGAGCACGCGCTCGTCGAGGCGCGGGGCGGTGAGGTAGTCGAGCTGCACCTGCACCTGGGCCGTACCCTCGACGCGGTAGGCGGCCGCAAAGGCGCTCGGGCTCTGGTCAAAATAGTTGAGGAAGCCTTGGTGAAATGGCAGGCCCGCCCGCAACACGGTGGCTAGCACCGGAAAATCGCGCAGCAACTGGCTGGCGGCCTCGCCCAAGGGCGTGCGCACAGCTTGGGGCGTGTAGCTGAGCTGCGCGCTGATGCGGGTAGCGATGATTTCGCCCAGTCGCTCAAGGTTGCGCCGAAAGCGCAGGCTGTCCTTCTGCACGTCTACATCGCGCAGCTGCGCCAAAAAATGATTGGCAATACTCGGCTCGGCGCACACAACGTGCAGGCGCGTAGGCTCGGAGGCTGCGGCCGAAGCTGCTGGCTGCTCGGTAGGGTTCAAAAAGGCATCCATTGTAAAAACCAGGGTTGATGAGTGAAAGTCAGGGTGGGATAGGATACGGGCCTCGCCCCAAAATTGGCGAAGAAACGCCCGATGGCCGCCTGGCTGCCCCCCTCAAAATCGAGTACCTGACCCGGCTGACCAGCGTGCCGAGCTATGGCCTCGTCTAGCAGCAGCAGCGGCGCACCCGCTGCCTTACCCCCCTCCGAGGCCGCCGCAAAGAGATAAATAACTCCCCCCGCATGGCGAATGAACAGCGCCCCGGCTAGCAGCTCACTAGTAGCCGAGTGACGCACCTGGCGCAGCTCGGCCACGCCGCGTGCCTGCGCAGCGGCCCACAGGCGGCGCAGTGGCGCGTAGTGGCGCGGGTGCAGGCCCGTGTGCGCCGCGCCCCGGTAGCTGAGAAACAGCCGGATAAGCTCATCGAGGTCGTGGCTGGCGCTGACTTGCAGTGGCGCGGGTAGCTCGGCTTGGCGGCGTAGGCGACGGCGGTAGTCGGCGGCGTAGCCTTGGCGCAGGGTAGCGGCGGCAGGGCTTAAGTCGAGGTGGTGGGTGAGGCGCGAACTTACCTGGTAAGGGGGGGGTAGGGTGGGCAGCTCCGCCCCGGCGGGCAATTGCTGGTAGAAGCGGCGGCAGTATTGCTGCGCCAGCGCCAGATACTCGGGCAGCGCGCGGTGCTGGCTGGCGGGCGTCAGCACCAGGCCCAGCTGCTGGGTAAACGGCGGCTGATACCCTACCCTGCCGCCGGGGCGCCACTTGGTGGGCAGTGGCAGCAGCGAGCGGTACTCACCGGCCGGCCCCAGCTCGACCACGGCCGCCCAGCGCCCGGCCGTGGCGCGCAGCCACCAGGCCTGCACGTAGGGCAGGGCACCAGGGCTGGCGGCCACGCAGGCCTCCCAGCGGGCAAGGTTGAGGTCAGCAAAACGGAGGAGGCGCAGCACGGCGAGTAGCAGGGGGTAGGGCCAGGGTTGGCGCCCCAAAAGTCGGGCTAAAACCCAGGGCGGCGGCGGCCGACGTAAATTTGTGGGGCCTGCCTGCTTAGGGGTGGTTTTTTATTGATGAAATACTACTTGTCTTTTCTGTTGCTTGGCCTGGCCAGCTCGCTGGCGGCACAGACTACGCCACCCACTCCCGCGTCTAATTCGGCCAACTGGTACATTTTTGACAAGCCGCTGCCCGAGAATACCAAGGGCGAAAAGACCGTTAACAAGGAAAAGACGACTCCGGCTGAGCGCCCCGTTTTGGCTGAGCCGGTGCCGGCTACCCCGGCTCCCGCACCCCCGACCCCAACCGCGACCCTGGAACCGGCGCCTGTGGCCCACCCAGTGCCAGCCGCGCAGGCAGCTGCACCTCAGCAGCCCGTGCGCTCTCCCTACCAAGGTCCGCTGTATGTGCCGCTCGACCCCAATACGTACCGCCTTATCGACCGCTACGCTATCAAATACGGGCCCGACTCGCTGCACGACCCCCATACCAGCGTGCGGCCCTACACCCGCTCGGCGGCGGCCCACCTGGGCGAGCGCCTGCTGAATGGGGCCGACCTGTCGGCCGCCGACCGCTTTAACGCGCAGTATCTGGTGAAAGACAACTGGTTGTTTTCGACTACCGGCGACAGCCTCAACCAAAGCCAGCGGCCGTTTCTGACGTATTTCTACCGCAACCAGACGGACCTGTATAGCGTCCAGACCAAAGATTTTGCATTTCGTCTCAATCCCGTGCTGCTTTTGCAGGCTGGCAAGGATGGCGGCGACAATAGCCTCGACGGCCTGCGCTATGTGAACACGCGCGGCGTGGCGTTTGAGGGCCTCATTGACCAGCGCTTGGGCTTTTATGGCTTCCTGACCGACAACCAGGAGGCCGTGCCGGGCTGGGTGCAAAACCGCATTTTGCGCGATAGCAATCCGGGGGCACCCGTGGCTCCGCACGAAGCCTACACCAAGGACTTCAAAACTAGTGGCAGCGCTTACGACTTCTTTACGGCGCGCGGCGGCATCACCTACGCGGCTACCAAGCACATTAACGTGCAGTTTGCGCACGACCGCAACTTCATCGGTAATGGCTACCGTTCGTTGATTCTGAGCGATTATAGCGCCCCCTATTTCTTCCTGAAGCTGAATACTCGCGTCTGGAAATTCAACTACCAAAACATCTTCGCCGAGCTGACGGCTCGCCGCGGCATCGCCAATGCGGATACGCTCTACCCCAAAAAGTACCTGGCGCTGCACCACCTCAGCTTCGACGTGACCGACAATTTCAACATCGGCGTATTTGAGTCGGAGGTGTCGGGCGGGCCGGGGCGCGGGCTGGAGCTGCAGTACTTGAACCCGCTGATTTTCTACCGCGCCATCGAGCAGCAGGTAGGCTCGACGGATAATGCCCTGCTGGGCCTCGACTTTAAGTGGAACATCAAGCACCGCGCCCAGCTCTACGGCCAGCTGGTGCTCGATGAGTTTAAGCTGAGCGAAATCAGGGCTGGCAACGGCTGGTGGAGCAACAAGCAGGCTATCCAGCTGGGTGGCAAGCTGCTGGATGTGGCGGGCATCCGCAACCTCGATTTGCAAATCGAGTTCAACTACATCCGTCCTTACACCTACCAACACACCAACCTGTACACTGCCTATGAGCACTACCTGCAACCGCTGGCGCACCCGATGGGCGCCAACCTGGCGGAACTACTCGGCGTGCTCAGCTACCAGCCTCTACCCCGCCTGCACCTGGTAGCCAAGGCTTTCTACACCAAGCAGGGCCTGGACTATACCTACAGCCAGGTGAACCAGCCTACCCCTACTAGCAACTACGGTTCTAATCCGCTGCAGCCCTACAACAACCGTCCGCTGGACGCCAACGGCCGGCCCCGCGAATATGGCTACCAGGTGGGCGGTGGCAACACCAGCCATCTCTTCCACTTCGACTTCACGGCTACGTATCAGCCGCGCCTCAACCTGTTTGTGGATGCCACCCTCATTGCTCGGCGACAGTCGGTGAACCAGACGATTATTTATACTCCAACCGGGGGTAGGCTTATCGGCAACGGCACGGAGGTGTACCCGTCGGTGGCACTGCGCTGGAACATCGCCCAGCGCCTGCACGAATTTTAAGCCATAGTTAATGCTCGAAACCGTTTGCCATTGCGAGCGAAGCGCGGCAATGACAAACGGTTGGTTGCTAACTATTCGGTAAGTACAGAATTTCATGAAGACCTACCTCCGCCTGCTGAGCTTTTCGCGGCCCTACGCCGACTTTGTGCCGCTGTATGCGCTGTACGCCACGCTGGGCATTTTTTTCGGCATTGCCAACTTTACGCTAGTTATTCCGCTGCTCAACGTGCTGTTTGGCACTACCGACGTGCACACGGCGGCGGCCCCAACTGCGCTGCCGCACTTTGCCTTCACGATTGACTATGTGAAGGAGCTGTTTAACTTTTACTTCAACCAGATGCTGGCCCGGCACGGCAAGCAGGGCACGCTGGCGTTTGTGTGCGGGCTGATAATCGTGTCGGTATTCCTGAGCAACGTGTTTCGCTACCTGGGCGGGCGGCTGCTGGCGCGGGTGCGGGCGCGGGTGGTGCGCAACGTGCGCGGCGCGCTCTTCGGCCGCATCACGGAGCTAGAGCTGGGCTACTTTTCGAACGAGCGCAAGGGCGACCTCATTTCGCGCCTCACCAACGATGTGCAGGAAGTAGAGATATCGGTGGTGAACACGCTCACGGCCGTGTTCAAGGAGCCGCTCAATATCGTGGGCATTTTCGTGCTGTTGTTTTCGATGTCGGCGCGGCTCACGCTGTTTTCGCTGGTACTGCTGCCCATTTCGGGCGGTATCATTGCCAGCGTATCGAAGCGGCTGCGGCGGCACGCCACCATCAGCCAAACCACACTGGGAGCCATGCTGTCGGTGATTGAGGAAACGCTGGGCGGCATGCGCGTGGTGAAGGCCTTCAACGCCCGCCGCTACGTGCTCGACAAGTTCGAATTTCAGAATGACCTGTATGCGCGCACCACGCAGGCCATCGACAACACCCGCGATTTGGCCTCGCCGTTCAGCGAGTTTGCGGGCGTAACGGTGGTAGCGGGGCTGCTGTACTACGGCGGCTCGCTAGTGCTGGGCGGGCAGGCCGAGCTATCGGCTTCGGCTTTCATTACCTACATCATCCTGTTTTCACAGATTCTGACGCCAGCTAAATCGTTGTCGGGCGCGTTTAGCAATATTCAGCGCGGGCTGGTGGCCGGCGGGCGCGTGCTGGGCATTATCGATACCGAGTCGAGCATTCAGGACCGGCCCGGGGCCATAGCTCTACCCCCCTTCGAGGAGCAGGTGGAGCTGAGAAACGTGAGCTTTCACTACGGCGACGTGCCCGTGCTCTACGACCTCAACCTGACCGTGAAGAAGGGCCAAACCATTGCGCTGGTGGGCCCCAGCGGCGGCGGCAAAAGCACGCTGGCCGATTTGCTACCCCGCTTCTACGACCCCAGCGCCGGCCAGGTGCTCATCGACGGCCACGACGTGCGCGCTTGCACGCTGCACTCGGTACGCGCCCAGATGGGTATCGTCACGCAGGAGAGCATCTTGTTTAATGACACCATTTATAACAACATCAAATTCAACACCGAAGCCACGGAGGAACAAGTAATTGAAGCCGCCAAAACGGCCAATGCGCACGACTTTATCATGGCTAGCCCCGAGGGCTACCAAACCAGCATCGGCGACCGGGGCGGGCGGCTGAGCGGCGGGCAGCGCCAGCGGCTGAGCATCGCGCGGGCCATTTTGCGCAACCCGCCGATTCTAATTCTCGACGAAGCCACCTCGGCTCTCGACACGGAGAGCGAAAAGCTGGTGCAGGAAGCGCTTACGCGCCTCATGTCGTCGCGCACCTCACTCGTTATTGCCCACCGCCTGAGCACGGTGCGCCACGCCGATGAGATTATCGTGCTCCAGCACGGGCGCATTGTGGAGCGCGGCACCCACGACGAGCTGCTGCTGCGCGAAGGCGGCCTGTACCAGCGCCTGAGCCAGCTACAAACCAACGCGGCGCTAGTCTGAACGTAAGGGAAAGCGAGCCTACTGGCTCAGCCTGTTTTTTGGCCTTCACTACCCCCCTTTTGCTCCTTTATTATGCTTTTTCTCAAACGCATTGTTACCATCCTGGCCCTGCTTTATTTGCTAGTGGCGCTACTCTTCCTGTTTTTCCCGGCTGTGCGCTCGTCTATCAGCATCTTTGGGGTAGAGGCCTACACCCTGGCCATGGAAGTAAACCTGCTACTGGGCCTCACGTGGGTGGGCGTTATCGTTACGGCGCTGCTTATGCTGGTAGAAAAAGCCGATAGCGGCCTGTTGCGCCGCAACGCTGCCAAGCAAGAACAGCGAATAAATGAGCTGAAAGCCCAGCTTTTTGATGCCAAAAAGCCCTTGGCTTCGCCCACCAACTACCCGACTACGTCGAGCCCTGCTACCGACACCAGCACGACTACCCCCTACCCTTCGGCTTATAATACGCCGCCTACCCCCCCGCCCACCTACTAACTTTTCTGCTTGCACCTCCCCGACCTCATCCGCGCCGAGCTTACCGAAGCCCGGAGCGTCCTCGACCATTTTTTGGCCGACGACACTAACCTTCAGCGCATTGGCCAGGCGGCCGAGCTTTTTGCCACCAGCCTCAACGGCGGCGGCAAAGCTCTAACTTGCGGCAACGGTGGTAGCCTCTGCGACGCCCAGCATTTTGCTGAAGAGCTCAGTGGCCGCTACCGGCAAGACCGCCGCGCCCTGGCCGCCATTGCCCTCACCGAATCGTCGCACATGACTTGCGTAGCCAATGACTACGGTTTCGAGTTCGTATTTAGCCGTTTTGTAGAGGCGCTGGGCCGGCCTGGCGATGTCTTGCTGGCCATCAGCACCAGCGGCAACTCACCCAACATCCTGCGTGCCGCCGAGGCTGCCAAGGCCGTGGGCATGCAAGTCGTGAGCCTTACTGGCAAAGACGGGGGTAAGCTCGCCGCCCTCAGCGATGTAGAAATTCGGGTGCCGCACTTCGGCTTCGCCGACCGCATCCAGGAGGTGCATATCAAGGTCATCCACATCCTGATTATGCTGATTGAGAAGCTGGTAGCCGCGTAGTTTTTTATCCTCGCCTACCCAGTAGCACGTCAGGCTACACAAAGTGCGGCATCGCGCCAGGTTACTAGTCCTGGCGCGGTGCCGCACTTTGTGTAGCCTGACGTTCTTTTGTAAGGAAGATTCTTATACTTGAGCAATTATACTGACCTAATGCTAACGAAGACCTACGGCTCAGCCGTGCAGGGTGTCAATGCCTATACTATTACCATTGAAGTAGTTGTCTCGGCCGGAACAAATTTTTACGTCGTTGGCCTACCCGATAATGCGATTAAAGAAAGCCAGCAGCGCATCGAGTCGGCGCTGAAGCTGCGTGGCTACCGCATGCCACGCACCAAAGTGGTCGTGAACATGGCGCCGGCCGACATCCGCAAGGAAGGCGCGGCTTATGACTTGCCCATTGCACTGGGTATTTTGCACGCCTCACAGCAGCTGACTACCGAAAACCTGGGCGACTACATCATCATGGGCGAGTTGTCGCTCGATGGTGCGCTACGGCCCATCAAGGGCGTGCTACCGATTGCCATCCAGGCGCGCAAGGAAGGGTTTAAAGGCATTATTCTGCCCCAAGAAAATGCGCAGGAAGCTGCCATCGTCAACAACCTGGACGTGATTCCGGTGGCGACGATGCAGGAAGCTATCGACTTTTTGGAGGGTAGGGAAACGATTGAGCCCGTGCGCATCGACACGCGCGACATTTTCCAGCACACCGCCAACCAGTACGCCGCCGACTTTGCCGACGTGCAGGGCCAAGAGAATATCAAGCGGGCGCTGGAAATCGCGGCGGCCGGCGGCCATAACGTCATCATGATTGGCCCGCCCGGTGCAGGCAAGACCATGCTGGCCAAGCGCTTGCCTACTATCCTACCCCCCCTCAACATGCAAGAGGCGCTCGAAACCACCAAGATTCATTCGGTGGCGGGCAAGCTGGGCACGGGGCAGGGCCTGCTAAATCAGCGGCCGTTTCGGGCACCGCATCACACTATTTCGGACGTGGCGCTGGTGGGTGGCGGTGGCAACCCGCAGCCGGGCGAAATCTCACTTTCGCACAACGGTGTGTTGTTCTTGGATGAGCTACCCGAGTTTAAGCGCACCGTGCTGGAGGTGATGCGCCAGCCGCTGGAAGAGCGCCGCGTGACCATTTCCAGGGCCAAGGTAAGCATCGATTTTCCGGCCAATTTTATGCTCATCGCCAGCATGAACCCTTGCCCGTGTGGCTATTATAACCACCCCGACAAGGA
>CAZZDR010000150.1:0-8690 GCA_964652535.1 uncultured Hymenobacter sp. | reverse complement strand
GTGAAGTGACCAAAAGTTTTGCCCATTTCTACCCCAAACTCGCGCATGTAGTGAGCAGGCATCACGATTTTCTTGCGCATCATGTCCTCAAAAGCCAGCATCATCTCACTCGGGTCAAGTTCAAAGATTTTCTCTACAAAGGTTTTGTAGGCGCGGGCATGGCGGTTTTCGTCGCCTGCAATCATGCCGCAAATTTTGGAGAGCTGGTCGTCACCGGCCTGGCGAGCCAGCTGGCCTACACGGCGGTGCGACACGTTCGTAGCCATCTCCTGGTAGCTTGTATACACGAAGGAGCGGTACGGGTCGTTGGCCGTGCCGAGGTCAAAACCGTCGTTGATGAGGTACTGGGTCGAAAACTCAAACTCGCGCATGTTTACGCGGCCACTGAGGTAGAGGTAGCGGTTGAGCAAGTCGCCGTGGCGGTTTTCCTCAGCTGTCCAGCCCCGAATCCACTGCGCCCAGCCGTTGTCGCGATCACGGTTCAGGTTGTCAAGCTCATGAAACCAGGCCTCGTAGTTAGGCAGTGCCTCTTCCGTGATAGTGTCACCAATCAGCACGGCGAGCAGGTCGTAGCTCAAGCCAGTGGCTCTTTCGCGTAGTTCTTTTACTTCATCGAAGAAAGTATCGCGGCGCGAATCGGGCAGGTAATCGGCGGGCTGCCAGCTGTCTTCCACCTTCTTGAGAAAGGTATAGATATTATCTTTTAGATAACCCTCCAGCTGCTGTAGTACTTCGCCGCGCGAAATGAGAAGGTCGTTACTGAGTATCATACAAAAGAGCGCCGCCAATGAGCGGTCGGTGAATGAACGTGCGAAGGTCGGGTTTTGGTTGAGTTTGCTGGGTACATTATTAGGGCTTTTACGCCGCAAAGGGGTTTTCCAGACTGTAAATGGTCTTTAAATAAGCTATTTCATCATGAGCCGTACTGCCTCACAATCCCTACCCCCCTCCCAACAAGCAAAGTACGGAGCCACACAGCAGGCGTTAGCCAAGCAGGTCGCTATAGCTGCCTGATGCGCGTCTGCCTTGCGACGGGGGCTCAGCTTTGGTAAAAGGAGCGCCGCACGTGCTGCAACAAGGCCTCGGCCGCGCTGGCATTGGGTGCATCGGGTAGCGCCGAAGCAGAGAAAGCGGCCTCTACTTGCGCAATCAACAGCTCCGCTTTCGCGATTAAATCGGCATACTCAAACTCTCCCCGGCGAATTTGCAGCAGAAATTCGCGATTGGA
The DNA here is from genome assembly GCA_964652535.1 of uncultured Hymenobacter sp. Taxonomy (GTDB): domain Bacteria; phylum Bacteroidota; class Bacteroidia; order Cytophagales; family Hymenobacteraceae; genus Hymenobacter. The sequence continues at coordinate 7,462 of CAZZDR010000150.1, read as the reverse complement.
GCGGCGCACGTTGATTTCACAAGTACGGGCAATTTCTTCGGCCATTTGCAGCAGACGAAATACGTGCAGCATATTTTTGGCGTCATAGTTTTTGCCGTGCTGCACTGTATTTTCGTAGCGTTCCTTATTGCGTTTTTCTACCCAGTCCCAGTACTCTCGAAACGCCCGACAATATACACTGTAGCCCGTGCGGTTGAATGACAAATAGGCGACCGGCCCCTCTCCCTTGGGTACGGCTGAAAGCAGTACGTCCTGGCTAGTTGTGAAGTCGCGCACAAGGCCACGATAACCAAGCGAACGGGCAGAGGTTATGTCAGTGAATAAGGCATACAAATCCGTAAGATGCGGCACCTTAGCCAAGCCACATTGTTCACTACTAATGCCTTGACGCGCCAGCCAGCTACCTACCGGCTGCGCACCGGCTCCCACCGTGATGTAACAGAAATCAAGCACCGACTTGCGCGCCGGCGGCTCAGGATGATTGATTTTCTTATTTAGCCCTTGCGCTTTACGAATTTGGGCTACAGCATACTCGGCAAAGCTCTGGCGGCAAAGCTTGGACAGAAAATCGACCGCCCTAAAACTTTCAAATAAGGGATGCTGGTAGATAATGCAGTCAGCTGGCGTGCCGAGTAATTCCAGAACGGTCGGATTATTTTTTAATAATAATTCGACGAAGCGACGCAACTCGTAGAATACTTCGTCATTACTTTCATTAGCAATTTGGGGCACATAACTCAAGCCAAAAAACTCTTGCTCTGGCAGAATAAATACGCCCTTTAAATCGGTATCAGAGTGCGGCAAATCGGTACCGTATGCTCGGCTGCCGCTGACTGCTTCAAATAAAATGAGACGGTGCTGACGCAGGTCGGCAATAGTCATGGCGAAAAGGGGGTAGGCCCTAACGAAGCGGGTTCGCCAAGTAGCATACCTGCGCAATGAAAAGTGTTTTTATCGGTTAGTCGCCGAATCGTTGGCCCCAAACACAACTGCTTTTATTTCGGAATAACGTTCCGCACTCTGCTGTGCCCAGTTGTAAGGGTCAGCAAGCCCGGTCGGCTCAACCAGCAGCATAACGGGTTTGCTTTGCATGGCAATTTGCACCGCAACTTGCTGGCGAAATGCGTGGTACTTATCTGCCCAAGTAGGGTTGGCAGCCGGTATCTGGCGGCCATCGTAAAGCATCCAACTGAGATAAATTGACCCCGGAAAGTAGGTAGCAAGTGAATCGGGCCGGGGGGGCGTCCAGACCCATACCGCGGTAGTATCGCCAGTAGCACGGTAGCTAGTCACCAGCTTTTGCCAAGCCTGTCGGTAGCTTTTGGGGGTAGTGGCCGGAATAATAGGCTGGAGTAGCAAATGGTTTTTGTGCTTGATCAGTTGCAGAATCTGCTCCTGAAAGCGCTTATTTACTTGTTCGTTTTCCTCTACCTGCCATGTTAGGAGCGGAATACCACGCTGTTGATTTATTTTTTCAATTTGGGCAGTTGGTAACTGGGTAGTACCGGAAGGCAGTACGATGTTAACAACTTGGCTAGCTATAGCCGGCGACTTAGCCCAAGTAAAGGATACAGCTGGCATACCAGGTGCAGTAATAGTGGCTGGCACTGCCACTGGTTTAGCACCAAGCGAATGGCCAACGTGTAATGCCCCGAAGCCTGTGTGCGCCCAGATATAGTCAGCGGAAATCGAAACTTGCTCACGCCACTGCAATAGCACCAAGCCCGCGCTCACTAGCACGTGCAATACTACCAGCACAACGGCAAAGGTTACGGAGCCTGCACGCAGGCTTTTAACAATAACACTCGTAAAGACTTCCCAAGCTTTTTCAGTCCATATTCTAATAGCTCGCAACGGGCGCACGGTCCACATCAAATTCCGCAGTTGGTCGAGCAGCGCATGCTGAGCCATAAGCACCGATGCTAGTAGAATAGCTGCGTTGATGAGGGCCAGCGTAGCCATCAGCCTCGTATAAGGCCCACGTATACCTGGTATCATGAGACTGAGGCCCGCGACGACAATAGAGATAATGGCCAGCGCTAAATTGGGCGAACTTAGCAGCCATTCGTTTTTGCGATTACCTTCCTTAGGCGTAGGCAGGTAGGGCACCTTGATATTCAGCAATGTATAAATGAGCCCTAGCGTATAAATCCACCAAGTAGCTATGCGCAGGAAACCACCCGTTAGGTGCAGGCCTACTTCGTGCGGCTCACGCAGCCATCGTTGCGCGTGGTAGCGAATGAGCAGGCCCACTGCCGTTACGGGTACCATGTGTAGCGCAAACTCTGGCAGCGACAAGTGCCAAGCAAATTTGAAAATAAGCAGTGAGACGATGGGCACGCTCAAATCAATGAGCGCAACGAGGCCCGAAAGAAAATAAAGGGAAACTACAGCGTAATGCAGACGCTGCCGCCACGTAAATTTCTTGAACAGTTTGGGGTAAACGTGTAGTAGTAAATCGAAGGTACCCCGTGCCCATTTCAGCTGCTGCATATAAAACGCCCCAAGGGTAGAAGGCACGAGCCCCCGGCTCACCACCACCGGCGCATACACGGACTTCCAACCGGCAGCATGCAGGCGCATAGCCGTGTGCATATCCTCCGTGAGGCCCGCTGCGTGCCCCCCTATCTCGTCCAGCGCTTCGCGGCGAAAGGTACAATTGGCTCCGATGGCCTGCACGGTATTATAGGCATTCATGCCCATCATCAGCGGCCCATAAAAATGGTAGGTTTGCTCAGCGGCACCTAGTGCCACTAAGCTCTCCTTCTGATTACCATAGGCTTGCACCACCTGCACATAGCCTACCGTCGGGTCTTCGAAGTAAGGCACTACCTTATCCAAAAAATCAGGCGTCACTTCGTGGTCGGGGTCAAGCACCACGCACAGCTCACCAGTAGCTTGGCGCAGGGCGTTGTTAATATTGCCGGCCTTGGCATGCTTTTTCTCCGTGCGCGTCACATGGATTACACCTAGCCGGGCACAGGCTGCACGCAGCTCGGCTTCATCGCCTTCGTCACAGAGATACGTTTTGTGGGGGTAACGCACTGCCACTAGAGCTTCCAGCGTGCGAATAATCATGGCGTGAGGCTCACCGGGGCACGCTGTAGTAAGCATATCAACCTGCCGTAGGGGCGCCGTAGACGAAACCAGCGGCAGCAGAGGTTCTTGCACTTGCACGTAGTGGTACCACTCATGCAGCATTCGCACTATTTTGTAGCCTAGCGAAAAAGTAAGCAGCCAGAATAAGGGAGGATAGCCTATATGCTCGGGATTAGCAAACCACCATATAAAGTGTGCCACTACCACCAACCCAACGCCCACCAGAATGCGCATTTGACGAATTCCTACCACGTTTCGGTATTGAACTGTGGCACCCGGTGATAGATTATTTACTTTCTTTAAACCTGATTGCATATCCTACTTCTAAAAAATTTATTCTTTCTTCTGAAAAAAGGCGCAGTACTTGCCAGAGTGCAAGGCAGAACGCACTACATACTATCTAGCATAAAAATCATTATCACTATAATATATCCAATGTGTATTATTAAATAAGCGCTCGATTTATATTCCTTTAACTAATCCTTATAACCGCCTAACAAATTCAAGCCCAAATACAAATTCAATCAGAAGCTTACTAATTGAATTTGCTAAAGTAGCTTTGTTTTTTTAAATTTATTACTATTTAAGCCTCCTTGAATACCTACCCGCACCCTTCTTTTCAGCGTTTAGCTACCCGCTGGGCTACTTTATTCGCTATTTATTTAATTGGTTTTGGACTATTAGCAGGTTGCTATTCTGCTCCTACTTCCGTCGCCACTACTACCTCCTCTTTACAGCCTGCAACTAGTGTAGTACCCGTGCGCATTGTGCGCAAAAATGGCGGTTACGAGATGCAGCGCGGTGGGCAACCGTATCAAATCAAGGGGGTAGCAGGCGTGCAGCATTATGATTTGGTGCGTGCGAAGGGTGGCAACTCCGTCAGAATTTATGCACCTGCTTATGCCGACATTTTGCTCGACGAAGCACAGCGTCAAGGGCTCACCGTCATGTTTGGTCTATGGATGAAGCCACCGTATGAGAAATTTGATTACTATGACCCGAAGGCCGTAGCTGAGCAGCAGCAAGAAATATACCGGCAGGTGCAGCGCTACAAAAACCACCCGGCGCTACTGATGTGGAACTTGGGTAATGAGCTAGACAACCACTGGAGCGACTTCAAGGTCTACCAAATAGTCAATGAAACGGCCCGCGTGATTCAGGAATTAGATCCCAATCATCCGGTTACAACTACGCTCACAGATGGTCTCTACTCCATTCCAGCGATAGCGCGCCTGTGCCCAGATATTCCGGTACTCACTATCAACCTCTTCAATAAGCTAGCAACCCACCCAGCAAATTTGGCAAAAGCCGGCTGGTCAAAGCCCTTCATCATTGGTGAGTTTGGGGGCAAGGGCTGGTGGGAGACGCCCGAAACAAGCTGGGGCGCTCCACTAGACCAAAGTGGCTCAGCCAAGGCGGAGTTCATGAAAAAAGGCTATCAAACCACTGTAGAAGGCAAAAACTCACGGTGCCTCGGCTCCTACGCCTTGTATTGGGGCAATCGGTTTGAGCAGACGGACATGTGGTTGAGCATGTTTACGCCGGAGGGCGAAAAGACCCCAATGGTTGATATGATGCAATACCTATGGTCGCAGCAGAAGCCTGACAACCAAGCGCCATGGGTTGGCTCTATCCGGCTGGCCAATAAGTTAGACTCCGCAAACGTGGCTCTGCAACCCGGTACGGAATATCCGGCTAGTATCATTGCATCCGACCCCGAAGGTGATTCGTTGCGGGTGCGGTGGGCCGTTACTAAAGACGTCAACGAGTTTATCACCCTACCTCAAAACAGGACAGCACCAGAAGCAATAGACCAGGCCATTAGGCAGGTTAAAGGCCTAACGGCCCGCATCCGCACGCCTACTGAGCACGGAGCCTACCGCCTACTAGCATACGTGTATGATGGCAAAGGCAGCGTGACTGCCAATAGCTTTCCTTTTTTCGTAGGCAAGCCTACCTACTCCAAACTTGGCATCATCGTAACCAGCCACAACTCTCCTACTAAGTAACACTGGGGGTGTAATTAGCTTCTTGTTGTTGCACATTCATAATGGCACTTAGGCAAAATGCCTGTCGAAACATTTTCTACTTCACCGTTTCGGTCCCCAATCGAATAACTCCCAGCGTGTGGCGGTGGAGCTTGTCGCATACATCATAACCGCTACCCCTACGTTTCTAGCTGAAGTTGCAATAGTGCATTCAGCGCCAGCATCAGTTGTTCTTCACTTCGCTGCAGCGGCAATGCATCCCGTGCCACCAAGGCGGCAGCGTTTTCCGCAGCCAAGAATGCCGCTAGTGCCGCCGGTAGTAGCAGCATCGTTCTCTCGTTAGATGAGGCCTTCTGGCTTAGCAAGTTGTCTACTATGCCTTGCAACTCGGCTGGCAACAGCTTGCGTAATGGTGTAAGCTCCATAGGCGGCAGCGTGTGGCGCTGGCGAATCCAGCTCGCGGCTAGGGCAGCTCGCAAGGCGTAGAATAGTCGCTTTAGACGTACCTCAGGGCCAGCTAAATCCTCCGTTAGTCCGCGCCGCAGCTGGCCTAGGTAGTGGTGCAGACCAGCTTTCAGGTTGAAGGCTAGCGGTAGCAGTGGGGCGAGTTGCGCTCGAAAACCCGGCGCTTCGTGGTAAACGATGGGTGATTGTAGCCATTCGAACAAGGCCGCGTTGGAGCCTTTAAGTAGGCGCAGGGTTTTGCGCAGTTCCCAGCCGGCGAGGTCCAGTTCGTCATCGACGGGAAAGTTGAGCGTGTCAGGACCTTCGTCGAGGCGCAGGTACCAATCTAGGGGATGCACGTAGATAAAGCGCACGTCGTAGTCGGAATCGGGCGAGGGAAAGCCCCAGGCGCGGCTACCCGACTCGCAGGCGTACAAAATTCGGATGTTGTGCGTGGCTTCTAGGGTAGCTAGGGCCTTGGCGGTACGAGTTTGCATTAAACAAGAAATGTGGTAGCAGATAGCGGGAGTGGCATTTTCTAGCAAATACTCCTACATTTGTTAAACAAGATGCGCGGTTTTTAACTTCACCAGTAGTTGCCCTACCCCACCCCCCGTGAACAAAGCGCCCGAGGGCCCGCGTTTACTCAAAATGCCCGAATTTTTTACCAGCTTCGCACAAACCTACGCGTGAGTTGCCGGTAGTTTGCCCAGATTTCTTACCAACCACTAACCCTTTATACCAATGGATAACCCCCAGAACGGGCAGACCTCGTCGGAAAACGGCAGCGGCACCGCTGTTAACGGCGTAGGCTCAGCGCAAGACCAGCGTACGGCCAGCGGCGAAAACATGCAGACCCTGACCACCCGCCAGGGCCACCCGGTTTCGAACAACCAGAACCTGCGCACTGTGGGTAGCCGTGGCCCGGCCACGCTGGAGAACTACCAGTTCATTGAGAAAATCAGCCACTTCGACCGCGAGCGCATCCCCGAGCGCGTGGTGCACGCCCGTGGCGCTGGTGCCCATGGCACTTTCGAAGCGTACGGCACCGTAGGCGGCGAGCCTATCGAAAAGTACACCCGCGCGAAGCTATTCAACACCAAGGGCAAAGAAACTCCGGTGTTCGTGCGCTTCTCGACGGTAGGCCACGGCGGCCACTCGCCCGAAACCCTGCGCGACCCGCGCGGCTTCGCGGTGAAGTTTTACACCGAAGACGGCAACTGGGACCTGGTGGGCAACAACCTGAAGGTGTTCTTTATCCGTGACGCCATCAAGTTCCCCGACCTGATTCACTCGCAGAAGCCTGACCCGGTTTTCAACCGTCAGACGGGCGAGCGCATCTTCGACTTCATCGCCAACACGCCGGAAGCCATGCACATGGTGAGCTTCCTGTTTTCGCCTTGGGGCATTCCGGCTAACTACCGCCAGATGCAGGGCTCGGGCGTGAACACCTACAAGTGGGTGAACGCGCAGGGCGAAGCCGTACTGGTGAAATACCACTGGGAGCCGCAGCAAGGCATTAAAAACCTGACTGCCAGCGAAGCCGAAGCCATTCAGGCCAAAAACTTCAACCACGCTACCCAAGACCTGTTCGAGAACATCAAGAAGGGTAACTTCCCCAAATGGGAGCTGTCGGTTCAGATTATGTCGGACGACGAGCATCCTGAGCTGGACTTCGACCCGCTCGACGACACCAAAATCTGGCCTGAGGACAAGTTCCCCTTCCTGCCCGTGGGCATGATGACGCTGAACCGCAACCCCGAAAACTACTTCGCTGAAGTAGAGCAAGTGGCATTCGGTACCGGCGTACTCGTGGATGGCCTCGACTTTTCGGACGATAAGATGCTGCAAGGCCGCACCTTCTCGTATTCGGATACGCAGCGCTACCGCGTGGGCCCCAACTACTTGCAGCTGCCCATCAACGCGCCCAA
>CAZZDR010000149.1:0-8694 GCA_964652535.1 uncultured Hymenobacter sp. | reverse complement strand
ATGCCTGATTTATCCATCAACTTCGCCGGTATCACATCGCCCAATCCGTTTTGGCTGGCTTCGGCGCCGCCCACCAACTCGGGCTACCAGGTGATGAAAGCCTTCGACGCGGGCTGGGGCGGCGCGGTGTGGAAGACGCTGGGCGTGCCGGTCGTCAACGTGTCGAGCCGCTACGGTGGCGTCAATTACCGCGACAAGCGGCTGGTGGGCTTCAATAATATCGAGCTGATTTCGGACCGGCCGCTGGCCGACAACCTGCGCGAGATTTCGGAAGTCAAGAAGCGCTTTCCCGCGCACGCCGTCATTGCCTCGCTCATGGTGCAGAGCCGACAGGAGTGGCACGACATCGTGCGCCAAAGCCAGGACGCGGGCGCCGATGGCTTCGAGCTGAACTTTGGCTGCCCGCACGGCATGTGCGAGCGCGGCATGGGCTCGGCGGTGGGCCAGGAGCCCAAAATCCTGCAAATGATAGTGGAGTGGGTGATGGAAGTGGCCCAGAAGCCCGTCATCGTGAAGCTCACGCCCAATATCTCCGACATTACGGAGCCGGCCCGGGCGGCGCGGCGCGGCGGCGCCGACGCCATTTCGCTGATAAACACCATCCAGAGCATCGTAGGCGTGGATATCGACCACTTTGCGCCCTACCCCCTCGTAGATGGCCAAGGAACGAACGGCGGCTACTGCGGCCCAGCCGTGAAGCCCATTGCCCTCAACATGCTCAAGAACTGCGCCCAGCACCCCGAAGTGCGCTTGCCCCTCTCGGGTATCGGCGGCATCGAGAACTGGCGCGATGCGGTAGAGCACATCTTGCTGGGCGCCAGTTCGGTGCAAGTGTGCACGGCGGCCATGCACTTCGGCTTCGGCATCATTCGGGAGATGGTGAGCGGGCTGGAGCAGTACATGGTGGAGAAGAATTTTGCGACCATCAATGACTTTGTGGGCAAGGCCCTTCCCAACGTGCGGCCCTGGGAAGAGCTGAATATGAAGTACCAGGTGAAGGCCCACATTCACGAAGAAAAGTGCATTGGCTGTCAGCTTTGCTACACGGCCTGTGAAGACGGCGCGCACCAGGCCATCCGGCTGCAAGCCGGCACCCGCACGCCCGCCATCATTGAGGAAAACTGTGTGGGCTGCAACCTGTGCTCGTTGGTGTGCCCGGTGGAGGAGTGTATTACGATGGAGCGGCACGACGATGGCACCCAGCACCTCACCTGGAAGGAACGCACCGCGGCGGGCGATATTCCGACCACGTTCAACGACGAAAAGGCGGGTGGCCGCCACCACTGGGTGCCCGAGCCGGCCGCTGCGCTGGGCAAGGAGCGCCACAAAACCTTGCCTGGTAAGGCGCGCGCCTTAGGGGTAGGATAATTCTAACTAACAGGAACAGAGTATTCTACCAACACAGCATGCTGGATAGTCTTTTCCAGCGCAGCCGCCAAGTTTCAACGTTCTACTTTTGCGCTCCCCTTTATTTTCTTTCCACCCCACTTATGCCTACCCCTGCCTACCTCACCCAGCACCAGAATCGCTTTCTGGAAGAACTGATGGACTGGCTCCGCATCCCGTCTGTATCAGCCGACCCCAAGTTTCACGGCGACGTGCTGAAGGCAGCAGATTTTTTGAAAACCAGGCTGGAAGAAGCGGGTGCCCAAAACGTCGAAATCTGCCCCACGGCCGGCTACCCCATCGTGTACGGCGAATATTTTGCCGGCCCCGACCGGCCCACCGTGCTCGTGTACGGCCACTACGACGTGCAGCCCGCCGACCCCTACGAGCTTTGGACGTCGCCGCCGTTTGAGCCGGTTATCAAGGACGAAAAAATATACGCCCGCGGCGCCTGCGACGACAAAGGCCAGGTATATATGCACGTGAAGGCCCTCGAAATGATGCTGCGCGACGGCGGCGCGGGCGCCCCCTGCAACCTCAAGTTCATGTTTGAGGGCGAGGAGGAAGTGGGCTCCGACAACCTCGGCATCTTCGTGAAAGCCAACAAGGAAAAGCTGCAAGCCGACGTCATCCTCATCTCCGATACCGGCATCCTGGCCAATGATGTGCCCAGCATCGAGGTGGGCCTGCGCGGCCTCAGCTACCACGAGGTGGAAGTGACCGGCCCCAACCGCGACCTGCACTCGGGCCTCTACGGCGGCGCCGTGATGAACCCCATCAACGCGCTCTGCGACATGATTAGCAGCCTGCACGATGCTAACCGGCACATCACCATCCCCGGTTTTTACGACAACGTAGACGAGCTAAGCGCCGCCGAACGTGCCGAAATGGCCCAGGCACCGTTTTCGGAAGAGGAGTTTAAGCAGAGCATCGGCCTGCCCGCCGCCGTGGGCGAGGCCGGCTACACCACGCCTGAGCGCACCAGCATTCGGCCCACGCTCGACGTAAACGGCATTTGGGGCGGCTACACCGGCGAGGGCGCCAAAACGGTTATCGCTAGCAAGGCCTACGCCAAAATCTCAATGCGCCTAGTGCCGCACCAAACCAGTGCCGAGATTACGGCGCTCTTTCAAAAGCACTTCGAAAGCATCGCCCCGGCCGGCATCACGGTGAAGGTGACGCCCCACCACGGCGGCGAGCCCGTCGTGACGCCCACCAACTCGGCCGCCTACCGCGCCGCCGCCAAGGCGCTCGAAACTACGTTTGGTAAAAAGCCGGTGCCCACGCGCGGCGGCGGCTCCATCCCCATCGTGGCCATGTTCAAGAGCGAGTTGGGCCTCGACTCGGTGCTACTGGGCTTTGGGCTCGACTCCGACGCCATTCACTCGCCCAACGAGAGCTTCGGCGTGTTCAACTTCCTCAAGGGCATCGAAACCATCCCTGAGTTCTACAAAGAATACGCGGCGGCGCGCTAGGCCGACCCTACCCCATCAAAAAGCCCGAACGTTGCAGAACGTTCGGGCTTTTTGATGGGGTAGGGCCCGCGCAATTTAGTTGAACGAGTACGTGGCGTAGAGCTGAAACGCGCTGTTGCGGGTGCGCTGCTGGTACGTGGTGCTAGCCGAAAGCGGCACAGCCTTATACAGGTTGCTGAAAGCGCCATTGTAGCGTAGGCCCACGCCTAGGCCGTGCTTGAGCTGGTAGCCCAAGCCACCGAGGTAACCAAAATCAACAGCTTTAAAGCTACTCTTGGTATCAGTCGAAACGCTGCCGATCTGCGACTTGGCTGCTACCAGAAAGCCTACTTGCGGGCCGGCTTCGAAGAAAAAGCCATCGGTATTGACATGGAAGGCCAGCGGCACATCCACGTAGTGCAAGCGAATGCCTGCATCGCCGTTGTTGGCGAAGTGCGCGCCTTTTTGCGAATAAATTACTTCGGGCTGAAAAGCGAGCAGCTTGCTAAACCCAATATTGGCAAAAACGCCCGCGTGAAAGCCAAAGCGACTATCGAACGCGTTCTTCGCATCGGCACCTACAAAGTCAGTGAGAGAGCCGCCGGCCTTAACGCCCAGCGACACGTTGCCGCCGCGCCCGCGGTACTGCGCTTGCGCGGCCGTGCTGCCCCCAGCCAGCAAAGCCAGGAGAATAAGAGAGGTTTTTTTCATGTGTAGCCTGCGGCTGATGGACGGGACAAAGCTACGGAAACTGGCCCACCAAGCAGGGGTAGGGAAATGCAAAAAGCCAGTCTCGGTAAAGAGACTGGCTTTTTGAAGCGTTTGCGAAGGGGTAAGGCTAGCCTATCTCTTGCCGCCAAACAGGTAGTGCATTTGGAATTGGAAGACGCTATTATGAAAGTTCTTGCCGTAGGATACACCGGATCTGCCCACATTGCGGTCATCCTTGTAAACGCGCGAAAAATCGGCGGTGTAACGCAGGCTCATGCCCAAGCCAATGGCGAACTGATAGCCGAGCCCCCCCACGTAGCCCAAGCTCACGGGCACTAAGCTGCTCCGGTTGGTGCTAATTATTTGGTCGGGTGGGTTGTCGTAGCTACCCACTTTGCCAAAAGCAGATAAGTATTCACGCTGCGCCAATGCTAAGCTCAGCTGCGGCCCCACCTCTACAAAAGCGCCGTTTCCGGTCGCCCCAGTAGTCAGTTTAACTAGTACAGGTACGTCTAAGTAGGACAGGGTAGCGCGGTAACGCCAAGCATTAAACTGCGGCCCAGAACTCGAATTGTTGAATCGGAAAGGGTAGTTATCTACAAAAACACCTTTCTGCGAATAAAGCCCCTCTGCTTGCAGGGTGACATGGGAAGCCAAGGCGTAGGTGGCTACGACTCCAGCAGCAAAGCCTGGCTTGTACCCGGCCGCACGCGGACCGTCTAGCTCGCCTGTGTAGGTCGCCAAGCTAAAGCCACCCTTGAAACCATACTTAAAAACGCCCTGTTGAGCAAAGGCTAAGCACGGTAAGCCTAGCAGAAAAGCAATAACAAGTAAGTTTTTTTTCATGTATAGAAAGAATGAAGTGGTAACCAAATCTACTGCTGAAAAATAAAAGGCCGACTCCCATCAGAGAGTCGGCCTTTTATTTTTACTAAGCTCAGCGGTTTTACAACCAACAGTCAATTATATGTTGGCTATAAAACCGCTTTGAAAAGTTATACTAGCTCTTGCCACCAAACAGGTAGTGCACCTGGAATTGAAATACACCGTTGTGGAAGTTGTTGTCGGGAGCTACGCCCGAAGCGCCAGCACCGAAACCATCCTTATATACGTGCGAGAAATCGCCGGTGTAACGCACACCCAGGCCAAGACCGCTAGTGATTTGGTAACCGATGCCGCCTACATAGCCAATGCCTACGGGCACCAACGAGTTGCGGTTGCGGTCGAGGTTCTCTTCAGCTGGGCTACCAGCACCAGCGCCCTGCGGACGTACAAACTCGCGCTTGCCAACGGCGAAGCTAGCCTGGGGGCCTACTTCGAAGAAGAAGCCTTTGCCTTCTTCACCCGTGTTTACTTTAAATAATACCGGTACGTCGATATAAGATAGCGTTGAGCGGTACTGGTTAGTATTCGAGCCCGTAGCTACGGTTGAGTACTTATAGTAATAGTTGTCTACGAAAGCACCTTTTTGCGAGTAAAGACCCTCAATCTGGAGCGACGTGTTGTCCGTGAAACCGTAGTTGACCAGTACACCGGCGGCGAAGCCAGGCTTATAGCCAGAGTTGTAGCCAGCTACATTGCCCGTGTAAGAGCTCAGGTTGAAGCCGCCTTTGACACCGTACTTCACAACGCCACTTTGGGCATTGGCAGCGCTAGCAAAACCGGCTAGGAGAGCGAGCGAAAGCAATACTTTTTTCATAACTGAAAAATTGGTTTAATTACCCTGACCTAATAGTGATAGATTTGCAGATTACAGATGGTCAGGAATGCGCCTTATACTTGCTGATTGTAGGACAGGGTTACAATCTAGATAAATTTTGATTTTTTAGTAAGAGCTTTGGGGTGGCTCCTGGGGTTCCGGCGATTTAGCAAGGGTTTAGGGGCTTCATGCACACCTCATTCTCCTGAATTTTGCAGCTCCTTCAACGCTACGTAGTTAGTGCCTTCTTACTGTTAGTGGGGTTGGGAATAGGGAGCCAAAGCCAAGCAGCTAAGCTGCCGCCCGCCGACACACTCCACCCCGCGCCACGGGCCCCATTTATTTTTGGCGCCTATGCACAGGGCGCTCTTATTATCAGCCATACGGCGCCGGTGGCACACCTCGTGGCGTCGCACCCCACGGGCTTCGAACTGAACGTGCAGCGCCAAACTACAGGAACTGCCCCCTGGCATAGTTGGTATAAATATCCAAAAGTGGGCCTGGCGCTGGTGTACTACGACTACCACAACCCCACGCTGGGCCAGAGCTACGCTGCATCGATATACCTCAGCAAGGCCATCCACCGCACCGCGCGCCACGACTTAAGCTTTCGCCTGGGTACCGGGCTGGCGTACTTTTCGGAGCACTATGACCTCTACACCAACCGCAAAAACACCTTTGTGAGCTCGGCGCTGAATGCGACCCTGCAACTACGCCTAGAGTACGATGTGGCCATCAGCCAGCACCTAGGCTTACTTATGGGCCTAGGGCTCAACCACTACTCCAACGGCGCCACGGCCAAACCCAACTTTGGCATCAACTTGCCTACCCTGCTGCTGGGCCTCAACTACCACCAGCTGCGGGCCGTGCCCACCGCCACTGCGCTCGCCCCCGAGCCCATCGGCATCGGCCGCACTTTCTGGAACATTAGCACTAGCCTGGGCTACAAGCAGCGCAGCGGCGGCGACCAAACGCACTACCTCGTAAACTCGGTGACGCTGGCCGCCGGCCGGCGTGTGAACCGCAAAAGCAACCTCCTGGTAGGCCTCGAAGGCTTTTATGACCGCTCGCTGGCGGCTGCGCTGCGCGACACGGCCCGCAGCCAGGACCACTTACCCAATGTGAAGAAAGCCAGCGTCTTTGTGGGGCACGAGCTGCTATTTGGGCGGCTGGCGGTGGTCACGCACCTGGGTTTTTACGTGTATAATCCCTATAAGTCAAACCCGTTTTTCTACGAGCGCATTGGCCTTAAGTATCAGTTTACCAACCTGCTTTTTGCCGATATTGATTTAAAAGCCCACTTGGCTACGGCCGACGTTATCGAGTTTAAGGTGGGTGTGAAGCTGTAGTCCGGCCGCGCTTCGGCGCACAATCGGGCGGCTTGGGCAGGCAGTAGCTACGCTTGAGAAAACTAGAGGGGGTAGGGCGCGGCGCAGGGTAGCATCTTTGGATTGCCCGCCGCCGCTCGCCTTCTGGCGCGGGCCTACCCCATGCTCACCAGCGTATTATCAGGCCTACTCTACCTGCACATTGCAGCGGGTTTTATCGGTTTTTTTGTAGCGCCGGCAGCGCTGGCCGTGCGCAAGGGCGGAGTGGCGCACCGGCGCTGGGGCCAAGTTTTCTTTTGGGCCATGGTGGTGGCGGGCAGCACGTCGTTGCTGCTGGCTGGGCTCAAGCTTTGGCTAATGCCACTGACGGCTGCCAGAGCAAGTAGCCTCAAATTCTTGCTGCTCACGGGCCTGTTTACGCTCTACCTGGCTGGCTTTGGCTACCGGGCACTCTACCTTAAAAAGCTGGGCGATGGGCAGCAGCCCGCCTTCACCGACTGGCTGACAGTGCTGGTGGGCTTGCCGGTGTTTGGGTTTTTCGTGGTGTGGGGCCTGCGGCACGGGGCCATTCCGGCCGTAGTGTTCGGGGCCATTGGGCTGATGACGGCCGCCCGCCAGCTACGCAGCTACCTGCGGAGCGCGCCGCCACAGCCGGACCAGTGGCTGCGCAACCACATCTCGGGTTTTGTAGGAGCTTACATCGCGGCAGTATCGGCGTTTTCGGCCACTAGCCTGCACTTCATTCCCTGGCCCTGGAATTTTTTGTGGCCTACGCTGCTGGGCGTGCCCTACTTGCTGTGGGCTCAGCGCCGCTACGTGGGCGTTCGCCGCGGCCCGCAAGCAGCACGCGCCGAGCTATCTGGCACCGCCGCAAGCTAAACCAGTGCCTGCTTGATGCGCTTCACCAGCCCCGGCCCCTCGTAAATGAAACCCGTGTAGAGCTGCACCAAAGTGGCGCCGGCCGCTAGCTTTTCCAGCGCATCTTGGGCCGAATGAATGCCGCCCGCCCCAATAATGGGCAGCCCGCCCTGGCTTTTCTGGTGCAGATAGGCGATGACCTCGGTAGCCCGCGCCCGCAGTGGCCGGCCACTGAGGCCGCCCGCGCCGTAGCCCGTCACGGTGGGGGTAGGCGTGCTAAGGCCCGCGCGGCTAATGGTTGTATTTGTGGCCACCAAGCCGCTCAGCTGGGTTTCGCGGGCTATTTCCAGGATGTCGTCGAGCTGGGCGTCGGTGAGGTCGGGCGCTATTTTTAGCAGTAGCGGGCGGGGGGTAGGGCGCGCCAGGTTCTTCGCCTGCACTTGCTGTAAGAGGCTGATGAGCGGCTTCTTATCCTGCAACTCGCGCAGGCCCGGTGTATTGGGCGAGCTCACATTTACCACAAAATAATCAACCACTTCGGCCAGTGCTTCGAAGGCGGCTACATAGTCGTCGGCCGCGCGCTCGTTGGGCGTGTCCTTGTTTTTGCCAATGTTGCCGCCGATGATGAGTTGCCGGTTCTGCCGCCGCGCTAAGCGCGCCGCTGCGGCCGCGGCTCCGTCATTATTGAAGCCCATGCGGTTAATAAGCGCCGCATCCTTTGGCAAGCGAAATAACCGCGGCGTAGGGTTACCGGGCTGCGGCCGGGGCGTCACCGTCCCGATTTCTACAAAGCCAAAGCCCATTGTCGCCAGCTCGTCCGTGAGCACCGCATTTTTGTCAAAGCCCGCCGCCAAGCCCACTGGATTTGGAAATTTCAACCCGAAAACCTCACGCGCCAAGCTGGGGTGCTGGTAGTCGTAGAGGCCACGCAGGAGCGCCGCAGTACCAGGCAATCCGTTGGCTCGCTTTAGGTTATCGAAAATAAGGTGATGCGCCCGCTCGGCATCAAGCTTAAAAAGCAGGGGTTTAATGACTGATTTATACACTGGGACTGGGGCCAAACTGTTGGTCGAAACTGACAAACAGGGCTTCTAAAGTTGGTTGTATAGTAAGCACAGCCTGCTGTAAAGTGTGCCAGGCTGCCGCATAGTCAACCCGAAAATATTCGTGCGAACCAGCCCAATCAGCAGGTTCAAGTCCGATTCGGCCGTGGCCTCGCCATGTGCATACGAGCCAAAAACCTGCACGCGTCGCACCG
>CAZZDR010000148.1:0-8787 GCA_964652535.1 uncultured Hymenobacter sp. | reverse complement strand
GGCCCATCAAGGTTGGATTGGCAGCCGGCCAGCCCCGCCAAACCCAGGCCCAGCAAGGCCAGCGCCGGGCGGGCAGTATTAAAAGAGAAGAAAGTCGTCATGGGGTGGGTAATAAAAGACGGGCTTAGAATTTCACGTACAGCTGCACGCCGGGCACGGCAATGGTCGTTTTGTAGGTGCCGGCCACGCGGTCGGCAGTGCCGTTGCTGATGAGGTCGTCCTGGCTTTGGCTGCGCTTGCGGAAGTCTTCGAACAAGAACGAGCCGTCGATGCCGAAGCGGCTATTGATGGCGTAGGTGAAGCCCGCCGTGATGCCAATGCGGTCGGCATCGGGCGTCTCAGGCGTCACGAAGCCGTCGCGCACCGCGCTAAAATCGTAAAACGTGCCGGCCCGCAGCGTAAAGTGCTCGCCAAACTGATACTGGCCGCCGAGGCGGAAGGCCAGCGCATCCTGGTACTGGCGCTTAGACGACGAAGCCGCTTGGCCACCCAACACACCGTTGGTATAGGCAAAATCGAGCGACTGGTAGCGACTCCAGCCCACGAGGTTGGCGTCGAAGGCAATGAGTAACTTTTCGGTGGGCCGCACGCCCAGGCCCACGCTATACACGTCGGGCAGGGGTAGGGTCACGTCAAACTTGGTGGCCGAAAACGAGCTAGCCAGCGCGGCCGGCCGGTTGGTGAGCGTGATGTCGCCGCTGCTCACGTGCGCATCGATAGCCGAGCGGTAGCTCAGGCCCACGCTCAGCTTGTCGCTGGGCTTAAACATGAGGCCCAGGTTGTAGCCAAACTTGCGGTCGGCCTTGCCCGTGAGCTGCGCGTGCAGCGGGGCCGTGCTGCCCTGCGCCTGCACTGGCACATCGCGCTGCAGGTCTACGTCGCCGTAGGCCAGCATCACGAGGCCCGCGCCCACCGCTAGCTGCGGCGTGATAGCGTAAGCCGCCGTAGCCTGCGCAAATACTGAGCGCAAGTTGATGTCGGTGAGGCTGTAGCGCCCTTCCCAGCCCTGCGCATAGTGCAGCTCGCTGCCAAAGGGTGTGTACACGCCCAGGCCTAGCCGCCACTTACCTTCTTTAGGGCCAAAGCCGATGAAACCGCTGAACGGTACTACGTTGGTATTCTGTAGGTCGCGTTGCCCCTGGTCGCCCCCGGCGGGCCGAAACGAGATGCGCGGAATAGCTAGGTTGCCGCCCACCTGAAAGCCAGTAGGAGCAAAAGCGAACGCACCCGGATTGAAAAACTGCGACGCTTGGTCGAGGTAGAGACCAGTACCGGTGCCGCCCATGCCCACGTTTTTGGCGCCGGTCAGGCCAACCTGAAAGCCGCTGGCCAATGCGCCCGACGAAGCAACTAGCAGGGCCCCGCCCGCGAAGAGTAAAGATTTTACTTGCATGAACTGCAATGAAGTTAGATGGGTAGGAATGAAGGGTTAAATGTAGCGCCTGTTTTTAAATAAACTAGTCGGCACGCCGACTAGTAATTCAGGAGCTAGGTGCAACCAATGGCTGCGAGCACCTACTTTCTTAAGACCGCCAGAGGGGTAGGGCGCGCGCGCAATTTATTTAACAACGTGGAGGTAACCTGAATTAGGCGGGCGGCGGCCTATTTTTGTTGTTTAGCGACTTGTATTCTTCTAATTTTTTTCTTCACAATTCTAGCTTTCTTTTCCGCATGATAAAACGACTCCTCACTTTGGGTTTGCTCTTTGCGTCGCTGGCAGCGCGTGCGCAAGCCACGCTGGGCACTAGCCCCTACGTGCAAAACTTTGATAACCTAGCCAGCGGCTTGCCCACGGGTTTTAGTGTGTACACGGCCGCCACGGCCACTAGCCTAGGCACGGCCCCCACGCCAGCGCAGCTACTGCTCACGCCCAGCGCGGCCACTACTACCAGCGGCACGCCGCCCGTTACCTCACCGGCCGGCACTTCTACTGCCTGGACGGCCACGGCCGCGGGCTTTAAGAACGTTGCCTCGGCCACGGTGCTGAACAGCAAGGCCACTGCCGACGCGCAGGCAGCCGCCACCAACCGCGCCTTGGGTGTGCGCCAAACGGGCTCGTTTGGCGATGGCACTACGGGCGTGGGCCCAGCCTTTGCCTTTCAAATTGCTAACACGACGGGCAAGACGGATTTTGCCCTCAGCTTCAAGCTGCAATCACTCGACAGCACCTCGACCCGAACCACTACCTGGCGCGTGGATTACGGCACGGGCACTACCCCCTCCGCTTTCACCCAAGTTGGCACTACTACTACCACTACGCCGGCCACGCCAGCGGTAGCTACTACCGGCCAGTTTTTCGCTAACAATACGGTAACGGCCAGCTTTGGCGGGGCCCTCGACAACCTGGCGGGTCCGGTCTGGATTCGGATTGTAGCCCCCACCGCTACCACGGGCTCTGGCAGCCGCCCCACCTCGGCCATCGATGATTTTTCATTGACCTGGAACGCCAACGCTACCAGCCCGCAGCTAGCCGTGAGCCCCACCACGCTGGACTTTGGCAAGCAGGCTATCAACACGGCTTCGACCACCAAAACCTACGTCCTGACAGGCACCAACCTCACGGCCGACGCTACCGTGACCACGGCTGCGCCCTTCAGCCTCTCGAAAGACGGCACCACGGCGTTTGGCACCACGCTTACCTACACGGCGGCCGAGCTGGCAGCAGGCGCCAAAACGGTGTACGTGCGCTTTACGCCCACCACGCTGGGGGTAGTGAGCGGGCCGGTAACCGGCACCATTACCAACAGCAGCACTGGCGCCAGCAGCCGCACCGTGACCGTGACCGGTGCGGGCACCGACCCCACCCAGACCGTGTATAGCTTCGATGCTTGCACCACCGGCACTACCCTTTCGGACGGCTGGCTGCAATACAGCGTGACGGGCGCCCAGACCTGGGCCTGCACCACATTTGGCCGCGACCCCAACGCGCCCAGCGGCACTACCGCTTACCCCAATGCCGTGCAGATAAATGGCTACGCCAGCGGCGCCAATAACACCAACGAAGACTGGTTGATTTCGCCGGCCCTGAGCCTGGCTAGCACCGCCTACCCCCTGCTTTCGTTCTGGAGCCGCACAGCTTTCACGGGCGCCCCACTGCGCCTGCTGGTATCGACCAACTACTCGGGCACCGGCAGCCCCATCGCCGCCGGCGTGACGTGGGCCGACCTGAACGTGGCTTTCCCCGCCACCGGCTCGGACACCTGGACCCAAACGGCCAACATCGACCTGAGCGCCTACAAAACGGCCGGCGTGTACGTGGCTTTCGTGTATAACTCGACCACCGACAATGGCGCCCGCTGGACCCTCGACGACATCGTGCTCACCAACTCGGCCACTGCCCCCGCACCCGGGCTGCGCGCCAGCACCCAGGGCCTGAGCTTCGGCTACGTGGCCGTGGGCAGCTCGGCCCAGCAAACGATGACTGTGACGGCCACCAACTTCACCAGCAACCTAACCGTGACTTCGTCGAACGCTGCCTACCAACTTTCCAAAGATGGCACCGCCTTCGCCAGCGCCCTGACGTACACCCCGGCCGATGCCTCGGGCAAAACCCTGCCTGTGACGGTGCGCTTCCAGCCTACGGCAGCGGCTACTTCGTATGCGGCTACGGCCACGGTAGCCACGGCCGGCGCTACGTCGCTGAACGTGGACCTGACCGGCAACACCTACGACGTGGCTACCACGCTGGAAGTGGTGAACTGGAACATGGAGTGGTTTGGCTCGTCGGCCAGCGGCTTTGGGCCCGCCGATAAAAACCTACAGTACACCAACGCCAGCACCGTGCTCAAGGCCCTGAACGCCGACGTGTACGCCCTGCTCGAAGTAGTAGACACCACGCGCCTGCGCAATCTAGTGGCCTCTATGCCCGGCTACGCCTACCGCATATCGGGCTTCGGCTCGAACGCCGACGATAGCCTCGACACCGACTATGCCCTGACCCAGAAGCTGGCCTTTGTGTACCGCACCAGCGTGGTAAGCAAAGCCAAGTTTTCGTCGTTCTTCCGCTCGCGGCAGGCCCAGAACGCGGCCGACTACAGCTACTGGTCGTCGGGCCGCTTCCCCTACGTGATGCAGGCCGACGTGACGCTGAATGGCGTGACCAAGGCCGTGACCTTCGTGGCCATTCACGCCAAGGCCAACACCGACCCCGTGCTTACCTCCTACGCCCGCCGCAAAAATGCTTCGGACGAACTCAAGGCTAAGCTCGACGCCGACTACGCCGGCAAGAACGTAGTGGTGCTGGGCGACATCAACGACGACCTCGACCAGACTATCACCGCCGGCATCACGCCGGCCGTGACCTCGTACAGCGCCTTCACCAACGATGCAGCCAACTATCCCTCGCCCACGCTGCAAGAGCTAAGCCTGAAGGGTAAGAAGTCGACGGTGTCGTACAACGATGTGATTGACCACGTTATCACCTCGAAGTCGTTTTACAGCTACTTCATCAAGGGCACGGCCGATGTGCAAACCAGCATTGCTAGCACCATTGCCAACTACGGCAGCACTACTTCGGACCACTACCCCGTGCTCACGCGCTACTCGTTTAGCAGCACACTGGGCACCAAGAGCGCCGCTACCGCTGCAATGGGCCTCTACCCCAACCCCGTTACCAACAGCGTACGTTTTGAAGTGCCCGAGACGGGCAATCACCTCAACCTGAGCGTATACACCACCACGGGAAGCCTCGTATTGAGCAGCACAGGCTCGGCCGAGCAGCTAAACCAGCAGCTGGGCCAGCGTGTAGCCGGCCTAGCCAGCGGCCTCTACGTGGTGCGCGTAGTAGGCGCGCAGCAGACCTACGTGAGCCGCTTCCAGAAGCTCTAGGCTGCGTGGCGGGGGCCTACCCCCCACTGCTGCCTGCTTAAACACAAGAGACCCGGCCCGACGGCCGGGTCTCTTGTGTTTAAGGATTTTAGCACCCTGCTTAGCGCCTGTCTTAACTCCACTATCAAGTATTATTTCTTTCAATCTATCAGTAGGTTGACAAAAAAACATTCACTTAAAATCAACGAACTCAACAGCGCCCCGTTTAAAATTATGGCTGATAGTCTTCTGCCATTCCTAATTTCCTTTTCCCATGAAGAAAGCTTATTCTTACCTCGCTGTGTTGGTCCTAGGGGCCGCTTCGCTTAGCTCGTGCAGCCGCGCTGGCTACTCGTTCAACAACCAAGTGCCGGCTTACCTCGGCACGCAGTCGGTAGCCGTTGCGCCGCAGGCTGCTGCCCCCACCGCCACTGCGCCCGAAATTGTAGTTGCTACGCCGGCTCCCGTTGTTTCGGCTCCCATTGCTGCCGCCCCAGTAGCCGCTACTCCAGTAGCTGCCGCTCCTAAGGCCGCCACCCCTGCGCCAGTAGCGGCCGTAGAGCCCGCCGCTGCCACTATTGCCAGCGCCCCGGCCAGCACGGTCAAGCCTACGTTTATGCAGCGCTTAGTCTTGAAAAAGGCCATGAAGCAGCTTGCCAAAGCCTCTTCGCGCGAGCAGAACACGGCGAGCACTACGCAGGCCACTGCCCGCGTAGGTTCGTCGCTGGCGGTAGCGCTGGTAGGTGCTGCGTTGCTGGTCATTGGTGCCATCGTGAGCAGCGGCTTCCTGGTGACCGTTGGTATCATCGTGCTGGTAGTTGGTGCCGTACTGCTCGTTTTGAGCATTCTGTAATCAACGCTTGCTGACCTGAAGTGGGCTTTTGCTCACGCTGGTACTGCTCACTCTTAAAAGCTCCGGCCGTTGGTCGGAGCTTTTTTCGGTTTGGCATAGCCCCATTCGAATAGCTTACTGGTTAGGAGGGGGGTAGGGGCCCAACTGCCGTACAACAAGTAGTTGCCTACGTCCTACTTTGTGGGCGATAGTCTGCTTCGACTTTTGCCTACGTTCCTTTTTACTCGTTTTGCCTCCGGCCGCCTGGCTGGATTAAGCTGGCCACTGCTGGTAGCCTGGCCCGCGCTGGCCGCGCCACCCGCCGCCCTACCCTCCTTTTCGGAACCAAGTGTGTCGCCCGACCGCGCTAGGCAAAATAATGAGTGAGCCCACCGGCGGCTGGATTATTTTCACTTCGGGCACGGCCCTGCTCGATGGCTCTAGCCTGCGCCTGCCCACCAGCACCATCCGCTCGACGCGCGACGGCCAGGTGATGGAAATGAACCCGCGCCCGGTGGACATCCCCGTCATCCGGCCCATCGGCGAGAGCTACACCGCGCGCGACGCGCAGCTCGACGCGGCAGTGAAGGAATTGCTGAGCGAGGTCGGCAAGTAGGACCGCTTTTCCAGCGCGGGCGTAGCAGGTAGGCTGCGCCCGCCCAGGGCCGGGCGGGTGTGCAAACTAGTGCTTTGGTCGAAAAAGGCTTCACTGTGTTAGTGAAGCCTTTTTTGCTTAAAACGCGCAACAAAAAAGCCCTACCCCCCTTCGGCACTGCAACGCTAGGCGTGGGGCGTGGTCTTTTTTCTAGAAAAAGCTGCATCTTGCCGGCTGATTTTGCCCGCCGCCTTTAATTTTCTTGTGTTTTGAACAGACGTGATTTTGTGGGCCTCACTGGCCTGGCGACTGGGGCCCTGCTCCTACCCCACTTCCCCGGGATGGGCGGCACCCTGGTAGACCCCGCCCGCCTGCTGGAGCCGGGCCTCGACGTGGCCGCCAAAAAGCGCCTCGCCGACGCGGCCCTGAATGCCGCCAAGAGTGCCGGCGCCAGCTACGCCGACGTGCGCATCGGGCGCTACCTCAACCAGAGCATCTTCACCCGCGAAAAGCAGGTGCAGAACATTGCCAGCGGCGAAAGCTTCGGGGCCGGCGTGCGCGTGATTGCCAATGGCAGCTGGGGCTTTGGCGCCACCAACAACGTGAGCGACCAGGGCCTGGCCAAAGCCGCTCAGCTGGCCGTAGCGATGGCCAAAGCCAACGCTAAAACCCAGAAGGAGCCCGTGAACCTAGCGCCCCAAAAAGGCTACGGCGAGGCGAGCTGGAAGACGCCCATCAAGCAAAACGCCTTTGAGGTACCCGTGGCCCAGAAGGCCGAGCTGCTGCTGGCCGCCAACGGCGCGGCGCTCGCCAACGGTGCCAACTTCGTCAATTCCAGCTTGTTCCAAGTGAATGAGCAGAAGTATTTTGCGAGTACCGATGGCTCGTACATCGACCAGGACATTCACCGCATCTGGCCCACGTTTTCGGTCACGGCCATCGACCGGGCCAGCGGCAAGTTTAAGACGCGCGACGCGCTCAGCTCGCCCATGGGCCTGGGCTACGAGTACCTTACCCCCCTCGCCGCCGACAAAATAGCCGGCCCCGCCGGCACCGGCCTCGTGGGCTACCGCAACAGCTACGACATCCTGGAAGACGCGGCCCTGGCCGCCCGCCAGGCCAAGGCCAAGCTCACGGCCACCTCGGTGCTGGCCGGCAAGTACGACCTGGTGCTCGACCCTAACCACCTGGGGCTCACTATTCACGAGAGCATCGGCCACCCCTTGGAGCTGGACCGGGTGCTGGGCTACGAGGCCAACTACGCGGGCACTAGCTTCGCTACCCTCGAGTGGCGCAAGAAGAATATTCCGTACGGCTCGAAGCAGATAACCATTGTGGCCGACAAGCTGCAACCCGGCTCGCTGGGCGCGGTGGGCTGGGACGATGAGGGCGTGAAAACCAAGGAGTGGACGCTCATCGACCAGGGCAAACTGATTGATTACGAGAAGATTCGGGACCAGGCGCACATCGTGGGCCAAACCGCGTCGGATGGCTGCTGCTACGCCGACTCCTGGGGCACGGTGCAGTTTCAGCGGATGCCCAACGTGAGCCTGCGCCCCGGCACGGCCAAGCTGAGCGTAGACGAGATGATAAGCAAGGTTGATAAGGGCATTTACATCGCCGGGCGCGGCTCCTATTCTATTGACCAGCAGCGCTATAACTTCCAGTTTGGCGGCCAGGTGTTCTACGCCATCGAAAAGGGCAAGATTGCCGGCATGCTCGACGACGTGGCGTACCAGGCCAACACCCAGGAATTCTGGAACTCGTGCGTGGCCGTGTGCGACCAGAGCGATTACCGCCTGTTCGGCTCGTTCTTCGACGGCAAGGGCCAGCCCTCGCAGGTGTCGGCCGTGAGCCACGGCTCGGCTACGTCGCGCTTCAACGCGGTGAACGTGATTAACACGGGCCGCAAGATTGGGTAGTCTTTAAACTGCATTAATCGCCTGTCAGTGCGAGCGCAACGCAGTGAAGTGAGGCAATGATAGCTATCCCTTAGCGGCACCTACGATAACCAGCAATCCTTTTTCACATTCTAAAACCCTACCCCCTTGAACAGACGCGACTTTACTACCCTCACCAGCCTGGCTGCCGGGGCCCTGTGGCTGCCGAGCTTCCCGAGCCTGGCCGGCACCCTCGTGCACCCGGCCCAGTTGCTGGAGCCGGGCCTTGATGTGGCCCAGAAAAAACGCCTGGGCGACGTAGCCCTGAACGCGGCCAAAGCGGCGGGCGCCACCTACGCCGATGTGCGCATTCAGCGCACGCTCAACCAAAGCATCTTCACCCGCGAAAAGCAGGTGCAGAACGTGGCCAGCGCTGAGAGCTTTGGGGTGGGCATTCGGGTGATTGCCAACGGCACCTGGGGCTTTGCCTCGACCAACAACGTGACCGACGCGGGCCTGGCCAAAACGGCCCAACAGGCCGTGGCCATTGCCAAAGCCAACTCGAAGGTGCAGAAGGAGCCCGTGAAGCTGGCCCCGCAAAAGGGCTACGGCGAGGTGGCCTGGAAGGCGCCCATCGAGAAGAATGCTTTTGAGGTGCCCATCAAGGAAAAGGT
>CAZZDR010000147.1:4792-8888 GCA_964652535.1 uncultured Hymenobacter sp. | reverse complement strand
TCACCTCGCGCAGGCCCTGGCGCAGGGCGCTTTCAGGGATGGCGAAGCCCTGGCTGCGCAGCTCATCCAGGGTGGCCAGCACGCCGGGCAGGTTCAGGCGCTGGTAGTCGCCGAGCAGGCCGAGCGCCAAGTTTTCGAGGAAGGGCTGGCCGTCGCGCCGCACATCTAGTACCTGCACCCCGGCCCTACCCCCCTCCGCAATAGTAACAAAATCGGGGGGGGTAGAGCTGGCGGGCTGGGCGGTGTAGCGCGCATCGGCAAAGACCAGCGGGCTGCTTTCCTGGGCTGCTTTGCGCCCGAAAACCTCGGCTACCTCGGCCTGGCGCTGGCTGATGACGACTGGTCGGCCGGGCTTGATGATGCCCGCTTTCTCGCCCGCGATTTCGGGCAGCGTATTGCCCAGCATGGCCTGGTGGTCGTAGCTGATGTTGGTAATCAGCGACACGAGCGGCGTAATGATGTTGGTCGAATCGAGCCGGCCGCCCAGGCCTACTTCAACGACTGCCACATCGACTTGCTCGGCGGCAAAGTAGTCGAAGGCCAGCGCCACGCACATCTCGAAAAAGGAAGGCTCGATGCTGGCAAACAGGTCGCGGTGCGCTGCCACCCAGTTTACCAGATAGTCCGGGGCTAGCTCCTGCCCATTCACTCGAATGCGCTCGGTGAATTCGCGCAGGTGCGGCGAAGTATAGAGGCCCACCTTGTAGCCAGCACTCTGCAGTACCGCTGCCAGCAGGTGCGAGCTCGAGCCCTTACCGTTGGTGCCCGCCACGTGCACGCTTTTGAACTTGGTTTCGGGGTGGCCCAGGGCTGCGGCCAGCGCCTCAGTGTTGCCCAAGCCCTTCTTGAAGCCCGCCGCTCCTACCCGCTGGTACATGGGTAGTTGTGCGTAGAGCCAGGCTAGGGTTTCTTGGTAATCCATTTTCAATTAGCAGTCAGCAATTATCAGTTAGCAGCTAAGCAAGCTTTTACTTGACACCACCGACTATTTCTACTTGATACTTATTAAATGATGATTGGTAGCTGATACTTGACGCTACTTAACCGTGAAGCGGAAGGTATAAAAGCCAGTAGCGCCACCCGCGCCGGCGTTGGTTTTAACGAAGTTGGCGTTTTGCAGCTTGTCGCGGCAAAGCCGCTCCTGTGCCGGCGATACGTTGCCCGAGACTTTAGCCACCGACTCTACTTCTCCGTCGTCGTTAATCTTGATTTTGAAGCGCACCACACCGGGGTTATCGTCCACGGCTTCTACCACGGGCGTGTTGTCGAAGCGCCAGCCGCTCATTTCGAGGCCGCCCCCACCGCCGCTGCCGGGGCGCGAGCCGCTGCCGCCACTGCCAGGCTCGCCGTAGAGCGCTTTAGCATTTAGCGAGCCGCGGGGGTCGCCCTGGTCACCCACGGTGCCGGGGCGGTCACCGTTGCTATTGCCGGTGGGCGCGCTGCTCGTACCGTTGGTGCCATTGCCACCAGCCACGCCGCTGGCGCTACCCTTGGGCGTGTAGAGGGTGCGGGGCTGTTCGCGGGGCTTGGGGGGGGTAGGCGTTTCGCGTACCGGCTCCACTGCTTTGGTAGTGGGCTTTTCGACGGGCGGAGCCGTGGCGCCGGCATCTTCGGCGTCGCTGGTGATCACTTTTTCCTGGGCTTGCGGCTGCGGCGCGGGGGTATGCTCGGTGCGCGGCTGAGCGGGCTGGGGCGCGGGCTGCGGCTGGGTGGCCGCGGGCGGGCGCGAATCCTCCCGGTTTTGCGAGGCATTGGCAGTGGCTGTGGTCTGGATGTCGCCCGAGCCAGCCTCATCGAGGCCGTAGTTGAGTTCTACCCCATCGCCGCCCAGGGCGGTTAGGGGCGGATTGGGGCCGCTAAACTTCAGGAAAAAGCACACGAGCGCCAGCAATACCACCACGGCAGCCGTGATGCCCAGGGCTTCGCGCCGGTGCTCTTCAGGATAGTCGAGGGCCATTGAACTGTAGGGTAAGCTTTAGCTTGCCGGCAAATAGCCCTTACCAGCCTGGGCTGCCTTTCTGGCAAAAACTCCTTATTTTACGGTTACTGGCAAGCTCAAGCTTGCTCTACAACCTTATTTACCGGCTGCCTGCTGCGATTGAGTGGCCATCACCATCTTCATTTTGAGGCGGTTGCCTATTTCGAGCACGTCTACCAGCTTTTGCACGTTCAGGCCCGAATCGACGCGTAGCACAACCGTGGGCTGGGCCTCAGCAGGCTGGCCGGGGGCGATGAGGGCGCGTAGCTCGGGCTCAAGCGTGATGGCTGTCACGGGCTTCTTGTTCACAAAATACTCGCCCGCCGCATTGATGCTCACCGTGATGGGCTGCTTCATCACCTGTTTACTGCTCTTGGCATTGGGTAGCAAGAGCTTGATAACGTTAGGGTTCACCATGGTAGAAACAATCAGGAAGAACAGCATCAGGAAAAACATGATGTCGTTCATCGAGCTGGTCTCGACGTGCGAAGTGGCGTGGCGGCGGCGGGAAAGATTCAAGGTTTTGAGCTGTTGGCTGACAGCTATTAACTGATAGCTTGCTGCTGTTTACTACTCTCCTTTCGGGAAAGCTAACAGCTAACAGCTATTGGCTAACAGCTTAAAAAACTTAATTATCCTGCAGGATATCCATGAACTCGATGGCCGAGTTTTCCATGCGAAACACCATACGCTCGACCAAAATGCTGAGCCAATGGTAGCCGATGTGGGCGATAATGCCCACGATGAGGCCTGCCGCCGAAGTCACCATCTTGGTATAAAGGCCGCCGGCAATCTGAGTGATGCCAAACTCACCGCTGCTGCTAATAGCGTAGAAAATTTTAATAACACCGATGATGGTACCCACGAAGCCTAGCATCGGCGCGATGCCGGCAATGATGCCCAGGATGCTGATGTTCTTTTCAAGGCGAGCAATCTCAATCTTGCCTACGTTCTCGACGCTGGCTTCGATTTCGGTTATGGGCAGGCCGATGCGGCGTAGGCCTTTTTCGACCATGCGGGCCAGCGGTGAGGGGTTTTGGGCGCAGTAGAGCTTGGCGCCCTGCAAATCGCCCTTCACCATAAGCGCCCGGATGCCAGCCATAAAGCTCTCGGGGTTGCCACCCGCACTGCGAATAGTGAGGTAGCGCTCGGCGATGATGTAAATCGAAACGATGAGCAGCAGAAAGATAGGGAGCATTATCCAGCCGCCCTTCAGAATCAGGTCGATGAGCGAAAGGCCAGGCGTAGCGTTGGCCAGCGCGTTGGCGTGGGCGGCGGCAGTGTCAGTGGCGACCGTCGTGACGGCGGCGCCGGCTTGCAGCAGGAAAACGGACATTCAGCGGGAGAAGGAGGACGAGATAAGCGAAAGAGTAGCACCCCTGCCAGCGGGGGTAGGCGGTAGGCAGCGATTAATACGAAAACACTGACAACCCCTTATCCATGTGCGGGTTGCGGCGTAGCTGATTGGCTGCCATCTGGGCCGTGGGACGGTCGCCGAAGTCGGCCGCCGACAAGCGGTAGTGCCGGGTGCCCGGATACGGCAAGATAACCTTGGCGTTGGCGTGGCCGGCGTGAGCCAAGTTACGGCGGCCCTGCTCGGCGCGCGCCAAGGAGGAGTAAGCTGCCACCACCAGGTAATAACGACCAGTGCGCGTATTAATTGTGGCTGCCGAAGCAGGTGCAGTGGGCACTAAAGCTTTCGTTTTGGCTTGGGCGGCCAGCGGCGCTAGCGGCTTGGCTTTGATGGCTACGGGCCGGGCGGTGCGCGCCGCTACGTTGGCAGGAACAGCGGCCTTGCGAGCTGCGCCTTTAGCAGCCGGCGTTACCGCTGCCGAGCGAGCGGGCGCGGCAGTAGGCACGGGCAGATTATCGGGCGGCGGCGTGGCAGTGCGAGCTGCGGCGTAGGATGTCGTAACCAACGCGGGCGAGTTGGCCTTGCGCAGGGCTATGGGCACGGGCCGCGCAATATTGCTTTCGCTGCCAATGGCAACAGCCGCCGCCGGTGGCAGCTTGCGCGCCTTGGTGCGTGGCTGCGCGGCAAAAGGACTAAGCGCCGACGCCGGCTGAGTTACCGTTGCTGCTGGAGGAGTCACCGTCTGAGGTAGCGCCGTTTGCGCC
>CAZZDR010000147.1:0-4692 GCA_964652535.1 uncultured Hymenobacter sp. | reverse complement strand
CTGAGTTACCGTTGCTGCTGGAGGAGTCACCGTCTGAGGTAGCGCCGTTTGCGCCGGAGCCGCGGATAGTGTTACCGATGCTGGCGCTATAGCAACTAGGTCAGCGGGTGCACTGGCAGTGACTACCGGCAATGCCTTGGGGCGAGCTACTACAGCCAGTGGCACGACAGCTTTCGTGGGGGCGATTACTGGGATAGTGGTTGGTACCACTAACTCGGCCACGGGCTCACTAGCGCTACTAGTTGCGGCCGGGAGGGTAGGCACTACTGTGGTGAAGCTAGGCTGAGCCAGGGCGGCCTGCTGCGGGGTGGCGGGGCTCATACCTTGCTCCCAGCGGGGCAGGTGGTTTTGCCAGGCAGCAGGCAGCACCGTGGGGTGCAGGTTAAACAAGTAGAGCCCCGCCACCGCCAGGCCGGCCAGCAGGCCAATGGCCGCGCCGGGCACTACGCGCCGCAGCCGCAGGCCCCGCCCCGCCGAGCGCAAGCGCGGCACCAGCTGCGCCTGCTGCTCGCGGGCCAAGCGGGCATCGGTCACCGACACAGGCTGCACCTGCAGCTCGGGCAGGCCAAAGACGGCGGGCAGTAGGTCAGTGGCCCCGGTATAGTCAAATTGCAGCCCCCGGCCGGCCACCTGGCGAAACACGCCAATGCCCGGCAACTCGGTGCGCTGCTGGGCCTGCAAGTCGCGGTAGAGCGCGGCCACGGCCTGGCGCAGCGCCTCGCGGGCCTCGGCGGCCGGCAAACCCAGGTGCTGACACAGGGCATCCACGAGCAAGCCGTCGTTGCGCGTCAGGGCTTGGTTGAAGGCCACCTCACGGGTTGGCGGGCTCAGCAAATGCCTACCCCCCGGCTGCACCTTGGCCGGCACATAAGCCGCCACTAGGCCCCCAAAGTCCGGAATTATCACGCAGTCGTGGTCGCGGAGCAAAGGACGCAGGTGGTCAGAGAGGTTCATGGCGGTGAGATAAGAATAACGTAGGCAGCGGTAAAAGTCGAAAGATAAAGCCAGGAGCACTAGGTCTGGCTACCTACTTGGCAGCTAGGTGCTAAACTCCTGTTTTATCCTACCTAACTCCTATTTTAAAACGAGTAAGTCAGGCCCCCAATTACGTTGATGCCCTGGCTTTGGTAGTTCAGGTAGCGCTGATAATGGCGGTTGGTGAGGTTGTTCCCCATTGCAAAGATGCTGAATTTTGGGGTAATGCGGTAGTCGGCGCGCAAACTCAGGTCCACTACAGCGTTGGTTTGGCGGTCGACGGCAGTGCGCGGGGCCGGCACTGGCAGCGTCAGGCCCGACGCATACCCTACCCCATAGTTGGCCGAGTAATAATAGAAATTGGCCCCCAGGAGCAGCTTGTCAAACACGTTGTACGTGCCGTAGAGCGTACCCAGGAAGGCCGGCCGGCCGTAGGCCTGCGCCAATGACTTGACGCCGTAGTGGTTGTAGTCGGCTTTGAAGCCCACTCGCACTTTTTCCGACGCACTGTAGAGCGCCTCGGCGTGCACGTTCACCACGTTGATGGTAGTGCTGTCGTACGCCAGGTCAAACTTGCTGGTGTCAGCCACCGCATTGCGGTAGAAGTACAAATTGCGCGCCCGGCCGAAGGTGGCGCGGGCGGCCAGCTCCAGCCCGCTCACCGGCGTCGAGGTAAAGCCACCGTATAGGGTGGGGCCAGCATGGGTGTCGAGCACCGTTTGGCCGGGGGCCAGCCAGGGGTTTTCCTGGCTAAGGCTGTAGCGTGTCACGCGTTGAATGGCACCACCGAGGCCACCATACACCACAAATTTCTCGGGAACCACGGCGTAGCCCAGCCGCACCGCCGGGTTGATGGCGCCCTTGCCCGAGCCACCCAGCACATCGCTCGAATAGCCCAGCGTGGCACCCAACGTCAGGGTGAGGCCGGTTTTGCCGGTCAGCACGTAGGCCGGTGTGGCCTGGAAGAAATTGCGAGTGCGGGTGAAGTCGCCGAGCTGGCCGTTCGGGCTAGCTGGCTGCTTGTCCGAGATAAACGAGCCCTGCGCATCGACCGTAATGCGGCTGGTTTCGCCCAGCGCGTAGCCGGCCTTGGCATCGAGCAATAGGTTATTTTCGCTCACCCCGAAGTAGTCGCCAAAGCGCTGGTAGCCTACCCCCACCTCGTAGGTCAAGGTGGCATCGGGGGCGCGGTTGCGGGCGTAGGCCCGCACGCCGAAGCGGTTGAAGGTCTGCTTGAGGGCGTCGCTTTCGGGCGTGGCCGTGAGGCGGCTGCGGTCGTAACCGTAGAAATTGTAACGGTCGTGGGCGTAGTCGAGGCTGGCCCCCAGAGCGGTGGCACCCAAGTAATACTCGCCGGTGAGGGCAGCGCTGGTTTGGCTAGCGCCCGAGTTCTTACCGTCGACGGGGCCGGTGGCCGAGCTATTGTGCCGCACGTCGAGGCCGTAACTATACTGCTCGTTGCGCACCGAGTGCAGGTGGGCGCGGCCGTACACGCTGCCGTAGTTACCAAGCCCCAGTTTGAGGTAGTTGCCGGTGAGCGGGTCCAACTCTTCCTGCGCCACGGTGAGCACCTGCACCGACGGGCTGAGGCGCGTAACGGGCAGCCGGAAATCGGGGTAGGTATACGTGACCGGTCGGGTGGGCTTGGGCGGCGGGGCTAGCCTGATTTTCTCGAAGTTGCGCGTGGCCTCGGGCAGGGTATTTACCCGGTCCTTCACAATCTCAATCTCGGCATCCTGGATGGTACCGCGCGCCTTGCCCCGGCCGGGTTGGCCCTGCGCCTGCGCACCCAGCGCCAGCGCGCCACTCAGGCCGGCGGCCAGCAGCAGAGGCCGCCCAGTGGTGGCAGCAAAGCTTGATGATAGTACTCCTAAACGTTTCATTAAATCAATTTTATGTCAGCAGGCTGCTAAGAACATGAGTCTAATACTGGTCTGTCGTGGCGAGCTTGCGAAGCACGCTTTCCTGGTCGCTGAGCTACTACTCTCTTGATGCGAACGGTAGGAAGGGGTTGCTTTGCAGGCTCGCCACGACTGGCGGCGTTGCTTCTTCAACCAGTTACTTAGCGGGTTTTCGAACCGGGGTTTTGGCAGGGGCCGGCGCGGCAGCCGGGGCCTTGGCAGGCGCCGTTTTGGCGGGCGTGGCCGGGGCAGTTTTGGCGGGCTTAGGGGGGGTAGGCTTGGGCGTTTCGGCGGCGGGAGCCGGGGCGTCGTCGCTGGCGGGCAGGGCCTTGAGGCGCTGGCGGGCGCCCTCTACTACTTCAGCCACCGGAAATTTATTGTCAATAACCGAGTTCAGCGTAGCCCGCGCCTGGAAGATGTCGCGCTGAGCCGTGTACACGTCGGCGAGCAGCAAGAAGGCCCGGCCCTGCCACAGCTCGTAGGCGCTGTAGTTGGAGTTCACCTTGAAGGCTTCGGCGAGGGCCTCGTCGTATTTCTGCTGCTTGAACAGCACCTGGGCCAGCGTGTACTGGGCCTCGGCGCCGTTCACGTCGCTGGGGGCAGCGGCCACGGTGGCGGCCAGCTCGGTAGCCGCTTGGTCGAGGTTGCCGAGCTGAAAATCGGCCTTGCCCTGGTAGAGCAGCGCGGTGTTGGTGGCGTTGGCGGTGGCGCCAGCCAGGGTGCTTAGGTCGGTGGCCGTGGTGCGGGCCTTGGCATAGTCGCCGCCGTCGTAGTAGGCGCGCAGCAGGCCCAGTGTGGCGGTAGCCACTTCGCGGCGGTTGCTGGAAGCTTGGCGCAGGCGGTCGTAGTACTTGGTGGCCTCGGGGTAGTTCTTATTTTCCAGCTCTAGGTCGGCCACCCGGCCCACGGCGCGGTTCACAAACTCGCTTTTGTTCTCGGCCACTACGGCTTTGAGCAGGGGTAGGGATTTGGCTTTGTCGCCGGTGCGCAGGTACGAATCGGCCAGGATAAAGCGGGCGTCCGGGGCCAGGGCATTATCGGGGTACTGCTGCAAATAGGCCTGTACGCGGGGCAGCGCCTGGGCGTATTTCTCAGCCAAATACAGCGACTTGGCCGCCTCAAACTCGACGCTCTCGGTGGCTTTGTTGTTCGGGTTTTGGGCTTTGAAGCCGGCCAGCGCCTGGTCAAATTCCTCGTTGCGGCCCAGCGCGGCCAGGCTTTCCTGCAAGCTGTAAAGCGCCTGCTGGGCGGCCGTGCTACGCGGGTAGTCGGCCAGCACTTTCTGAAAGTCGAGCACTGCTTTGTCCTGCTGCTCCAGGTTGGCGTAGGCCACGCCGCGGCGCTGGTAGGCGTCGGGCAGCAGGCTCGACGTGGGCCGGTTCTGGATGAGGCGGGTAAAGCCCTCGGCCGCGGGGCCGTAGTTGCCGGCCTGGAACGCCAGCTGCGCCTGCTGAAACACGGCCTGCTCGGCGTAGCGCGAGTTGGGGTTGCTTTGGAGCAGGGCGGCCAGTGTTTGGTTGGCCTCATCCTGGCGGCCCAGCAGGCCCAGCGTCACGCCCTTTTGATAGTAGGCGTAGTCCTTGTCGGTGGCGTTGGCCTGAATTACTTTGTCGTAGAGGTCGAGCGCCTGCTGGTAGCTTTTGGCCACGTAGTAGGTATCGGCCAAGCGCAGGGTGGTGTCGTAGTAGTTTGGGTCCGAAGGCTTAGCGGCCGGGTCGCTCAAGTAAGCCTGGAACTGCGGCTGGGCCTTGGTATACTGCTTGGTATTGTAGTAGGCGTAGCCCAGGCCGTAGCGGGCCAGCTGCACGTACTGCGT
>CAZZDR010000146.1:0-8956 GCA_964652535.1 uncultured Hymenobacter sp. | reverse complement strand
AATTTCTGATTTTTTCATAAAGAGGCACTCGGGTTATAAACGTCGTCTGCCGTTGCGAGCCTGCGAAGCAATCGCCCCAGAACAATACCCATACGGCTCGTTCTGGGGCGATTGCTTCGCTACACTCGCAACGACAGCCGTCTTTTCGTAACTGGTTATTCGTTACACGTAGTTGTTGAGCATCACTGGCATTACCAGCATTAGGATGCTTTCGTTTTCATCGGCTTGGGCGGGCATCAGCAGGCCAGCGCGGTTGGGCGTGCTCAGCTCCAGCGTGATTTCGTCGGAGTCGATGTTGGAAAGCATTTCCTGCAGAAAGCGGGCGTTGAAGCCAATTTCCATGTCCTCACCGTCGTACTGGCAAGCCAGCGTTTCCTTAGCTTCGTTGCTGAAGTCAAGGTCTTCGGCCGAAATCACCAGCTCGGAGCCCGTGAGGCGCAGACGCACCTGGTGGGTTGTCTTGTTGGAGTAGATGCTGATGCGGCGCACCGAGTTCAGCAGCTCGCCGCGGTTGATAGTCAGCTTGTTGGGGTTACTCACCGGAATTACGTTCTCGTAGTCGGGGTAGCGCTCGTCGATAAGGCGGCATACCAACCGCATCTGGTTGAACGAGAAAAACGCATTGCTCTGGTTGAACTCGATGCGCACCGGCGCCGCCTCGCTCGGCAGCGAGCTTTTCAGCAGGTTGAACGCTTTGCGCGGAATGATGAGGTTGGCGGTTTGGCCGGCGCCCACATCCTGGCGGCGGTAGCGCAGCAGGCGGTGGCCGTCGGTAGCCACGAAGGTGATTTGCGAGTCGGCCAGCTGCACCAGGATGCCAGTCATGGCGGGCCGCAGCTCGTCGGTGCTCACCGCAAAAATCGTTTTGTTGATGGCCCGCGCCAACGACGACGAAGGAATCTCAACTGGGCTCGAACCCTTCACCACTGGCACGCGGGGGAAGTCGGCGGCGTTTTCGCCAGCCAGCTTGTAGCGCCCATTGGCCGAGCTGATTTCAATGGTGTAAGTTTCCTCGTCCAGCGTGAACGTCACGGGCTGGTCGGGCAGGTTCTTGAGCGTATCGAGCAAGATGCGGGCCGGGGCCGCAATGCGTCCCGACTCTTGTGCTTCGATGGGCAGCTCGGTCATCATGCTCGTCTCCAGGTCGGAGGCGGTGATGGTGAGCTTGCCGGGCTCAATCTCAAACAGGAAGTTCTCCAGGATGGGCACCACGGGGTTGTTCGTGACCACGCCGTTGATGCTCTGGAGCTGCTTGAGCAGGGCCGAGGACGAAACAATGAACTTCATAAAAAGAGGGGGGTAGGGATAGGTTTAGGCAGGGGGCAAAGATACGTTGGGGGCGCGGGCTACAACAGTGCGCGCCGCTTAGTTTTTGTCCTCTGAACGCAGGGAAGCATCTCTACCGCGCCGCTTGAGATTACTATCTTGGCTGGTGCGAGAAAGATGCTTCACCTGGTGCAGCACACGAAATAGCTAGCGGTGCTACGCTTTACACGTTAAACCGGAAGTGCATTATGTCGCCATCCTGTACCACGTAGTCTTTGCCTTCCACGGCCATTTTGCCAGCTTCTTTAATTTTAACCTCAGTTTTATACTCTTGGTAATCAGCTAGCTTAATAACCTCGGCGCGAATAAAGCCTTTCTCGAAGTCGGAGTGGATGACGCCGGCGGCGGCGGGCGCCTTGTCGCCGCGGTGCACCGTCCAGGCGCGCACCTCCTGCACGCCAGCCGTGAAGTAGGTGATGAGGTTCAGCAGCTCGTAGCTGGCGCGGATGAGCTTGTTCAGACCCGACTCGGTGAGGCCATATTCGCCCAGGAACATCGCCTTCTCTTCGGGGTCTTCCATCTCGGCAATCTGCGACTCGATGGCCGCCGATACCAGCACCACTTGGGCGCCCTCGCTTTTCACGTGCTCGCGCAAGGCGGCCACGTGCTTGTTGCCGTCGGTGGCGATGCTAGCCTCGTCCACGTTGGCCACGTAGATGACGGGCTTGATAGTGAGCAGCTGCAAGTCGGCCACAGCTTCGAGGTCATCCTCAGTAGCGGCTACGGCGCGGGCGTTTTCGCCAGCTTCGAGGGCCTGCTTGAACTTCTGGAGGCCCGCTACTTCCTTTTTGGCCACGGCGTCGCCGGCCTTGGCGCTGCGTTCACTCTTGACGAGCTTCTTGTCAATGCTCTCCAGGTCTTTGAGTTGCAGTTCGGTATCAATCACGTCTTTGTCAAACACGGGGTCGACGCCGCCGGCCACGTGCACGATGTTGGGGTCGTCGAAGCAGCGCACCACGTGAATGATGGCGTCTACCTCCCGGATGTTAGCCAGGAATTTATTGCCCAGGCCCTCGCCTTTGCTGGCACCTTTTACGAGGCCAGCAATGTCGACAAACTCGATAATGGTAGGCAGCACGCGCTTGGGGTTCACGAGACCTTCCAGAATCTGGAGGCGTTCGTCGGGCACGGTAATGACGCCTACGTTGGGCTCAATGGTGCAGAAGGGATAATTGGCCGATTCGGCCTTGGCGTTAGATAACGCGTTGAAAAGAGTGGATTTGCCGACATTCGGCAGGCCGACAATACCGCAGCGGAGGCCCATTTGGTAGGGTTGTGAATTATGAGTGATGAATTATGAGTTCGCATAATTCGGCCACAAAGGTAGGGGTAGGGACGGTGGTGGGGCCTACCCCCCACGCAAAGCGCCGCTGCTCCTGGTGCGGAACAGCGGCGCGCTACTATGAATTCTCCCCCTCTCGTTGCTTGTTCGTGTACTTAGTAGGTGCTTTCGCCCAGGTCGGGGGCAGCATCGGTGGCGGGGCGGCTGCTGGCGGGGCTACCGTCGATGCGAGGCTGCTCCCCATCGAAGGCGGGGCGGGGGCGGTCGAGTTCGGCTACCTCTTCTTCGGTCAGCAGCTCTTCGCGCACAAAATCCACGGCATCGTGCAGGGCGTCGATAAACTTGTTGAAGTCTTCTTTATAAAGAAAGATCTTGTGCTTTTCGTAGCTGGCGGGGCCGTCGGGGTCGGCACCGGGGCGGCGCTTGCTTTCTGTGATGGTGAGGTAATAATCTTGGCCACGAGTGGCCTTCACATCGAAGAAATACGTGCGCTTACCCGCTTTCATGCGGTGCGAATAGATTTCTTCTTGGTCCTTGGAGTACCGGTCTTCCACGTGTTGAGAGGGGGAAAATAAATGAACTATTAATTTTTAAACACCTAAACTTACAGCGGCTAAGCAAAGATAAAGCCGGAATAAGGCTTCCTGAAATTCGGCTTTTGCCCCGGCGAAACTCGACTGGCGGGCAGCTTGTTTATCAGCACGTAAGATTATTTCACCTACTGCCCGATTTCCGGACTGGGTGCCACGCCACTAACCACTACCTTATTTTTAGGTAGTTCATTGGTTAATAACCTAATCCCGGTATTTCCTACCCTCTGCTTATGGCTGCACCCGCGCTCGACTTGGCTGCTATCCGCTCGTTTGAAAACCTAGAGCTACTGGCCCGGCAGCTGGTCGATGGCTTTATTACGGGCCTGCACCAGTCGCCCTACCACGGTTTTTCGGTCGAGTTTAGCGAGCACCGCCTCTACAACCCCGGCGAGAGCACCCGGCATATTGATTGGAAGGTGTTTGCCCGCACCGACAAGCTCTTTGTGAAGCGCTACGAGGAAGAAACCAACCTGCGCGCCCACTTGCTGCTCGACGTGAGCCCAAGCATGTACTACCCCTCGCCGGGCCACGACAAATTGAAGTTTGCGGTGCTGGCGGCGGCGGCCCTCACCACGCTGCTGCAACGGCAGCGCGATGCGGTAGGCCTTGTCACCTTTGCCGAGCACGTAGAGCTGCAAACGCCGGTGCGCTCTACTTCGTCGCACCGCCACACGCTGCTACTAGCTATGCAGCAGCTACTTGAGCAGCCTGCCCCTACTCGCCGCGCTGCCACGGCCCACACCGACGTGGCTGGCGTGCTGCACGCCATAGCGCAGCAAATTCCGAAGCGCTCGCTCGTGGTCTTGTTCAGCGACATGCTGGGGCGCGGCGCGGCCGAGCAGGAAGCGGCACTGGCAGCCTTGCAGCACCTGCGCCACCAGCACCACGAGGTACTGGTGTTTCACGTGCTGGACCGGGCCACGGAGCGTAATTTTGACTTTCAGGACCGGCCCTACATTTTTGAAGATGTGGAGACGGGCCAGGAAATTCGGCTGCAGCCGGCGCAGGTGCGCGAGCAGTACCGGGCGGCCATGCGGCAGTTTGAGGAAGACTTGGCGCTGCGCTGCGGCCAGCTCAAGATTGATTTTGTACCCGTGGATGTGCGCGAGCCTTTTGATAAAGTGCTCTATGCCTACCTGGTGAAGCGGGGTAAGGCCCGGTAATTTATGTTTGCTACCTACTTTTTCGGGGCGCTGTTTCTGCTGCTGCTGGATATGCTGCTGGCTTCGGTCACGATGTACATCGCCTATTCGCACGGGCACTCACGGCGCAAGTGGTTTTTGCTGGGGCTGGTGCTGCCGTTCTTCTCCATTTTCATTGCGCTGGCCGTAGCCATCCGCGACGAGCAACGGGCCAAAGCCGCGCGTGGCGGGGCGCCCGCGCCCAGGCCCGAACCAGGCGAGTTTTCTTAGGTACCGGCAGCGGCCCGTAGCTTCGCGGCAGTTTTTCACCGGCCGGGCTGCCCGGCTCTTTTGTTTTCAAGCATGTATCAGGTACTTCTTTTTCTTCATTCGTGGCTGCGGTGGTTTGTGCTGGGCGCGGGGGTACTCGCCGTTTTTCGGGCCTACGCAGGCTGGTCGGGCCGCCGGCCGTTCACCAAAGGCGACAACGGCATTAGCGCCGCTTTTTCGGGCTTCATGTGGCTGCAAGTTATTGTGGGCCTAGGCCTTTACTTTGGCCTAAGCCCCTGGGGCCTGAACGCCATGAAGCAACCCGGCGCCATGCACGACCCCACCAAACGCTTTTTCGGCATGGAGCACGTAGTCGTAATGATACTCGCCGCCGCGCTGGCTCAGGTAGGCCGCATCGCCCTCAAAAAAGCGTCCAGCGACACACTCAAGCACAAGAAAGCCCTTATCTACTTTAGCATCGCCTTGCTGCTGGTGCTGCTCATGATTCCGTGGGGCATCTGGAACCCGGCGCGGCCGCTGTTCCGGTTTTAGTATGATTTCGAATTAAAAAAAAGCCTTTCTGCCGTGTGGCAGAAAGGCTTTTTTAGGTACGTACGGCAAAGCGTTAGATAGCCTGCCCGCCCGATACCTCGATGCGCTGGGCGTCAATCCAGCGAGCTTCTTCGGTGCAGAGAAACGCCACCACAGGGCCAACATCGTCGGGCAGGCCCACGCGGCCCAGCGCCGTGAGGCTGGCGATGTGGGCGTTAATCTCCTTGTTGTCGCGGGTGCGGCCGCCGCCAAAATCAGTCTCGATGGCGCCGGGCGCCACAATATTCACCCGAATGCGCCGGCTGCTTAGCTCCTTAGCCTGGTACTTGGTGAGCGTTTCCATGGCAGTTTTTATGCTGGCGTAGGTCGAAGAGCCAGGGTAGATGATACGCGTCAGGCCCGACGAAATGTTGATGATGCCGCCGCCATCGTTGAGCAACGGCAGCGCCTGTTGCGTCAGAAAAAATGGCCCTTTGAAGTGGATATTCAGCGCCTGGTCAAACTGCTCTTCCGTGGTTTCGGCAAAGGGCGCGTACAGGCCCGTGCCGGCGTTATTGACAAGAAAATCAAACCGGTCGGTGTTGAAAGTGTCACGCAGGGCATTCTGCACCCGGTCAAAAAAACCAACGAACGTTTTAATGTCTGAAGCATCGAGTTGCAGGGCTACGGCCTGCTGGCCTAGCGCCGTAATCTCGGCTACTACGTTTTCGGCCTCAGCCTGCTGGCTGTGGTAGGTCAAGAGAACATTAATGCCTTTTTTGGCCAGGTTAAGGGCCATGTTTTTGCCCAGGCCGCGGCTGCCGCCGGTAACGAGGGCGATTTTGGAAGTACTCATGGGGGAGCTTTTGAGGTGAATGAACAGGACAAAGGTCCTACCCCCTACTGCACCAGCTATGGTGAGTAGCCATGTTTAAATGGTGACTATTTCCGCGATTGAGGCACGCCGCGCAGCCCACACCTGCTCGCGGTACTGCTTAGGAGTAGTACCCGCGAAGCGCTTGAAAAACTTGGTGAAGTTGGAGGGGTCGTAGGTAAGGCTGGCTGCAATGTCGGCCACCGGGCGGGTGGTATCGCGCAGCAGACCCTGCGCCACAGCCAGTATCTCGGCCTCAAAAAAGAAGCATGGCGGCTGGCCAGTCACCAGCTTCAGCGTGTTGCTGAGGTGCGTGGGATGGATGCAGAGTTGGCTGGCAAAATCACGGATTTCGAGCATCTCAGTGGCGCGGCCCGCCGCAATGTCGGCCACATGCGCGGCTACCAGGCGCTGAAAGTCGGCGGTGATTTCGTGCTGGCGCGCCAGCAGCTTCTTCGGGATGGGAGTCGTGGCCATAGAGAGCTAACAAACGGAGCAAAAAACCTGCTTGCGGTACGCAAGAATAAACAAGACGCGCGGACTGCTCACTTACTTTTAGTGCTCAGCCAACCGCCCCTACCCCTATGCCCGCCAGCGACTTTCTTTCCAGCGCCCGCAAGCAGTTTGCCTACTATAAGCTGCTCGGCGACCAGACCTTTGCACAAGTCTCGGATGAGCAGCTATTTTGGCAGCCCAATGCGGCCAGCAACAGCCTGGCCACTATTGTGAAGCACTTGTGGGGCAATATGTTGTCGCGGTGGACTGACTTTCTCACCACCGACGGCGAAAAGCCCTGGCGCGCCCGCGAGGCCGAATTTGACAACGACCTGGCCACCCGCGCCGCTGTGCTGGCCCACTGGGAAGCCGGCTGGCAGTGCCTATTTCGGGCGCTCGATGGCCTCACGGCAGCCGACCTGGGCCGCACCATTTATATCCGCCACCAGGGACACACGGTGCTGGAAGCCATCAACCGGCAACTGGCGCACTACCCCTACCACGTGGGCCAACTCGTGCTCATGGGCAAATTGATGCGGGGCGAGGCGTGGCAATCGCTCTCTATTCCGCGCGGCGGTTCGGCGGCGTTCAATGCGGAGAAATTTGCGCAGCCCCCGCACCAAGAGCACTTTACGGACGACAAACTGACGTAGCCAGCGCCCTCCCCCTACTGCCGAGCCCAGCTAACCACGCGGGGCACGACAGCGCTTTAGGAGTTAGCTGGCAGGATTTTAGCTTACCTGGCTGGGTAGTGAATGGAATATTTTTGGCGAACAGCTGCAATAAGTGGCACACTAGCGCGTCTTTATATATATTGCTGTCCTCCTTATCTGTCCCACCATGCTCTATTTGTTTGGCCAACTTGCCCTGCACGACTCTCTTTTCTACCACGAAGACTTCGCCTGTGACGACTCCGTGGCCGGGCCTACTACCAGCTTAGCCAAGGCAGCACCAGGCGCTCATCCGGCCGAAGCCGGCCGGCCCCGCGAGCGCTCCTTTCAGCCGGCCGACCGGCCTGCCCCTAGCCAGCAGCCCGCCGAGGCAGGCCGACTTTAAAAGCTTTGCTGCGCTGGCCGCGCACAAGGCTAGCGCCGCCACAGCCGGTAGGTGCCCACAGTGTCTACCGGCTGGTAGCGGCCGGCTAGCGCGGGCGGCAGCGCATCGTTGGGAGCCCTGAGGAAGTAGCTGGCGGCCGGGGCCGGGCGCCTCGCTGGGTGCGGAGCCAACTGGCCCGCCCGCCGATACAGAAAATACGGGTAGAAGCTTTCCTCAGAAAACGCTACAGAAGCCGCCCCACCGGGCAGCCGGGCCAGCCGCTGCTGCGCGGCCTCGAAGCCCGCTGGCAGGTCGTAATAGTATAGGGCCAGCGGCTCGCGTACCGGGTTGTGGCGCACGAAGCCCAGCCCTACCCCCCCGAGTACCACTAAAGTACCGGCCAGCCCAGCCCAAGGCCGCCACCGACTTAGCCACGCGCCCACCGTGAGGGGCGCCAGTACTACCGCCAGGCTAAAGAGAGCCAATAAGTTGTGGTGAAAAATAACGTGCCGTAGCCCCAGCGTGCCGCCTACCAATGCTAGCAGCCAGGCCCCATACAGCAGCCCCAGCTGCCAGTAGCGGCGATGCGCCAGCAGCGCCAGCGGCAGCAGCATGAGCACGTAGGCCGGACAGGGACCCAGCCCGATTTCACCGAATGCGTACGGGGCGTAGCTTTTGATGTCGGGCCAGGCTTTGCTAATAAATGCTACTAGCGTGCCTTGAAAGGCCGCACGTAAGGATTAGCTGCTAGTGAAGCCAAGCCCGAAAAGCCCATGATGGGCAGGTAGAACGCGCCCGCCAGCGCGCCCGCTCCCACCTGATAGCGCCAAAATTGGCCTTCGAAGCGCCGCCGCTGCAGCTGCACCACGGCGCCCGCCAGTAGCTGCGCGGCGTGATAAAAC
Source organism: uncultured Hymenobacter sp. (assembly GCA_964652535.1). GTDB lineage: Bacteria > Bacteroidota > Bacteroidia > Cytophagales > Hymenobacteraceae > Hymenobacter. The sequence goes on along the minus strand of CAZZDR010000146.1, from coordinate 527 downwards.
AAGAACGTGGGCACCACCGCGTAGCCCGCGGCCACGGCCAGCATATTACCAACCAGCCACTTGAGTTGGCGGGGCTGCCGCCAGTGGGCCAGTAGCGTGCCCACCGCCACCCAATGCAGCAGTGCGTATAGAGCATAGCCCCGCGCCTGAAACCCGAAGCCCCACAACGAAAACCGTAGGCCCGCCAGCAGCGCTAGCAACGCCCCCATCCAGCGCCGACCCGTGAGGCCTGCTACTAGCCGGTATACCACCGCCAGCGTGCCTACGTAGGCCAGGCCCGACAGTAACCGACCGGTGGGCACCAACCACGGTAAGCGGTGCAGTCAGCCGAACAAACCGCCGTTCAACAGATTGAATAGCACGTGGTTATTGGGCAGCATGTAGTAGCTCCAGGTGGCCAGTAGCGACTCATTGCCCGCGCAGTATACCGCCGAAAACACTTCATCGTAGGCTGGTGGCACCTGGATGGCGCCCCAGGCCCACAGGCCGGCGCCCAGCATCAGCACTCCCGCCAGCCAGGGCCAGTC
>CAZZDR010000145.1:3200-8967 GCA_964652535.1 uncultured Hymenobacter sp. | reverse complement strand
GTTTTTGCGCGTATTGTGCAAGATCCTCGTCACAGCGAGATTATAAAACTAGCAGATGGCGCGGCGACCCAGCGCTTGTTTACCCAGTGGTCGATGGGGTTTCGAACGCTTAATCCAACTGATTTTAAGCAACTGACTGGCTATATTAACCCGGACCAAAAAGACTATCTAGGCACTAGTTCTAGCCTGCCAAACGATGAGCTATATACACTCCTGGCTAGCTTTATAGACGACAGCTGCTTATTTGATATGACCTAGTTAAACCACACTGTAAAGCAAGTTTGGAATAGCAAGCGCCATAAAAACGATTCTTTCTAGCCATGCGCTAAGGTATTCAAATTGAGTAGATGTAGACAGGGAGTTTCAAAATGGTTTAGTGTGAAGTAAATTTTAACGGACACACCTTACTGGCTAGGTGCAGCTTAATATTAAACAGAGGCGCTATCAATTAACGCTATGGATTCATCTATAACGTTAATTGATAGCGCGTGGCTGTTGTAGAATTCCGCTTCAGCTACTACTCACTTAAGCGAATACTTACCTCACTCAGATAGTGCTCAACGATAGTTACCTTGGCAGGTGACAAAGGAATCGGCCCCAAGGGATACGCAGGCTAATTAACTCGCTCAGAAGCTATTTAAGCGAACGGTGATACCGGAGATTTCAGCGGAGTAGCGTCAGGACGTTACGCACTACTTTTTAATTTCTTGAGCCCAGCCGAAAAGCCTAGTAAGCTCTAGCAGGGCCCGTGAAGTCAGTTTGGTGAGCGCCCATAATACCCGCAAGCAACCTATTTGCTAGTCACGCTAGCTCCCTACGCCGCTTGCAGGAAGGGCCGCAAGGCGGCCAGCGTAGCCAATGGGGCACTTAGTTGAGGGCAGTGACCAGCGGTCGGTAAATTCACTAAGTGTGCGTTAGGTAGGTGCGCCAGCAGGTACCCCCCCACCTCGGCCGGGGCAATAAAGTCTTCCTGACACTGCACCACCAGCGTCGGCAAGGAGAGGCCCGGCACATCGGCGCGATGGTCGGAGAGGAAGGTAACCCGAGCAAACTGTTGGGTCATAGACGAGGCCGTTGAGCTCAGACACTTGTATAGTTCCTCGGCGAGGTCCGACGTGGCCAATGGTCCTAGTAATAGGTTCGCAAATAGGCTAGCCCACCCCTGAGAGTCCGTCTGTAGCAGCGCGAGTAGCTGCTCAATGTCCGCTCGCTCGTAGCCTCCGTAGTAGCCGGGGTCATTGAGGTAGCAGGGGGAGGGCGTTAGCAATACCACCTTGGCAAAGTACGCTGGGGTTTGGCTCGCCGCTAGCAGCGCGATCATAGCTCCTACTGAATGGCCTAGTAGCACTGCATGCTCTAGTTCCAGCACGCGGCAAATGTCCAGCATATCCTGTGCATAGCCAGCTAGGTGCGCGTACTTGTCCGCGTCATAAGCTGCTACGTCTGACCCACCCGTACCGACGTGGTCGAAGAGAATAACTTGGTGGTCTTGCGCCAGGGCCGTCACTAGGGACTGCCACACGCGCTGGTTATAGCCAAAGCCGTTGCACAGTAACAGCGGCGGCTTGCCGTGACCCACAATGCGCACATGGTTACGCGCGAGTACCTGCTGCCTAGTCAACAGCTCCTTTGGCTGAACAGCTAGGGGTAGGGCTGCGGGCTCAGGCGAGAATATGGTAGCAGAAGTAAAATTTAACATGAAATAATCTAATTAAAATCTTGATTATACACAAATATAAGGGCCTTTTCTGAACAGACAAAGGGACCTCTGGGGTAGCTAGAAAGCAAGGTCAGCTTCTCTTCGGAAGCTCTTTGTTACTGCCTCAGTGAGGTGTCAGGTACTTGGGTAGCAGTTAAGCGTCTTATTCACTTCTAACAGCAGTTCGTTGCTGCTAGAGAGCTAGGCTTCTGAACCCGGGGGTAGTGGAGCTGTTGCCAAAGTCACCTAAGTAGCCGGTGGTACGTTAGGGTCCTAAGCCGGCTATAAGCACTGCACCACAAAAGTTAGCCTGCTGTTTCGCTTGCCCGAGCGCGCGTCGGGGTCTACTTCCCACCGCTGTCCGAGTAGCCCCCAGACTAGGCATTCCTAGGCCAGCCCTACCGCTCAGTCTACCGTTAGACTGGCTCGCCCGTGCTCGATCTCGTTGTTTTTTGAACTGCTACTGGTCGGCCGCCGAAAACTGGGGTTAGCGACTGCCACCTAGTCGAGCACTACGCATGGCAATAGCCATTCACGGCTGTCCGACATCGGCAGGCTGTCACCGACTTCCCGATACCAGCTCGTCATCTGTAGAGGTGGTGCCATGAGTGCGCTTGCCTGTCCACGGTTGTCTATTCGTTCGCAAAGCCTGATGTTGTCTCGCTTAGTCGCCTAGCGGACGAGCACAAATCTTTTTTTATTACTTTTACCAGGGCTAATACATTTATAGTGCATTTATTGAGCAATAAATAAAATTTTATCCAGATCACACTTGTATGATAGCAGCTATTTTGCCAGCATCCCCAGCGGTGTTAACTCGGTATAATGTACGTAGTATAGGAAATGGGTCTTCCACATTACTCTTTTGCAATGGCTACAGTTGCAACCAGCAGGTCTGGCACTATCTAGCGCCCGCGCTGGCCGCCAACCACCGGCTGGTATTTTTTGACCAGATCGGCACGGGGAAGGCTGACTCCAGCGCGTATGACCCCCAGAAGTATGCCACCCTGCACGGCTATGCGCAGGACGTCATTGCCATCTGCGAGGCCCTGGAATTGCAAGAGGTGACCATCGTCGGCCATTCGGAAGGCGCACTGGTGGCGCTGCTGGCCACGATTGAGGCGGCCCACTACTTTTCGCAAGCTGTCCTGCTTGCCGTTTCGCCCTGTCATCTCAACCAGCCAGGCTACTACGGAGGCTTTGATGAAGCAGACTTGCGCGAACTGCTCACGGCGACCCGTACTAATCACTGGCATTGGGCGACTGCTTTGGCCTTTCTGCTCATAGGCGAAGGTCAGGACGCAGCCCTAGGTCATGAGTTGGCCACCCAGTTCTGTCAGGCTGACCGAGCCATTGCCCAGCAGGCGGCCTACGTGACCTTCCTCAGCGACCACCGCGCCGACTTGCCCCGCGTCTCGGTGCCTACTCACTTGATCCAGTGCGCCGACGACGTAGCCGTACCGGCGGAGGTGAACACCTATCTACTGGCCCAATTGCCCCACGCTACGCTCACTCTATTGCCCATTACTGGGCATTGCCCGCACCTGAGTGCTCCGCAACACGTGCTCGCCGCACTGCAAAAGGTACTCGCGTGAGTTAGACTACTACCAAGTTCACTAGGTGAACCTAGCGTCAATGGCGGACTTACTTTACCCTACCCCCTACTTGCTCTTCTATACTCGCGCTACCGCATACACTACAGTCAAGGAGGCATCAGGGCCCCCTATAACGTTTAAAAATCGACATCTGCGCCTACTGAAAGGCCTACTGTGCTCCCAGTGCCTGCCCCGCATTACAGCCCTGCTTAGTCGCGTGCTAGTAATCCCACCTTTTCACCCATGCCCTTTTTATCGCGTCGTCACTGTCGAGCTTTGAAGATCTAATGCTCGAATCTCAAGCGGTCTAGTAAATGGAGGAGGTTATAAGCTGCTTAGCCTTTGTTTACTACTGGCTTACCGGACGGGAAAGCGCACACTTGGTTGGCATCGCTAGTTTTTAGACTTCCGGGTCTTGCCAGTACTCGTCTTAGTCGACTGGGTAGTACCAACTGGCTTGCCGGTTGCATCTACTGGGTTATTTGAGGTCCCCGCTGTGGGATTACCAGCTGTGGTAGACCTGTTAGGCGCCGTGTCGCCAGAGTTTTTGCTGGTCGGGCTGACTGGAGTAGCCATAGTGCCTGCCGAGTGGTTGCCTGCAGGAGCAGAACCGGCTGGGGTGGTTTGTGCCTGTGCTGTAAGGCTAAGCATACCAGCAATACCCAAGACTGTTAAAAACGTCTTACTCATAACAGTTAATTGAAAGAAAAACCTTGCTACATGAGAAAGCCATCTTACGAAAAGCGGTAACAAGAGTTTACTAGTTAGCCTTTTCCATTGAGGCTGGTCAGACTAAAGGTATGCGCCTGGCAGTAGCAAGGTTTTCATGCGGCCAAGCTACTAAAAAATGGTGCACCAGGCATGGGATAACTTTCGATAGCAGTAAAGTGGGTGAGCGCTCAGCTGGAGTTCTGCAATAGCCACGACCGTTTAATCAAGATTGTAAACCTTACCGGATAATATAAAGCTAATTTCTCTTGACACGTAAAGCTCACTCGTATTGCATAAGGTGAACTGTCTCGACCTAGTAACGAGATAGTTTGAGGTATTATTAGCAAGGCTTATGACTAACGGCAATAGGTAACGAATGTAGCCGTGTATTGTAGCCATGCTGAGCTTTCGGTTATTCTGGGCTCAATAAGGAATGGTGCCCGGCCCAGCTGCTGCAGTGCCTACCCCCCTACTCGATGCGTAACTCTTTTGTCGTCGACCGCAGCTTTTGCAGCGGACGGGCGAGAAACAGCTCGGCATAGTCGATGCCCTCCGCGCGGTAGCCCGGCGCATGCCCCCGGTTGTGGAACAGCAAGCGTTGGCAATTGGGTAGGGTGCGTTGAAGCAGTTGGTTGTAAAACGGACGGCACCAGGGGTCGATGTCGCCGGCCGTAAGTAGCACTGGTACGGCTGAGTACACGGGCAATTTGGCTGTTTTAGCCTCCGGCTTTACCTGCCAGCAGTGGCAAATAGCGTGTGTCACATTATTGACTGGATACCCCGCTAGCCAAGGTACCACCTGCACTTGTTGCTTTTCTAGCATGGGGTCGGCATAGGCGAGCTGTTCGCTACAATAGACCGAGTAGCGCATTCCCAGCGATAAGGCCGGGTCACCGGCAAATACCTGGTCGACCTGCTCGCGGACATACCGCCGGTGGTGTCCCTGCACGATGTCGAGGATGACCTCGGGTATGGCCTGAACTTGCGAACTGGTCAGGCGGCTGACAATGGCGTCCAGCAATTCGGCTTTCGTATACTTTAGACGTAAGCTATCGCGGGTGCCTGGTTCAGGGTAGGATAGGGTGAAGGTTTGGCCCGTAATGACCGTGAAGTAGGTGTGGAACTGCTGACGCAGCTGCCAGTGATTGCGGTGCGCGGCCGAGTCCTGGGTGTACGTGGCAAAAACTTGTTCCAGGGCCTCGTTGATGTTGAGCAACCCACTCTCTTCGTAATTCACGACGCTGGGCAGGGGGGAGTTGAGCAGTAGGCAGCGCACTGCCTCTGGGTGGCGCCGCAGCACGGTGAGCATGAGCCCGCCGCTATAGGAGATGCCTAACAGGTTCAACGAATCCAGGTGTAGCGCTTGGCGCAAGTCGTTGATGTCTTCGGCACTCTCCTGCGTCGTGTAGGCCGAGAGGTCAACGCCTTGGCCCACCAACTTTTGACGGCATCGGCTGACGGCCAGGCGCACTAAGCTGTCTTTGGACAAGCCCGTGCGGTACCCTCGTTTGATAGCTTCTGGCACTTCCGCACACTCTAGGCAGGGGCGGGCCCGGCGCGTGCCCCGCTGGTCGAAGAGTACCACGCCTCCGTACTTCAGCAAGCTCGACTGGTAACCAATGCTGTCGATGTTGGCTGTAGTGCTGTAGCCTGGGCCTCCCGTGCTGTACAGGCTGATGTGCTGTGTAGCGGACTGGGTAGGCCGCCGCACGAACAAGAAAGGCACTTGCACCTGACGCCCTTGCGGTCGCTGACGATTTTC
>CAZZDR010000145.1:0-3100 GCA_964652535.1 uncultured Hymenobacter sp. | reverse complement strand
TGCGAGCCCGTAGGATGGCAAAGTACTGGCTGGGCGCGGCACCGACCACCCGGTGAAAATACCGGTTGATGGTTTTGGAAGTGAGAAAAACGCGCTCAGCTACAGCCGAAGGGCTGAGTTGCAAGCCACTGGCTTGGTACTCCCCTATGGCGTCGTGGACCAGGCGCACGTAATGGTCGGGATAGACCGGATGGCGGAAGACCCGCAGTAGAAAGGACTCCAGTACGCCGACCCGCTCGGCAAAGGAGAGCGGTTGCTTCAGATGCGCTAATAAAAGAGCGGGGAACACCTGCGTTAGGGGTACCAAGCGATTCGTAAACTGGACTTGGCTGATACCCAGCACGGCCTCCAGGCCGCCCGGGTAAAACTTCAGGGTGAAGAGATTGTCAGCGGCACGCTTATGGCGCGTCACCGTCGTATTGCGTAGCAACAGCACATCCGCACCAGCCTGGACGGTATAGCGTGTGTGGGCCAAGTCAAGCAGATAAGCCGGTCCCAGGTTGATGTAGCACGTGGGCGTCCAGCTAGCAAACATGGTCGAAGACTGGTAGGCCGGTGCACCAGGCGGGGGGAGGTCGGCCCGTGAGGACTGCGCATAGAACTCCACGTAGGGTGCCAGTGCTTCGCACGGTCGGTTAAAGTCATAAGCCTGCCGAATATCCTGGAAAATCTCAACCATAAGGTAAGGCAGATTATGAAAGAGTGCTAAGCTATTTAAGCAGTCAAGGAGGCATTGGTCAACGAAAATAGGTGGTTTGTCACTTGGAGGGCAGCAGCCAGAAGGTAACCGCTTCTTTCGAGCCCTTAACTCGCCAATCGGCTTCTGAAAGACCATTCTACCACCAATGCCTCCTCTATGAAAGTAATAGCAACTTTTCTACTCACCCTGTTGACCGTCCAGTTCCTGCTTGCCCAACCCCACGCAACGGTACCCCTATTACCTACTGACCGGATTACAGTAACTGTGCACCCCGGCATTGAGCTCTTGACGATAGTGCAGTTGCTCGCAGGCAAATATCCACAGCCCAACAAGTCGAGCTACGCTAAAGAAACCGAGGCCTATTTCACTGCCTTTGCCCACCACCCCGCCGTGCAGTTGGCGCGGCGCCTACCTAAGGTGTACACCGACCTGCCCGAACTGGGCTACTGTCTCGAGAATTTCCCGGAGGTGCGCCTGCACTACCCGGCGCAGACCAACTGGTACACGATGAACGGCAAAGACACGATTCAAACCTACCTGCGGCTCTGCCGGCAGTTCAGCCAAGATAGTCGCTTCTGGGCTTTTTACCAGCACCACCAAGCCGACTACGCCGCTTGGGCCAAGCCTGTACACGCCCGCCTCGCCAGCGAAGGACTCGTGGCCAAACTAGATTCATTTTACCGGTTCCGTACTAAAGCGGCCCACTGGACCATTTGCCTGGACCCACTCAACAGCTGGGGGGCGCACGCAATTATCGCCAACAATCTCAATCCGTGCTACGCTAACCAGGTCGTCTATACGGTAGGCTTCTTCAACAACGAGTCGACCGATGTGAGTACGCCCACTTTCAGCCTTGGGGCTGAAGCATCACGGCTGGTTTGGCACGAGGGCAGCCATATTTACGCCCACGCTTTACAGCAGCAGTATCGCGCCGAGATTAGGAAGCTCACGTACCTGTTCAACCAGAGCGACGCGGGCATGAAGCGCAACAATATTGCCGACTGGGCGCACTGTTTTAATGAGAATCTAGTACGCGGCGTGGTCATTGCCCTATTTCGGCAGTACCAGCCGCCCAAAGAAGCCCGCAAGCAGGCAGCGCAAGAAATAGTTGGCGATTTTCAGTACGCCGGCGACATTGCCGACGTCATCTCGGCGCAGTATCTTGGCCAGCGCACGCACCAGAATTTCGAGCAGTTTTTTCCCAAGATTCTTGTGTACTTAGCCCAGAAATATCCCACCGTCGCCTCGACGAATCAATGACTTTTGCTCGGCCGCGCTTCTTTCCCGAATGGCCCGTTCACTTGCTAGTGTGGACGTCGCTCCTCGTTAAAGATATCCTCACTATGTATGGCACGCCAACCTACCAAGTACCCAAAACGGCGGTGGTCACCTACTGGCTGCTGGGACTGGGCTATATGCTCATAAACGCGATGGCATTTTACCTGCCCGTGCGGCTGGTCGCCCGGCCATTGCTGATTAATACGCTGAGCTGGCGGTCTTTTAGTCAGGTGGCTAGCGGGTTACTGCTGACTCAGCTGCTCATCACGGGGTTGCGCTACGGACTCGAATTTCAAGTATTTAAACCCCTGCTCGGCTTCGACAATTACAGCCGCAATACTAGCTTCACCGCTCGGTGGTTCGTGGAGAATAGCGTGCAGTACTACTTCGACTACGTACTCTACGGGCTGCTTTACGCCGTTATCCGGCATCATTTGCTGACCGAGCGGCAGCGGCGAGAAACCGAGCAAGCCAACACGACCGCCGAACTAACCTTTCTGCGCTCGCAGCTGAACCCGCACTTTCTGTTCAATACTATCAACGACATCTACGCGCTCGTGTACCAGAAGTCGGACGCCGCGCCTGGGGCGTTGCTGAAGCTATCCGAGTTGCTGCGCTACATGTTGCACGAAGCTCACCACGACCGGGTGCTGCTGCGCCGCGAGCTGGACTACCTGAGCGGATTAATTGAGCTGCAACGTATCGGCATGAAGGGCAACCTGCACCTCGACTACCAGTTGCAGGGGACACTGAACAGGCAGACTATCGCACCGCTGCTGCTGGTGTCGTTCGTAGAAAATGCCTTCAAGCACGGGTTACTGACCAACGCCGCCCAGCCGGTTACGCTCCACCTCGACCTGACCACCACGACCCTGGATTTTCACCTGCACAACGCGAAGCAAACGCAGCAGAAAGACCAGCTAGGCGGTATTGGGCTCGCCAACGTGCGGCGGCGGCTGGCACTGCTTTACCCGGCCCGGCACACGCTGCGCGTGGCCGATACGCCCACCGATTTTCAGGTTACGCTGCACCTCGACTTATGAGCGACCCGATTCAGTGCCTGCTAGTGGACGATAAACCGTTGGCCCTCGACATCCTGACCGACTACGTAGCGCAAGTGCC
>CAZZDR010000144.1:0-8987 GCA_964652535.1 uncultured Hymenobacter sp. | reverse complement strand
GAGTAAAACAGGCTGTACTGCCCATTGGCGTACGAGATATCGGGCGCCCAAATGTGTTCCTTAAACCCCGGCACGTCGTGCTGGGCCCAGGCCGGGGGAGTAGCAAACACGGGCGGCTCGGCCACCCAGTGCTGGCGGTCCTTCGACGACCACACTGTGATGCCGTTGCCAGTGCCAAACAAATAGTACGTCCCATTCTGGCGCGTCAGCACGGGGTCGTGGATAGGAATAGCGGGTGGGACAGACTGTGCAGCGACGGGCAGGCTACTAGCCAAAAGGACCGCAAGAGCGAGGTTTTTCATTTGAAAGGCGCAAGGCCTACATAATCGATTGTGTAAATCGCCGCTAAGTACGGGTTTTTTCGGCACATTACCAGGCGTATCTAGCCAGAATATAAAAGGTTATTAGTCTAGCCCTGTGCTTTAGGCTGTCAGCTGGTACTATGCGCAAACGTTTGTGTATTTTTTGCTTGAAAGTTGCCTTCGCTACCTGCCTGCTCAGCAGGTAGCTAAATTTTTACCGGCTGACTGGCCGAATATTCCTGCGTTAGGGCCTGGCCTGGCTGAATAGTCTGGCTTAGCCTAAATTTGCGGGCACGCCCACCCAGAGCAGTCCGGGATTTCGGCCGCTCTTTCCACGCATGGGTTCCCCTAAAAAAACAACGCTTGGCCCGGTTTCGAAGGCCGAATCGGTTCAGAAATCAGCGCCTAGCACGGCCAACGTTTCAATGGCTGACTTGGCGCGCGAGCTCGGGGTGTCGATGACGACAGTTTCGCGCGCGCTCAGCGACCACCACAGCATCGGGGCTGCCACCAAGCAGCGCGTACTCAAGCTGGCCAAAAAGCTCAATTATCAACCTAACCACCTCGCCGCTGCACTGCGCAAGGGCCAGAGCCGGCTGCTGGGCGTGGTGGTGCCCTACATTGAAGGCAAGTTTTTTCCTTCTGTTATTCAGGGTATTGAGCAGGCGGCTAGCAAAGCGGGTTTCAGCGTTATCGTGTGCCAGTCGCACGAAGATGTGCAGCTGGAGCGCCGCAACGTCGAAACGCTGCTCAACGCCCAGGTGGCGGGCGTGCTGGTGTCGCTGGCCCGCAACACCCAAGACTACCACCACTTCGACAAGGTGCGCAGCCGGGGCGTGCCGCTGGTTTTCTTCGACCGCATTCCGGCCGGTGGGCAAGTCAACTCGGTGGTGCTCAACGACCGCGACGGCGCGTTTCAATCCACGCGCCACCTACTGGAGCAGGGCTGCCGGCGCATTGCCCACCTGGCCGGCCCGGCGCACCTCAATATCTACCAGCACCGCCGCCAGGGCTACCTCGATGCGCTGGCCGCCTACGGCATTGCCCCCGACGAGTCGCTGATTATCAGCTCCAACATGGCTATCGAAGACGGTGCCGCCGCCATGCGCCAGCTGCTAACCCTACCCACCCCGATTGATGCCGTATTTGCCGCCGGCGATTCAGCCGTTCTTGGCGCGCTACAGGTGCTCAAGGCTCAGGGCATCCGAGTGCCGCAGGATATTGCCCTGGCGGGCTTCAGCAACGAGAGCTTTACGGCCATCACCGAACCACAGCTCACCTCCGTCGACCAGCGCTGCGAGGATATGGGCCAGGCCGCCGTGCGCCTGTTTCTGGAGCTGGCCGCTGCCCCTAATGCACCTTTTTTGCAGCGCCAGGTAGTGCTGCAGCCCGAGCTGTTTGTGCGCGAATCTTCGCGCCAGGCTAAGGGGTAGGGTCAGGGATTGAGGCGCCGCCTGCGCCCACTTACCCGAAATAATCGCCCTCGCTCATTACTTAGCAGTAGCTCCTGGCCTGGGAGGTACAGCACCGCTTCGGCCTGCCCAGTGGTAGGCAGGCGCCGGTAAGCCTTGGGCTGCTCGAAAAGCCGCGGGCCAGGTGCCCCTTCCAGCACAAACAGGCCCCCGTAGCCCAGCAGCGCCACCCGGCGCCCATCGGGGCTGAGGGCCGCGCCCGTTACGAGCGTGCGCAGCCGGATACTATCGCGCAGCGTAGCCACGTGGCGGCCAGGCCGCGCCGGCACCACGTAGTAGCGCGTGCGGTGCGCCGGCCCGCGGTCTTTGGTAAACAGGTGCAGCGAGTCGTGGTAAAAAACCATGGCCTCGCAGTCGAAATGCCGCCGCGCGAGCGGCGGCGGAAAGGCCGTTTGGTCGGGGTAGCGAAAGGCGATGGTATCGACCCGCACCCCGCCCGCGCCCGGCGAAATGCGGTAAATGGCCAGGTCGCGCCGGTCGTTGCGATTGTTGCCGAAGTCACCCACGTAGAAGCGGCCGGTCGGGTCGCGGGTCAGTTCCTCCCAGTCGCGATTGGGCAGCGGCGCCAGGGGTAGAGCGCCGCGCAGCTGCCCCGCTAGGCTGGCCTGGTAGAGCGTGGCGGCCGTGCCGCCGTCGCCGTGCGTCCACACCAGCCCCGCCGAGTCGCCCCGCGCCAGCCCCGAACTTTCCCGGATGGGCGGGGGTAGGCGCGCCAACCGCGCCACCCGGTAGTGGCGCAGGCGCGCAAAGTGTCCGTGGCCATCGTTGGGCGGCCGACCCGCCAGCAGCGCGTGCAAAAACACCAGCACCGGAAACAGGTGGTCGCGCACGAGGTAGAGCAAGAGTGTTACTTGTTTAAGTATCCAGTAAATCCTTCCAAATCAGCCTTGAGAGAATCTAAAGTTTGATGAGATAGCATAAGTTGGCAAGATATGCCTACCGCACCCCCAGTCGATTCTGCCGCCATGCCGAAGCAGGCGCGCTACCAGTTTCGCCCGCAGCAGAGGGGGTAGGCGGCTGCTTCTCACTCAGCAGCATGGCCACCAGCGCGGCGGCTACCTGGGCCGTGCCCTCATCAGGCATGCCGGGGGCGAGCGCAGCGGGGCTGAAGTGGTCGCGCACAAAATTCGTGTCAAAATTTCCGCTCACGAAGGCCGGGTGCCGCAGCACGAACGTGCCAAAAGGCAGCGTGGTCTCGATGCCCGTAATCTGGTATTCGGCGATGGCGCGCAGCATGCGGGCAATGGCTTCGGCGCGGTCGGCCCCGTAGGTTACCAGCTTGGCAATCATGGGGTCATAGTAAATCGGGATGTCCATGCCCTGCTCAAAGCCATCGTCCACGCGCACGCCGGGGCCCTGGGGGCGCACGTAGGTGGCGAGGCGCCCAATGTCGGGCAAGAAATTGTTCTGCGGGTCCTCGGCATACACGCGCAGCTCCAGCGCGTGGCCTTTTATCTCCAGGTCTTCCTGCCGAAAGGGTAGCGGCTGGCCCTCGGCCACCCGAATCTGCTCCTTCACCAGGTCGAGGCCCGTTATCAGCTCGGTCACGGGGTGCTCGACTTGCAGGCGGGTGTTCATTTCGAGGAAGTAGAAGCGGTGCTGGTCGTCGAGCAAAAACTCGACGGTGCCCGCGCCCGCGTACTGGCAGGCGCGGGCTACTTCCACGGCGCAGCGGCCCATCTCGGCGCGCAGTTCGGGGGTAAGCACCGATGACGGCGCCTCTTCCAGCACCTTCTGGTGGCGCCGCTGAATGGAGCATTCGCGCTCAAATAGGTGCACGATATGGCCGTGCTCGTCGCCCAAAACCTGGATTTCGATGTGGCGCGGCCCGGTCACGAACTTCTCGATGAACACCGCTCCGTCGCCAAACGCCGAAACAGCCTCATTCACGGCCAGCTGCATCTGCTCCTCAAACTCGTCGGCCCGGTGCACCAGGCGCATGCCCTTGCCGCCGCCGCCAGCCGAGGCTTTTATCAAAATCGGGAAGCCCACTTCCTGGGCAATGCGCTTGGCCGCTTCCACGTCCGAAATGGCCTCGTCGGTGCCCGGCACCAGCGGAATTTTGTAGGCTTTTACCGTTTGCTTGGCCGAAAGCTTGTCACCCATCAGCTCCATCGCCTCGGGGCTGGGCCCCACAAAAAGGAGCCCCGCCTCGCGCACAGCGCGCGCAAAACCAGCATTCTCACTCAAAAAGCCGTAGCCCGGATGAATGGCATCGACGCCCAGCTGCTGGCAGATTTCAATAATTTTATCGCCCCGCAGGTAGCTGTCTTTCGAGGCCGGCGGGCCCACGCACACTGCCTCGTCGGCGTAGCGCACGTGGGGCGAGAGGCGGTCGGCCTCCGAGTAGATGGCCACCGTGGCAATGCCCATTTCGCGGGCCGAGCGCAACACGCGTAGGGCAATTTCGCCACGATTGGCAACCAGAAGCTTAGCAATTTTTCTCATCACAGGGGTGGGAATAAAACAAAGGAATACTTCGTTTCTTGGGCACGAGGAGGGGGTAGGGGGAGCGAGCTAGTAAACGGCGCTGGCCGCCCTTTTAGTGGTGCAAAGAAAACCTTAAACCAATTCTCCGGTAATAAAGCCGTAATCCTCACCAGCCGGCTAGGCCCAAATTGTGTACAACGGCCGCCTGGGCTTATCTTTGCCGTTTAGCAAATCTTCAGAAACGTGCGTGCCGGCTGGCTTCGCCGTTTTCGCTCTCTACCTCATTCCCCCCAAGTTTTTCAGTGGATATTTTCGACCGCGTTTCGGCCAACCGGGGCCCGCTGGGCTCGCACTCACACTACGCCCACGGCTACTTCACGTTTCCTAAGCTCGAGGGCGAGATTAAGCCCCGCATGATTTTTCGGGGGAAAGAAGTACTAACCTGGAGCCTCAACAACTACCTAGGCTTAGCCAACCACCCCGAGGTGCGGCAGGCCGACAGCGACGGCGCCACCAACTACGGTATGGCCTACCCCATGGGTGCCCGCATTATGAGCGGCAACTCGACGCTGCACGAGCAGCTCGAAAATGAGCTAGCCGACTTCGTGCAGAAGCCTGCCGCGCTGCTGCTCAATTTTGGCTACCAGGGCGTGGTGAGCATTATCGACGCGCTGGTGAGCCGCCACGACGCCATTGTATACGACGCTGAGTCGCACGCCTGCATCATCGATGGGGTGCGCCTGCACCAGGGCAAGCGCTTCGTGTTTCCGCACAACGATATCGAGAACCTCGAAAAGCAGCTCGAGCGTGCCAAGCGCCTCACCGACGAAACCGGCGGCGGCATCTTGGTTATTACCGAAGGCATGTTTGGCATGTCGGGCAACCTCGGCAAGCTGCGCGAAATCGTGAAGCTGAAGGAAAAATTCAACTTCCGTATCTTCGTCGACGACGCCCACGGCTTCGGCACACTGGGCCCCACGGGCGCGGGCACGGCCGAGCATTTGGGCTGCGTAGAGGGCGTAGACCTCATTTTTTACACCTTCGCCAAGAGCATGGCCAGCATCGGGGCCTTCGTAGCGGGCCAGGAGAGTGTTATTGAATATTTGCGCTACAATATGCGTAGCCAGATTTTCGCCAAATCCCTACCCATGCCGTTGGTGGTGGGTGCGCTCAAGCGCCTAGAGCTGATTCGCAACCACCCCGAATACCGCGAAAACCTCTGGACCATCGTGCGCGCGCTGCAAAGCGGCCTGCGCGAAAAAGGCTTCAACATCGGCACTACCGAGTCGCCAGTAACGCCGGTGTTCCTCAACGGCCAGATTCCCGATGCCACCGCGCTCACGTTCGATTTGCGTGAGAATCACGGGGTTTTCTGCTCCATTGTAGTGTATCCGGTGGTGCCCAAGGGCGTTATCATGCTGCGCCTCATTCCGACGGCCGTGCACACGCTCGAAGATGTACGCCAAACAATTACCGCTTTCGAGGCCATTGCCGCTAAGCTCGACAAAGGCCTCTACAGCAAGCAACCCACGGCCGCCTAACTAGCTGGCTGCTACCCTGCCTATCTGCTCCATACTGCTAGCCGCTTGGGCTAGCAGTATGGAGTTTTTGTATTTTAGCTAGGCAAATGAAGCCGCCAAAACTCACCAAAAGCGCATTTTTCGTCAAAAAACTGCCCTGAAAGGCCAGAAATGGGGTTTTAAAAAAACTCCAAACAGTTGCCCGCGTAGAAAGTGCCTGTATATTAGGGCCGCGTAAGCACAATTCCCTTTTCTCACCCATTTTCAACTACCTTTCATGGCTAACCCATTTAACAAGCTTAAGGACCTCGTTTCTTCGCTCGAAGATGACTTCGAAAAGTCGTATGACAAGCAGAATGCTGCCGCTGGCACTCGCGTGCGCAAAGGCATGCAGGAACTGAAGAATATGGCCCAGGAAATTCGTCTAGCAGTGCAGGACCAGAAAAACAGCTCTAAGGAAGGCGCCGACGCCGCTCCGGCTGCTAAGAAGGCCGCTCCGGCCGCTAAGAAAGCTGCGCCAGCCGCCGCCAAGAAGGCTGCTCCTGCTGCTAAAAAGAAGTAATTCGAACCACCGATTCATCCGAGTTTTTCGGGTGAATCAGCTTTCGTGAACGGCTTTTAAGCCGAAAAAGCCCTGCCAGCTGGCAGGGCTTTTTTGTGCCTGGTGAGGGGGGTAGGGCTGCGCCGCCGCGCGGCGCTGGCGCTAGCTAGGCTAGCTCAGCTCGACCAGGTAGTAGTCCTTTTTACCCTTCTTCACCACCAGGTAGCGGTCCAGGAGCAGGGGCAGCTCGGCTACGGGCGTGTCGGGCGAGGTCGCCTTTTGCCCATTAATGCTCAGCCCGTTGGCTTGTACCAGCTTGCGCACCTCGCCGCGCGAGGGCAAAATCTGTTTGTCGGTAGCCTCGCTTAACAGCACAGCGAGGGGTAGGGCCGTGGCCTCGGCGCGGGGCACGCGCAGGTGCGGCACGCCGGCAAACACGTCGAGCAGCGTGGCCTCGTCTAGCGCGGCCAGGTCGCCTTTGCCAAACAGCACCTCCGAGGCCGCTACGGCCGCCTGGTAGGCCGCCTCCGAATGCACCCGGATGGTGACGTCCTTGGCCAGCGCCTTTTGCAAGGTTTTGAGGCCGGGGTTCTGGGCGTGCTCGGCTTCGAGGGCATCAATCTCGGCCTGGCTGAGCAAGGTAAACACGCGGATAAGGCGCGGGGCATCCGCGTCTTCGGCGCGCAGGAAGAACTGGTAGAACTGGTAGGGTGAGGTCAGGGCTGGGTCGAGCCACACGGTACCGGTTTCGCTCTTGCCGTATTTCGTGCCGTCGGCCTTCGTAATGAGCTGGCCGGTGAGGGCGTAGGCCTTGTCATCGGGCCCGCCGAGGCGCCGAATCAGCTCGGTGCCGGTCGTGATGTTGCCCCACTGGTCGCTGGCGCCCATTTGCAGGGTGCAGTTCAGGTTCTTGTAGAGGTGAAAAAAGTCGTAGCCTTGCAGCAACTGGTAGCTAAACTCGGTGTAGCTGATGCCTTCGCTACCCCCGGCGCCAGCGCTGTCGTCGCTACCGCCGATGCGGCGCTTCACCGAATCCTTGGCCATCATGTAGTTTACGGTCAAGTGCTTGCCCACATCGCGTAGAAAGCCCAGGAAGCTGAAGTCCTTGAACCAGTCGTAGTTGTTGACGAGCACCGCGCCGGTAGGCGAGTCGTTGAACTCCAGGAATTTCTCAAGCTGCGCCCGAATGCCCGCCTGGTTGGCACGCAGCGTGGTTTCGTCGAGCAGGTTGCGCTCGGCGCTCTTGCCGCTGGGGTCACCAATCATACCGGTGGCGCCGCCTACCAGGGCCACCGGACGGTGGCCGGCGCGCTGCAAGTGCACGAGCAGCATAATGGTAGCCAGGTTGCCGATGTGCAGCGAAGCCGCTGTGGGGTCGAAGCCGATGTAGCCCGATACGGGCGCAGCGCTAGCGAGGTGCTCGGCGGTGCCAGGCATGGCATCGTGGTACATGCCGCGCCATTTTAATTCGGCGAGCAGGTCGGGGGTAGGGAGTTGCGAGGTAGTGGTTTCAGCAGACATATACAGAAGCGCGGCCGCCCAAAGCGGCCGTAAAACAGGCGGCAAAGG
Source organism: uncultured Hymenobacter sp. (assembly GCA_964652535.1). GTDB lineage: Bacteria > Bacteroidota > Bacteroidia > Cytophagales > Hymenobacteraceae > Hymenobacter. The sequence continues at coordinate 1,153 of CAZZDR010000144.1, read as the reverse complement.
TAGCCGGGCGGTAGCTTTGTAGAGTACGGGGCTTCGCTACGCTGACCTTTGCTGGCCCCTCGCTCGCCGGTGAACGAGGGGGCCAGCCGCCATGTTGGCCGATCGCCCAACCGGGCGGGGTAGGCCCCGCACCTTATCTATGCCAGTTTTAGCTCCCGAGGATATTCTTAAAGCCGTGCAACAACGGCAGTTTCAGCCGGTGTATTTTTTGCAGGGCGACGAGCCGTATTTTATTGATACGGTGGCCGACGCCCTCGAAGCCGCGGTGCTGCCCGAGAGCGAGCGCAGCTTCAACCAGACGGTGCTGTATGGCAAAGACACCGATGCGGCGGGCATTCTGGGCCAGGCCAAGCGCTTCCCGATGATGAGCGACTACTCGGTCGTGATTGTGAAGGAAGCGCAGGGCGTGGCCGATTTGGAAAGCGAAAAAGCCTGGCCGTTTCTCGAAGCCTACCTCAAAAACCCGCTCGCCAGCACCGTGCTCGTGCTCTGCTACAAGCACAAAACCCTGGACTCGCGTAAGAAGCTCGGTAAGCTGCTGGCTGGCAAAGACGCGCCCGGCGCGGTGCTCATGACCAGCAAAAAGCTCTACGATAGCCAGGTGCCGCAGTGGCTGGCGGGCTACGTGCGCAGCCGCAAGCAGCAAATAACCGGCGGCGCCACCGCCCTGCTGGCCGAGTACATCGGCGCCGACTTGAGCCGGCTGGCCAACGAGGTAAACAAGCTGCTACTCAACGTGAAAGCCGGCCAGCCCATCGACGAAGACCTGGTGCAGCGCATGGTGGGCATTAGCAAGGAGTACAATATTTTTGAGTTGCAGCGGGCGCTGGTGCACCGCGACGTGCTGAAGGCTAACCGCATTCTCACGCACTTTGCGGCCAACCCCAAGGCCAATCCGCTCATTCCCAACCTCACGCTGCTCTTCAACTTCTTCACGCGCCTACTCATGCTGCACCAGGCCGGTAATAACCCGTCGGACAGCGAGATGCAGAAAATGGGCATCAATAAATTTGCCCAGAAGGAATACCAGCTGGCCCAGCGGCAGTTCAGCCCCGAGCGCACCACCGACCTCATTCACCTCATTCGGCGGGCCGATGCGCAGAGCAAGGGCATCGAGAGCGGCAGCATGGACGAGGGCGAAATCCTGCGCGAG
>CAZZDR010000143.1:0-9100 GCA_964652535.1 uncultured Hymenobacter sp. | reverse complement strand
TGGGTCCCAGATGGCCTGCGGCTCGGGGCGCGCCAGCACGTAGGCGCCAAAGCGCTCCAGCTTCTGGAAATTGCCGGAGTCAATTAGCTCATAATCGGGCCAGGTAGAGGTAGTCAGAAAATCGTACACGAGCAAAAAACAGGTTTAGCGGGCCGCCAGCCGGAGCCGCGACTGGCAAAGGTCGGGCGGCCAACGGAAAGATGCGGATTCTTTCCTTCTTTTTAAACCGCCCCGCCCAGATTGCGTAAACAGACCAGTACTTACGGCTTAGGAAATAAGCTGCTGATTGCTAAAATTTTAATTTAAATTCATCTTTATGCCTACTGCTGCCCAGTCCAAACTAGCCAAGCCCACGCTACTGCACACGCCGTCGGACCTCAACGAGCAAGGCCGCGCTAAACTTAGCGATAGCCTCAACCTGCTGGTTGCCGACTACTTCGCGTTGTACATCAAAACCAAAAACTACCACTGGCACATGAACGGCCGTCACTTCCGTGACTACCACTTGCTGCTGGATGAGCAGGCCGACCAGCTTTTTGTAGTAATTGACCCCATTGCCGAGCGTGTGCGCAAGTTGGGCTACCCCACTATTCACTCGGTAGGCGAAGTAAACCGCAAGCAGCGCGTGAAGGATAATGATGACATCTACGAGAACCCACTCGACATGCTCATCGACCTGCAAAATGAGAACCGTGAGTTGGTAAAACACTTGCGCGAATCGCATGAGATTGCCGACGACCTCAAAGACGTAGCTACTGCCAGCCTGCTGGAAGTATATATCGACGAAGCCGAGCGCCGGGCTTGGTTCCTGTTCGAAGCCACCCGCGACGTAAACTAGGCAGCCTGCTTCTGAAAATTAAAAACCCTGGCTTATCGGTGCAAACCGATAAGCCAGGGTTTTTTGCGTAGCTAAAGGGGGGTAGGGCCGGCTGCTACTTGGCCGTGTTCAGCTGCAAAGCGCCGTCTTTCAGGCCAGTAGCTGTGGCGCGCACCTGCACCGCACCGGGCGCTGCCCCAGCCTGCACAATGGCCACAAGCTGCCCTTGAAAGGCGTGCATCTGCGGCTGTTGGAAAGGCTCTAAGTTGGTAGCATCACCGTTGCCCACAGCGCGAAACTTGCCCGCGCCGCTCACCGTGAAGTGCAGCTGCTGGGTGGCGTCGGGGCAGAGGTTGCCCTGCGCGTCTTCGACGCGAGCAGTGATGTAAGCTAAGTCTTCGCTGTCAGCAGCCAGCTTCTGGTGGTCGGCTACCAGCTTAATGTGGTGGGGCGCACCGGCCGTGCGTACTTCTTCGGTACCAATGGTTTTACCCTGGGCGTCGTAGGCCACTACTTTAATAGTGCCGGGCTGGTACACTACGTCTTTCCATTCAAGGCGGTAGCGGGTTTGGGGGTCGGTGGCACCGGTAGCGGCTTTAGTTTGGCGGCCTTGACTTTTGCCGTTCACAAACAGCTCGGCCGAGGCGCCGTTGGTGTAGCAGAACACGGGCGTGTTCTGGCCTTCGCGGCCGGGCCAAGTCCAGTGCGGCAGCAGGTGCACGGTGGGCTGGCTGGGGTTCCAGCGGGCGCGGTAGAGGTAGTAGCGGTCCTTCGGCTGGCCGGCTAGGTCAATGATGCCAAAGTAGGAACTGTGCGAAGGCCACTTCTCGTCGTAAGGGGTAGGCTCGCCGAGGTAGTCGAAGCCCGTCCACACAAACTCGCCCAGCGCATACGGCAGGTCATCTTGCGCCGCAAACTCAATGTCGGGTATTTGCGACCAGCGGCAGGCTTCCAAATCGTAGGAAGACGACTGATTGTCTGAGTACTGCTTGTCCTTAGCCAGTACGGCCGGAAACTTATACACGCCGCGCGAGCTGACGGTAGACGCCGTTTCGGAGCCCAGCAAGAAGCCCTGCGGCAGCTTGGTAATGGCGTCGGGGTAGAGATGCGGCTTGTAGTTGAAGCCCGGAATGTCGAGCACGGCCGCGATGCCATACTTGAAGTCGTCGCCGTAGCGGTCCATGCCCATCGTCACGGGCCGGGTAGGGTCTTCGCGGTGCACGATGTCTTGCAGGCGCTTGGCTATTTCGGGGCCGTTGGGGCTGCTTTGGTCGGGCACCTCGTTGCCGATGCTCCACATAATGGCCGACGGGTGGTTGCGGTCGCGGTGCACCATGTTAGTCAGGTCTTTCTCCACCCACTGGTCGAAGTATTGGCTATAGCCGTTCTTCACCTTGGGCGCCTTCCACTCGTCAAACGACTCTACCATCACCATAAAACCCATCTCGTCGCAGAGCGTCATCAGCTCGGGCGCGGGCATATTGTGCGAGGTGCGAATAGCGTCGCAGCCCATATCCTTCAGAATAGCCAGCTGGTGGCGCAGCGCCGCTACGTTAATGGCCGTGCCCAGCGGCCCGAGGTCGTGGTGGTTGCACACGCCCTTAAACTTGCGCGGCTGCCCATTGAGCGAGAAGCCCTTGCCTTTCTCAAACTTGAAAGAGCGAATGCCGAACGGGGTTTTGTAGCTGTCTTGCACCGTTTTGCCAACTAGCAGCTTCGACTCGGCGGTGTACATAGCCGGCGTTTCGGGCGACCAGAGCTTGGGCGACTTCACGCTAAAATTCTGCTCAACTTCGGCCCCGGATACGGGGGTAGTGGCGCTGGCTACCACGCGGCCGGCCGCGTCGCGCAGGTCAGTTTGCAGCGTGAGGCCGGTGGTGCCGGCGGGCGCTTCTACTTTGGTTTTGAGCTTGACAGTGGCCGCAGCGGCCGACACCTCGGGTGTGGTGAGGTAAGTGCCCCACACCGGCACGTGCGCGCCCTGCGTAGTGATGAGGTGCACGTTGCGGTACAGGCCCGCGCCGGGGTACCAGCGCGAGGCTTCGGGCTGGTTTTCGAGGCGCACGGCCAGCGTATTGGGGCCTTTGGCCCGTAGGAAAGGCGTGATATCAACCGAGAACGAGTTGTAGCCATACGGCCAGAACATAGCTTCCTTGCCGTTGACGTACACGCGGGCGTTGCTCATAGCGCCGTCGAACAGCAGCACAGCCTGGCCGCCTTTGCCCAGCGTGGGCACAGCTAGCTGCCGGCGGTACCAGCCCACGCCCACAAACGGTAATCCGCCCGTGCGGCCCGACTTCAGGGTTGCCTCCTTCTCCCCATTTTGCTCAATCTTAACTACTTGGGCGTCGTTATTGCCATTAAACGGCCCCGTGATGGCCCAGTCGTGCGGAATGCGTACCGTTTGCCACTTAGCGTCGTTGAGCTCGGGCTTGGCGCCGTTAGGCTGGTCACCCTTGGTGAATTTCCAGTCGGTGGTGAGTGAGGTTTCCTGGCGGCTTTGGGCGATGGCGGGCAGGCTGGTAGCCAGCAGTAGGGCCGCGGCTAAGGGTTTGGTGAAAGGCATGCGATTAAAATTTACTGCCGTAAAAGAGGGGGGTAGGAGCCCAGGGCAAGTTACTGTCGGGGTAGTCAAAAGTAGTTTGCGGGCGGGTACATCCATTAGGCTAGTGCAAACGTAACATGGACTAGTACAATATGCAGGCTCCGTTGGCTGGCAGCAGCGGTGAGCACAGCTCCAGCTAACGCCATGGTTGAGGCTGACTAACAAAACCCTGGATTTTCCGGCTGCCTACTTCTTTACCCAAAAATATATGCGCCTGCAACTAGCCTTTTTAGCCCTGCTGCTCGCCTTGACAGGCTGCTCGTCGCCCAGCTCGCCTACCTCCGCGCCGGCAGCCGAATCCTATACCCGGCGGCGCGAGGTGAGCCCCCCGCCTACACGCCGCGGCAACGTGCTCGACCGCCACGACTCGCTGCTGGTGACTACCCGGCCAGTCGACTTGCTCACGCTGCCCCTACGCCCATGGTTCGACTCAGCTACCTCGGTGCGCATCAATCAGCTATTTGGTTGGCGCGACAGCACCCTACAGCGCCGCGTATTAACCGCGCTGCCCTACGGCGGCCGGCTGCGCCAGCCCTTGCAGTTGGTGCTCACGCCTACTGAGGCTGCCCGCCTGCGCCGCCACCAAGAGGAGTGGCCGCAGCTGGTCCTTTCGCATCAGCCCATGCTGGCCTACACTGGGCGCACCGCGGCCACGGTGCTGGGCTACCCCACCGCCAATGCCCAAGGTTTTTTAAGCCAGGCCAAACGCTACCGCCGCGGCCGGTTTTTCAACCTACGCACTGGTGGCGTCGAGAGCTATTATAATGGGATTTTGAACGGCCACCGGGGCTATAAGCACCCGCTCGTTGATGCCCAAGGCCGCCAGCACGGCACTTGGGCTGCCGATACTGCTTTTCAGGATGGACAAGACCTGCACCTGGCCCTCGACAGCAAGCTGCAGGCCTATGCCGAGAGCTTACTCGGAGGCCGCAAGGGCTACCTCGTGGCCCTGGACCCACGCACCGGCGAAATCCTGTGCTCGGTATCGGCCCCGACCTACGCGCCGGCCATGCTCACCGACCCCGACCAGGCCAGCCAGCGCCGGGCCTTGTTGGAAGACGAGGATATGCCGCTCATCAATCGCCCTGCCATGCTGGCCAATCCGCCCGGCTCAGTATTTAAGCTGGTGAATGCCGCCATTGCTTTGCAGCTAGGGGCCATTACGCCGGCAACGCCGTTTCCGTGCGACCAGTCGCTCATTAGTTGCGTGCACCGCCACCCCGAGGCTCGCAACCTGACGATGGCCCTGCAATACAGCTGCAACCCCTACTTCTATCAGGTGCTGCGCGAAGTCATCAACCGGGTGCCCGACAGCCTGGTGACCGACACCGTGCGGTCCCGGCACGTAAACCTGGCCGCCTGGCGCCGCCTAGCCAAGTCGTTTGCCTTCGATACGTTGCTGGGCACCGATGTGCCCCGCGAAAGCCCCGGCTTTCTGCCTACCCCTGCTTACTATGATAAGGCTCGCCGCACGCCCAACTGGACGTACCGCTCCATTTACTCGCTCAGCATCGGGCAAGGCGAAATCAACCTGACGGGTTTGCAGATGGCTAACATGATGGCCATCATCGCTAACAAGGGCTGGTACATTACGCCGCATTTTGTGCGGGCCATTGGCAGCACCGGCCAGCCGCTGCCGCGCTTTCGACCCAAGCATTATACCTTGGTTGACAGTGCCAATTTCAAAGCCTTGCTGCCCGGCATGCTGGCCGTAATGAAGCGGGGCGGCACTGCTGAATCCTCCACGCTGGCCGATGTGGGCATTGCCATCGCGGGCAAAACGGGCACCGTGCAAAACGACGAGGGCGACGACCACGCCACCTTCGTGGGTTTTGCGCCGGCCGAGCACCCCCGCATCGCTATTGCCGTGTACCTCGAAAACGCCGGCTTTGGAGCCACTGCCGCCGCGCCGTGCGCCGCGCTCGTTATCGAAAAATACCTGCGCGGCACCGTTTCTTCGCCCCGCCGCAAGCGCTGGGAGCGCCGCATGCAGTATCGTCACCGGCCATACCAGTAATTTTGTGGGGCGGCTACCGCAGGGTTGCCAAGTTTTGGCGCCCTACCCCCGTTTTCTTCCATGACTTTCCATAAATACCAGGGTACTGGCAACGACTTCGTTATTATCGACGACCGTGCCGCGCAGTTCGACATCACCGACCACGCGCGCGTTGCCGCGCTGTGCCACCGCCGCTTCGGCATCGGGGCCGACGGCCTTATGCTGCTGCGCAACCGCGAAGGCTACGACTTTGAGATGGTGTACTTTAACGCCGATGGCTACCCCAGCAGCATGTGCGGCAATGGTGGCCGCTGCCTGGTGGCCTTTGCCAAGCACCTGGGCCTTATCACTGACAAAGCATACTTTCTGGCCGTCGATGGCCCACATGAGGCCCGCGTGGAAGTCGATGGGACCGTGCGCCTCAAGATGATTGACGTGGCACCGGCCCAGCCGGCGGGGGTAGGGGAGCACGACGTTTTTCTGCACACTGGCTCGCCGCACCACATTCATTTTTTGGACCCCGAGGAGCACCACACGCTAGCCGAGTTCGACGTGTATGGCCACGGCCACGACATCCGCTTTGACCAAGCCTACGACCCGGCCGGCGTCAACGTCAACTTTGTGGAGGTGCCCGCCGACCCAGCCCACCCCTGGCCGGTGCGCACCTACGAGCGCGGCGTCGAAAACGAGACCCTGAGCTGTGGCACTGGCGTCACGGCTGTGGCGCTGGCCGCTTCGGCGCGCGGAGCGGTGTCGCCGGTGCAGCTACAGGCTGGCGGCGGCTTGCTCGAAGTAGCGTTTCAAACCCAGCCCGACGGTAGTTTCACCGATGTGTGGCTGAGTGGCCCAGCGGTGCGCGTATTTGGCGGCGAAATCTAGGCGCGATGGTGACCTTGCGCGCGCTGGAGCCGGATGATTTAGAGTTTTTATTTCGCTTAGAAAATGACCCAGAGCTGTGGGCCGTTTCCGACGTGCTGCCGGCGCCTATTTCGCGCCACGCCTTGCGCGAATACCTGCGCCACGCTGCTGCTAGCCTGTCCGAGGCCGGACAAATGCGCTTGATTATCAGTCTGGAAGATGATCTTCCAGTCGGGACGCTCGATTTATTTGACTACTCGGCTTTGCACCAGCGGGCAGGGGTAGGGATTACGGTGCTGCAAAGCGCCCGGCGCCAGGGCTACGCCCAGCACGCGCTGGGGCAGCTCATTGACTACGCCCAGCACGCGCTGCACCTGCACCAGTTGTACTGCACCGTAGCGGCTGATAATCGCGCCAGTATCAGCTTATTCAAAAAAGCCGGTTTCCGGCAAATTGGCGTGAGGCACGACTGGCTACGCACAAATACCCCCCTAGGGTGGAAAAATGCTGTAGAAATGCAACTAATACTGGGAAACTGACAGTACCTTCACCCCAAGTTAGCTATTTTAAACTCAGCCATATCCTTTGGGTGGGGTATTCCGTAGAAGTAACCAAGGACTACGCACCAGACGCTTTTACCTGGTTGCCTCCACCCGCAAGCTTCTTCCTGTCTTTTTTTTCATGCCGCTTTCTACTCCGGCGGTGACACCAACGCGTGCCACCTCCACCGCTCCGGCTGCGGACTTAGCCGCCGCCAAAACTCTTCCGTATTCGCTGCCCGACCTGGTTTGCTTTGCACACCTGCACTGGGACTTTGTGTGGCAGCGCCCGCAACACTTGCTGTCCCGCTTTGCGCAGCAGGGCCGCGTTTTTTATGTTGAAGATGCCTTCTTCCACGCCGATGACCACATCGAACCGCACGTGGAAGTAAAAGAGCGCCAGAACGGAGTAAAAGTAGTAGTAGTCCACCTGCCCAACCATCTGCGCCACGACGAAGCTGCCAGCGACCAAGCCCAGTTTGGTGTATTAAGCCAGTTTTTTGCTGATAACAGTGTTGACAAATTCGTAGCCTGGTACTACACGCCGATGGCGTTGGGCAAATCGCGGCTTTTCACGCCCGTGCTCACCATCTACGATTGCATGGACGAGTTGGCCCAGTTCAAGTTTGCCCCGCCCGAGTTGCGCCAGCGCGAGCAAGAATTATTTGAAAAAGCTGACCTTGTTTTCACGGGTGGCCAGCGCCTCTACGAAGCCAAGCGCGAGCAGCATGCCGATGCCCACGCTTTCCCGAGCAGCATCGACAAAGACCATTTTGGCCAAGCGCGCAACCCGCAGCTAGCCGAGCCCGCCGACCAAGCCGGCATTGCCCACCCCCGCATCGGCTTTTTCGGAGTAGTAGATGAGCGCCTCGATATTGAGCTGCTCGGAGCCTTGGCTACGAACCATCCCCAGTGGCAGTTCGTTATCATCGGACCAGTGGTCAAGATTGACCATACCACGCTGCCTCATAATGCTAACATCCATTACCTGGGCGGCAAAAACTACCAGGAGCTCCCGGCTTACCTGCGCGGTTGGGACGTAGCTACCCTCCTGTTTGCGCGCAACGAAAGCACCGAGTTTATTTCGCCTACCAAAACACCAGAATACCTGGCAGCTGGCCGGCCCGTAGTGAGTACAAGCATCCGCGATGTGGTGCGGCCTTACGGCGACTTGAACTTGGTTCAGATTGCGGATGAGCCGCAGGAGTTTGGCCAAGCCATTGCCCGCGCGCTTGAGCAGGGTAAGGACGCCGATTGGCGCACCCGTACCGACGATTACCTGGCTACTATTTCTTGGGACCTGACTTGGCAAAATATGGTGAACCTGATGCAGGAACGCCTCGCCGCTAAGTCCTACCCCTCTGTTGTGTCTTCAATTTCCACATCCCTCTAATTTTTACTCCCATGTTTGACTACCTCATCGTCGGGGCCGGCTTCGCTGGCAGCGTGTTGGCCGAACGGCTAGCTACCCGCAGCAACAAAAAAGTGCTTGTTATTGACAAGCGTAGCCATATTGGGGGTAATGCCTATGACCATTACAACGAAGACGGTATCCTGATTCACAAGTACGGTCCGCACATTTTTCACACCAACTCGAAGGACGTTTTCGATTACCTCGGCAACTTCACCGACTGGCGCCCCTACGAGCACCGCGTGCTTGCTTCGGTTGATGGCCAGCTGGTGCCTATGCCGATTAACCTCGATACCATCAACAAATTGTATGGCCTGAGCTTGACCAGCTTTGAGGTGGAGCAGTTTTTTGAGTCGGTAGCCGAGGAAGTACCGGTTATCAAGACGTCGGAGGATGTGGTAGTAAGCAAGGTGGGTAGGGAGTTGTACAACAAGTTTTTCAAGAACTACACCAACAAGCAGTGGGGCCTCGACCCTTCGCAGCTGGACAAGTCGGTAACGAGCCGGGTTCCTACCCGTACTAACCGCGACGACCGGTATTTCACCGATACCTACCAGGCGATGCCGCTGCACGGCTACACCCGCATGTTTGAGAAGATGCTCGACCACCCGAACATCAAAATCATGCTCAATACTGACTACCACGAGGTCATCAAGTTCATTCCTTTCAAGGAGATGATTTTCACGGGTCCGGTTGATGAGTACTTCGACTTCCAGTTTGGCAAATTGCCTTACCGCTCGCTCGAGTTCAAGCACGACACCCTGAACAAGGAGCAGCACCTCGCCGCACCGGTAGTAAACTACCCCAACGAGCACGCCTACACGCGCATCACGGAGTTCAAAGCCCTCACCGGCCAGAGCCACCCCAAGACGGC
>CAZZDR010000142.1:0-9153 GCA_964652535.1 uncultured Hymenobacter sp. | reverse complement strand
GAACTAAAAGCACCCGCTTCGAGCAACCTATAGCCGGGCATGCCCGGCTATAGGTTGCCTCACTCTAAGTACTCGGTGGACACGCTACCCAGTTCGTTGTAGTAGAAGGAGTACTAAACCCCTTGGCTAGCTCGGCGGCTTACAGCAGGTAGCTGATAGCGCCGTTGTAGTTGCCGATGTTGCTGTAGTAGCCCGTCAGGGCGTGGCAGCAAGCCGCCACGTTTTCGACGGCGCCTTGCTGCTGGTAGTGGGCCAGCTTGCAGGCGTAGTAGGCGCGGCGGGCTGGTGCAGGTCGATAAAAAAGAGCCGCGCCTCTTGCTCGCTAAGCTTGCCCTTGCTGGCGATAAAGCCAGCGTATTGCCTGAGTTGGCGCGCGGTGCCGAGAGCAGTGCCATCAGCGGCCCTACCCCCTCTCGGCCTGGCAATAATTGGCTCAACACCGAGGGCTTCGGCATCGGACATAAAAGGGAAATGTGCCGCTTCATGCAGCCAGCGGGGCAGCACGGTATCTTTGCAGGCCCCTTCCTCAGTGGCTTTTGCATGAATAAACTATTGTTATTATCCTTTGTGGCCTTGCCAGCGCTGGCACAAAAGAAGGCCCCTACCCTGGCCCGCCCCAAGCTGGTGGTAGGCATTGTGGTAGACCAAATGCGCTACGATTACCTCTACCGCTACTGGGATAAGTTCGGCAAGGGCGGCTTTAAGCGGCTGATGGGCGAGGGCTTTAGCTACGAAAGCTGCCACTACAACTACGTGCCCACCTATACTGGACCGGGCCACACCAGCGTCTACACTGGCACTACGCCCTCGACCCATGGCATCGTGGGCAACAACTGGTATGAGCGCGAAACGGGCCGCACCACGTACGTGACCGACGACAAAACCGTGCAGGCCGTGGGCGGCACCGCGGCGGCGGGCCAGATGTCGCCGCGCCACAACCTCACCACTACCATCACCGACGAGCTGCGGCTAGCTACCAATTTCCAGAGCAAAGTCATTGGCGTGTGTATCAAGGACCGCGGCAGCATCCTGCCCGCCGGCCACGCCGCCAACGCTGCGTATTGGTACGATGGCTCGAACGGGGGCTTTATCACGAGTACGTTTTATGCGCAGGCGCTGCCCGACTGGGTAGCCAAGTTCAACGCTGCCGGCCACGCCGCCGAGTACCTCAGCCAGCCCTGGAACACGCTGCTACCCATTGGGCAATATATTGAAAGCACGCCCGACGACGTGTCTTGGGAAGCAGCCTTCCGGGGCGAGACCAAGCCGGTTTTTCCGCATGACCTGCCCGCGTTGAGCGCTACCCCCCCCGCCGCCGTGAAGGCCAACGAAAAGGCCTCGGGCGAGAAGCAGCCCGCCGCGCCTACCCGCAACCTCGACCTCATTCGCTCGACGCCCTTCGGCAACTCGCTCACCACCGACTTTGCCCTCGAAACCCTGCGCCAAGAGCAAATGGGCCATCGCGGCCAAACCGATTTTCTGGCCCTCAGCTTCAGTAGCACCGACTACGTGGGGCACCAGTTTGGCACCGCCGCCATCGAAACCGAGGATACTTACCTACGCCTCGACCGCGACCTGGCCCGCCTGCTCGACGCGATTGACAAGCAAGTAGGCAAGGGCCAGGCGCTGGTATTTTTGACCGCCGACCACGCCGCCGACCAGGCCGCTGGCTTTTTGGAGGCCCACCGCCTGCCGGGCGGCGGCCTGGGCGTGACGCCGCTGCGCGACTCGGTGCAGCGGGCCCTAGTGCGCCTACACGGCCCCGGCCAGTGGATACTGGACTTCGAAAACCAGCAGGTGTACCTCAACCGCGACCTGCTAACGCAGAAGAAGCTGGAGCTGGCCAAGGTGCAGAACGAGGTAGCCGAAATCCTGCGCCAGCAGCCGCATATTGCGCAGGCCATTTCGGCCACCGACTTGCAGCGCAATGCCTGGCCAGTGGGCCTGAGCATGTACCAGGCCAACGGCTTCTATGCCCCGCGCTCGGGCGATGTGCTGTTTGTGATGTCGCCGGGCTGGCTCGAAGCCTACTCCTACCCCGTGGTGAAGGGCACTACGCACGGCGCCTCGTGGGCCTACGACACCCATGTGCCGCTGCTGTGGTGGGGCTGGCACGTGAAGCACGGCGAGTCGGCCGAGGAGGTCAAAATCGTGGATATTGCGCCTACCGTGGCCCGGTACTTGCACATTCAAGAGCCCAGTGGCTGCAGCGGCGTACCCTTGCAAGAGGTGTTGCGCTAGGCAGTTCGGCGATTAGCCGTTTTTTTACGTAATTATCTTCTTTCCCTTACCCTTCACCCCCAACCAAGTGGCCCAATTTAACCCCTGGCACGACGTCTCGCGCGGCGACAATCTCCCCACCACCGTTACCGGCGTCATCGAAATTCCTAAAGGCAGCAAAGGCAAGTATGAGCTAGACAAAGAAAGTGGCATGCTCATGCTCGACCGGGTGCTGTTTTCGGCCGTGCACTACCCCGCTGCCTACGGCTTCATTCCGCAAACGTACTGCGACGACCACGACCCGCTCGACATCTTGGTGCTGTGCTCGGTTGATATTCCGCACATGTGCCTAGTTGAGGCAAAGGTTATCGGCGTGATGCAGATGCTGGACCAAGACGAGGAGGATGATAAAATCATCGCGGTGGCTGCCCACGACGTGAGTGTGAACCACTACAACGAACTGTCGGACCTACCCCCCTACATGATGCTGGAAATGCAGCGCTTCTTCGAGGACTACAAAGCCTTGGAAAAGAAGCACGTAGAGGTAAAGCAGTTCTTGGGTCGCGAAGATGCCTACCGTATCATCAACGACAGCATCAAGCTCTACGAAGAAACCTACGGCGACCGCGCCAAGCACTCAGCCTCTGGTAGCCAGCCCGGCTAGCCCAGCAAAACTGGCCTACCCCCCTCCCAAAACGTCATGCCGAGCAGCGCGCGGCATCTCTACTGCCCCGTTGATTAGGAACGGTAGAGATGTTTCGCTTTGCTCGGCATGACGTTCTTTTGGGTCATTACTTTCCCTTTTCCCTGCCAAATGCCCGCTGCTCGCCGCGCCCTACCCCTGCGCCTGCTCGATGCGCTACTATACAGCAGCATGTGGCTGGCCGCGGCCGCCGCGGCCCACACGGCGGCCACCCTACGCCAGTGGCCGGGCCTGGGTGGCGTGGCCGGCCTGCACGTGGTGTTGCTCGTGTTTGCAGCCACCCTGCTCACCTATAATCTCGACGCGGCGCTACCCTTCAAGCATGGGCAGCCGCCGGGCGCCTCGGGGCGCAAGGCTTGGCAGCAGCGCCACCGGCCGGCGATGCTGGCACTGGCCGGCGCGGCGGCGCTGGGGGGTGCCTACCTGCTGCTGGCCGATGGCTGGGTGCATTTTCTCCCCATTTTGCTGCCGCTGGCGGCGCTGGCCATCGGCTATTCGTGGCCGCTGCTGCCGTGGCGGGGCCGCTGGCGCGCCATCCGGGAGGTGCCGCTGCTGAAGGTATTCCTAATTGCGGGCGTGTGGGCCGCCGTGACGGGCGGCCTGCCTGCCCTGGCCCTGCACCAGCCGCTGGCCACAGTGCAAGGGCTGCTGGCCCAGCGCTTTTGCCTAGTGGTGGCCCTGGCCATTGTGTTTGACATCCGCGACTACGGGCGCGACGGGCAGGCGGGCCTGCGCACGTTTCCTACGCAGCTGGGGGTAGGCGGGGCTAAGGCGGTAGCGCTGGGCTTCTTGGCCGGTGCGGTGGCGCTGGGCCTGGGCCGCGGGGCCAGCCCGCTGGCCGTGCTGCTACCCAGCGGGCTGGCGGCGGCCGTTATTTTGGCAGCGCAGGAAACGCGAGGCGACTATTTTTTTGCGCTGCTCACCGATGGCGTGCTGCTGGTGCAGGCGGCCGCCTACTTCGTGTTGTAACGCTGAAGGCGTTTTAGTTGCCTATCCCTCACACAGCAGTGGCTGTAGGGCAGGACGCCGAATTTATTCGGGCACGATTATGCAGTAGTTCGAGAAAAGCGTTTGAAAAACGCGGCTGTTTCGGCTGTTAGCCAAGTAGCTGCGTAATCTTAGGCCCGCCTCCTTCTCTTTGCCTTTTCCATGAGCCCAGACTTGTTAGCGCTTGCGCAAAATTATTTCCTTGGTGATACCGTGCGGCAAATCAGCACAACGTTTGGCGAAAGCGAGCGCCACGTTGAGGTGGCGCTGCGCAACGCCCTCCCTCTGGCGCTAGGAGCGCTGCTAGTGCGCGCGCAGCAGCCCGGTGGGGCCACCGACCTGTTTGGCCGGGTGTATCGGATGCACCGCCGCGACCCGCTGGGCAAGTTTGGGGCGCTGCTCGGCACCCTGAGCGACCCGGCCGCGCCTACCCCTGCCACCAGCCTGGATGGCAGTTTGCCGGGTCCCGGCCCTGGCCTGCTGCGCACGGTACTGGGCTCCAGCTACGCGCAAGCAGTAGAAGGCATCAGCCGGCAAGCTGGTGTGCATCCTGATACCATGCCCAAGCTTTTGAGCCTGGCCGGGGCCGTGGGGTTGGGGCTGCTGGGCCGCTACGCGGCGCAGCACACGCTGGATGCGCGCGGCCTGACGGGCTACCTGGGGGGCCAGGCCGCGCCCATCGGAGCCGCGCTGGCGGGCCTACCCAGCAGTTGGCGTAGCGCTTTGGCAACGCTGGTGGCTATCCCGGCGCCGACTGCCTACCCCCCCGCACAGCCGCAAGAATCTACTGCGCCGCCAGTTCCGGCCCCGGCGCCCCAGACGGTGCCAGCACCTCAACCCGCGCCGGCTACCGAGCCAGTACCAACGCCTCAGCCCAGCCCAGAACCGATACTTGCGCCCAAGCCTCTATCAGCCCCAGAGCCTGAGCCCACGCCCACTCCAAAGCCGCCGGCCGCGCCCCAACCTAGGCTGGCACCCGAGCCAGTAGTTCAACCCCGGCCAGCCCCGGTGCCGGAGCCAACATCGCTGCCCAGCAGTGTAGCTCCTAAACGCCGCTTGCCTTGGGTATTGGTGTTGCTCCTCGTGGCAGTGCTGGGCCTGGCGGCGGCGCAGGTTTATTTCTTGCGAAGTGCCCGCCCCAAACCAACAGCCGCGCCGCCTACCGGGAGCGACACAGTGGCGACGGCCAGCCGCAAGGTGCCCACGGTGCCCGACCAGCCAGTGGTGGTCAGCCGCCCGCCGGCGTACCTGGCGGGCCGCGCGGCCCTGCCGCTAGTGGGCGGCCGAGTGCTGCGGGTGAGCAATAACTCGGCGGAAGCGCGGCTCTATCGGTTTCTCAAAGCCCCGGCCCAGACGGTGAGCCTCGATAAAACGCAGGGCTGGTTAATCCTTGACCAAGTGTATTTCTTGCCGGGCAAAGCCATCCTCACGCGCGAGTCGCTGGTGCAGCTGCGGCAGCTGGCGGCCATTCTCAAAACGTTTCCGCGGGCCACTATTAAGCTCGGGGGCTACGCTGCCGACCAGGCCAGTGCTGATAAAAACCTGCTGCTCAGCGCCGACTGTGCCAACATGGCCCGCCGTGTGGTTATTGCTGGGGGCGTGGCACCCGGCCGCGTGGCTGCCGAAGGTTATGGCCAGGCCAAAACCCGCACCCCGGATGCCCGCTCCCGAACGCACCGCGTGTATGTGCGGGTTACCAAAAAATAGGGCGTGGGCCAGGGTTTGTATCAGAACAGCGGCGGGCACCTGCAACCAGTAAGCCAACATCTTCATCTATCTAGCTGACTATTTCCTGTCCTTAATTTAATAAATGAAGCAGCTTATTTTTCTTACCTGGGCCGGCTTGGCCCTGCCCGCGCTCAGCTATGCACAGAGTACACACCCGGTGCATTTTGGCCTTAAAGCGGGGGCTACCCTTTCTACCATCGTGGGGCCCGGCACCAATGATTACCCCGTTTCGCCCTTGGTGGGGGGGGTAGGCGGCGTGTTTGCCACGGTGCCGCTGGGGGCTTCGGGGCAGTGGTTTTTGCAGCCCGAGCTGCTCTACAGCCAGCAGGGCTACCGGCTGGCCAACGCTCCTACCGACTACGAAGCCAAATTTCGCTCCGATTTTATCAAGCTGCCACTGCTGCTGAGCTTCACGCACGGCGGCTTTTTTGCCGCTGTGGGGCCGCAGGTAGGCTATTTGGTGCATATGCGCAATGTGTATCGCTTTCACGAGTATTCCCCTACCACCGGGTTCTCACCCGATATCACGGAGCGTGTCAATACTGACCTGCGCTACTCTCAGCGCTGGGAGTTTTCGGCGGTGGCGGCCGTGGGCTACCGCTGGCAGTGCGGCGCCGGCCTCGAGCTGCGCTACAGCGACACCTTCGCGAGTCAGCGGCGCAATGGCTTAATCAGCTACTCCAACTACCCCGACGCCCACAGCCTGAGTGGGCAAGTACAGGCTAGCTACGTGCTTCCCTGGCATTAAGCGCTGGCAAATACAAGCTATTCCACCGCCATTTACTCGGCGTAGCAAAAAGGCGTTGCCCCATACGGTCAACGCCTTTTTGCTCTTATAATTAGCAGTTTAACGATGATTTTCTATTGCGTTAGGGCCTGTAGCGCGGGGCCCATGTGCTGCACTAGGTCGCCGGCTACCAGCCCGGCCTCGCCGGTTTCGGCGGCGGCTAGGTCGCCAGCGTAGCCGTGGGCCAGCACGGCCAGGCGTGCGGCGCGCAGGGGGTCAAGGCGCTGGTCGGCGCGTAGGGCCAGCACCAGGCCTGTGAGCACGTCGCCGCTGCCGCCGGTGCCCATGCCGGGGTTGCCGGTGGTGTTGAAATACACTTGGCCATCGGGCGCAGCCACAGCGGTGTAAGCCCCTTTTAGGATGACGATGCACCGGTGCCGCTGGGCAAAGTCGCGCAGCAAGTCGAGGCGGTGGTAGTCGTCCTTGGTTTTTTCGGTGAGGCGCGCAAACTCGCCGAGGTGGGGCGTGAGCACCGTGTTTTCGGGCAGCAGGTCGAGCAGTTCGCGGTGCTCACCCAGCAGGTTGAGCGCGTCGGCATCGAGCACGAGCGGCACCTGGGCTTCGCGTAGCAGCTTTTCTAGCACGGCGCGGCTAGCGGGGGCCTGCCCCAAGCCGGGGCCGATACCAATGGCCTGGTAATCCTTCAGCTCGGGCAGCTCGCTGATAACATCGGCGTCGGGGTCGGGCAGGCACATGGCCTCGGGCCGGGTGGCCTGCAAGATGTCGTAGCCGCAGCCCGGTACCCGCACCGTGAGCAGCCCTACCCCCCCCCGCAGGCACGAACCCGCCGCCAGCACCGCCGCGCCCACCTTGCCCCGGCTGCCAGCCAGCAGCAGTGCGTGCCCAAAGGTGTTCTTATAAGCAAACTTGCCGCGCCGGGGCAGCGTGACGTCGGGCACGGGGGCAGCCAGCGCGGCCTCGAAGCCGCCTACCCCCGGCAGCCGGGTCAGGTGCCAGGGCGTGGGCGCTTGGGCAATAAAATCGGGGCTCAGGCCAATGTTCACCACGTGCCACTCGCCCACGTACTCGGCGTTTTGTGGCAGCAAAAATGCCAGCTTGGGCAGCCCAAAGCTGATGGTGTGGGTGGCCCGCACCACGGGCGCGGCGGGGTCGGGCTGGGACGCATCGGCTAGCAGGCCGCTGGGCAAGTCTACGGCCAGCACGCGGGCCTGGCTGGCATTGAGGTGCTGCACCACAGCGGCTGCCACGCCCGTGAGCGGCCGGCTGAGGCCGGTGCCAAACAGGGCATCAACGACCAGCGTGCCGGGCGGCAGGGGGGGTAGAACATCGGCCGCCAGCTCGGTGATGGGAATTACTTTGGGCAGCACGTGGTGGTTGTACTCGTAATCGTCGGAGTACTTGGGGGCGGGCAGCAAACCCAGGCGCACGGCGTAGCCGGCCCCGTAGAGCAGGCGGGCCAGGGCCAAGCCATCGCCACCGTTGTTGCCGGGGCCACACAGCAGCCAGATTTCGCCGGCCGTGGCAGGCGTGTAGTGCTGGTAGAGCCAAGTGGCCAGGGCCGTGGCGGCGCGCTCCATCAGGGCCGTGGAGGTGGTGCGCTGCTCGGCAATGGTGGCGCGGTCAAGCTCCCGGATTTGGGCGGCGGAAAGGAGTTTCATAAGGTGCTTTTTACGCAGGAAGCAGTTCACGGGCTACTTTCGGCCATGCAAAGAACCACCCGCTTTTTCATTGTGCCTGGCCTAGGCAGCTCGGGTCCCGCGCACTGGCAGACCTATTTTGAGCGTCAAAACCCTGATTTCACTCGCATTCAGCAACGCGAGTGGGATGCTCCCGACCGCACCGAATGGGTCGAAACGCTAGAGCAGGCTCTAGCTGGCCAAGACCTTAGCCAGGTGGTGCTCATCGCGCACAGCCTGGGCTGCGTAACGGTGGCGCACTGGGCCGCCACCTACGGCCACCGCATCAAGGGCGCGTTGCTGGTGGCCCCTAGCGACGTAGAAACGGCGCAGTATGCCACCTTCCCCACCACTGGCTTTGGGCCGATGCCATTGCAGCAGCTGTCGTTCCCGACTAAAGTGGTGACGAGCACTACCGACGCATGGGTGACCCTGGCCCGCGCCCAGCAGTTTGCCAAAGCCTGGGGTAGCGAGCTAATAGTACTCGGCGACGCTGGCCACATCAACGCCGCCAGCGGCCACGGCGACTGGCCCGCGGGCTTAGCATTGCTGCAAGAGTGGGCCTAGCCAGTTGCCGTGAACTCTGCACGGCGTACTGCGTTTTACTTATACCAAATCTCAACAATTGATTTTATGCAAACCTGGAACGACGTTATCCGCCTGGCCAACCACGGCGCCCCTACCCCCCCGCGCCGCGTGGAAAAAACCGCCGCCGAGTGGAAAGCCCAGCTTACCGCCGAGCAGTACCACGTAACCCGTGAGCACGGCACCGAGCGCGCCTTCACCGGCGAATACTGCGAGGCCCACGAGGCTGGCCTCTACGCCTGCGTGTGCTGCGGCACCCCGCTCTACGACTCGCGCACCAAGTTTGAGAGCGGCACCGGCTGGCCCAGCTTCACGCAGCCCGTGGAAGAAGACGCCATCAAGTATAAGAAAGACAGCAGCTACGGCATGGTGCGGGTAGAAGTACTTTGCAACGTGTGCGACGCCCACCAGGGCCACGTTTTCCCCGATGGGCCGGCGCCCAGCGGCTTGCGCCTGTGCATCAACTCGGCTAGCGTGAAGCTGGTGACGACCAAGGAGCCGGCCGC
>CAZZDR010000141.1:0-9169 GCA_964652535.1 uncultured Hymenobacter sp. | reverse complement strand
CAGTAGCTAGCTTTACCGCTTCACCTTTTGCGTTTTGCCATGGCCATTGCCCGCCCGTTCAATTTTCAGCAGTGGATTGCCGACCACCGCCACCTGCTCAAGCCGCCCGTGGGCAACCAGCAGGTCTACAAGGATAATAAAGATTTTATCGTGATGGTGGTAGGCGGCCCCAACGCCCGCAAAGACTACCACGTGGACGAAGGCGAGGAGCTATTCTTTCAACAGGAAGGGACGATGACCGTCAAAATCATCGAAGATGGCCAGCCGGTGGACATCGTTATCGGGCCCGGCGAGATGTTTTTGCTGCCGCCCGGCGTGCCGCACTCGCCGCGCCGCCCGGCCGGCACCGTGGGCCTGGTGCTCGAGCGCTACCGCACGGCCGGCGAGCTCGACGGCTTCCAATGGTACTGCGAAAACTGCGGCCACAAGCTCCACGAGGAGTACGCCGAGATTACCGACATCGTGACCCAGCTACCACCCATCATGAACGCTTTCTGGGCCAATGACACCCTGCGCACCTGTACCGTGTGCGGCACCTATATGGAGGCCCCGGCCGCCGCACCGGCCGAGTAGCGCCAATAGACTAAAAGCACAGAAGTCGGAGGGGGGTAGGGAAAACTCCCTACCCCCCTCCGACTTCTCAAAAACTACTTACTCGGCCAGAAACCTACTCCGGCTTAGTAGCCAGGGTTCTGGGGCAGGTTCCAGCTCTGGGCATCGTTTAGCGAAATGGGCAGCAGTGGGGTTGGGTTAACCGACGTTTCGGTAGCTACGTGCGACATGGCACGCGCCCGCACATCGGCTGGCAAAATGCCCATGTAGCGGCCCGTGCGAACCAAATCCCAGAAGCGCAGCGACTCTTCGCCAAACTCGACCCGGCGCTCGTGCCAGATGGCGTTGAGCAAGGCTGGGCCCGACAGGCCCACCAAATCCGGCAGGGTGCCGGCCGGCGCGTTGGTAGGCTCGTAGGCCAGCGAGCCCAGCGTGGTGCCCGGCGGGCGCGTCGACATGCGAGCGCGAGCGCGCACCTGGTTTACCAGTGCCAGGGCTTCAGTAGGCTTATTGAGCTGGGCGGCGGCTTCGGCTTTCATCAGCAAGATGTCGGCGTAGCGCAGCTTGCGAATGTTTTGGGGGCCCGACTCCGGAGCATTAGGTGCGATGATAGCCGCCTTCCGGTTGAAGTAGCCGGTAGCATTTTGCGTGATATCGACCGGGTTAAGGATACCCAGCACGATGTCGTTGTTCTTAATGATCGTGACTTCGCGGCGCGGGTCGTTGGCCTCAAACTCATTAAACAGGCTCTGGGTAGGGTTATTAAACCCGTAGCCCCAGGTCTTGCGATTGTTCTGAAAGATGTTGTTGGTCGTACCAACCGAAATAGGGCCGTAGGTGTCGTTGGAGGTCGCAAACTGAATCTCGAACAACGACTCGCTGCTGTTCTCTCCAATCTCCTGGTGAATGGCCGCGTAGTTGGCCAGCAGGCTGTACTGAGTTGACGAGATGATGGTGCTCGTCACGTCGTACACATCCTGCCAGGTGTGGTTGTTGCCATTCACAGTACCCAGCTGGTACATGATGGCGCGGGCCAGGTAGCCATTGGCCGCGCCCTTGGTAGCCCGGCCCAGGTTGGCGGCAGCGTAAGCGTTCTTCTCGGGCAGCAAGGCAGCGGCGGCCTTTAGGTCCTTCTCGATAAAGGCGTAGGTCTGGGCGATGGTAGCACGGGTCACGTTGGGTGCTTCCGTCGGGGTTACACTCTTTTCAAACAGCGGCACACCCCCAAAAGCCTTCACCAGGTTGAAGTAAAAATACGCCCGCAGGAACAACGCTTCGCCTTTCAGGCGCGTTTTCAGGGCCGCGTCGATGGTACCAGCATCGATGTTATTAATCACCGTATTGGCCCGCGCAATACCCGTGAAGCTGTGCACCCACAGCGTGGTGATGGTCTGATTGGAAGGCGGAATATTCCAAGTTTTAAGCTCGATTAGGGGAAGAAAGTCGCTTTCTGAGCTACCCCCCTTTTCAGAGTCATCGGTCATCAAGTCCCCGAACATCCATTCGTAGGTCTGGGCCACGTACTGGCCGCTGGGGTCGCCCCACTTGGGACCCTGGTCCCAGGCGGCTACGTCGTACACGGCGTTGATGGCCTGCACGGCGTTAGTAGGGTCTTTAAAAAGATTGTCCTGGGTAGTGGTACCGAGAGGCTCTTTGTCCAGAAAGTTTTTGCAGCCCGGAGCAAGAGCGGTGGTTAGCAGCAGGCCGAGTAATACGGCGGCGCGGGTGGGTTTCATATAGGGTAGGGTGGGTAGGAAATAGCTGATTAGAACTGCACGTTGAAGCCTAAGCGGTAGGTGCGGGCCTGCGGGTAGTTGCCGTAGTCCACGCCGTACGACAAGGGGTTGTTGTAGTTAGCGACAGTCGATATCTCGGGATCGTATCCAGTGTACTTGGTGATAGTGAACACGTTATCAACTGAGGCAAACACCCGGGCACCCCGCACCTGGATTTTGCCTAGTAGCGCCTGGGGTAGGGTGTAGCCCAGTTCCATGTTGCGGGCGCGCAGGTAGCTGGCGTCTTCCACGTAGCGGCTGCTAAAGCGGTCGTTGCCGTTGGTATCGTTCGAGGTCACGCGGGGCTGGTTGCTGTTGGGGTTGCTGGGCGTCCAGCGGTCCATGCGGCTGGCGTAGAAGTTACTCCACACGCCCACAAAGTCGGCAGACTTCGACAGGTTGAAAGCGCCACCGTTGATGGCTTCGGCGCCCTGAACTCCGTAGAGCAGCACCTTAAAATCGAAGCCCACGTAGCTCAGGTTCAGTGAAGCACCGTAGCTAAATCTTGGCGTGCCACTGCCCAGGTATGTGTTGTCGGAAGCCGTAATAACGCCGTCGCCGTTGGTATCTACATACCGCACATCGCCGGGCTTAGCACCAGGCTGCACCAGCGTCCGCACCCCAGCGGCGTTGGTATATGTATACGCATCAATCTCGCCTTGATTGTGAAACACGCCCTGGGCCTGCAAGCCGTAGTAGTAAGCTATCTCGCGGCCCACGCTAGTGAGGGTAGTGTTGCCAATTTGCGGGAGCACGTTGCCGGCAGCAATGGCGTTGCCACCTCCTAGGCTAGTCACGATGTTGTTGATTTTAGTGAAGTTAACCCCCACGTTGTATTGCAGCTTACCTACCGCATTGCGGTAGTTCAAGGCCAACTCTAGGCCGCGGTTGCGCAGCGAACCTACGTTGGCAGAAGAAGGAGCCTGGCCTACGTAGTCGGGCACCGGCAGTAGGGCAATCATGTCCTGGGTGCGGCGCTCAAAATAGTCGGCTGTAAACGTCAGCTGGCTGTTAAAAAACTCTGCATCGAGGCCAACATCGGTAGTGACGGCCGTTTCCCACTTCAGCTCCGGGTTGTTTATCTGGCTGATGGCCAAGCCAGGGGCCGGCAGTCCGTTGAAGGAATAGATTTGGTTGTTGCGCGCTACTGAGGCGTAGCCATAGTTAGGCGCAGCGTTCTGGTTGCCCACCTGTCCGTAGCTGGCCCGCAGTTTCAATACAGACAGGTAGCTGACGTCCTTGAGGAAGCTTTCGTTGGAGACGTTCCAGGCAACGCCCACCGATGGGAACGTACCTGTGCGCACCGGCCCGAGGAACTTGGAAGTCTGGTCGAAGCGCAACGTACCCGTCAAGAGGTAGCGGTCGCGGAAGTTGTAGTTGGCTCGGCCGAAGTAAGAGGATAAGCTACCGTCGTACTGGCTGCTGCGCACCACGTTGCCGGTGCTGCGCGAAGCCGAAGCGTATTGCAGCGAGGCATCGAGCGGCACGTTGTAAGCCGTGATAGAAATACCGTTGCCGTAGCCGCGCTGTGCCTCCTGGCCCAGGGTAAAGGAGAGGTTGCTGTTATCAGCAAACGTTTTGTTGTAGTTGAAGTAGTTCGACCACACCCACGAGATATTTTCGTTGCGCGTTTCGATGAGCGCGCTTTGGGCCCGCTGGTCTACCGGCCCGATGTAGTACTGCGGCTGGTATAATTTGGGGTGGTTGTTGAAGTAATTGATGCCAAACGTGGAGCGGAAAGACAGGCCCTTAAACAGCGAAACATCGAGATAGCTGCTGCTGAACAGGTTGTTATTCTGCAGCTTGTTGTACTTCTGCTCGTCGAGGTAGCGCGGCACGTTCAGCGCGTTGCGCGTGATGACGTCGTCGTTGTAAGTCCCGTTGGGGCCAAATGGGTTGAGGACCGGGTTCGTTTGCAGCGCGTATTGCAGCACTGCGTACGGCTGTGAGCCACCCTGGCCATCGCCGCTGCCCGTTTGGTTGTTGTTGGTAAACGTAGCCGCCACGCCCGCCTTGATGCGGTTGGTGAGCACCACGTCGTCATTTACCCGAACCACGAACTTCCGAAAGCCCGAATTCTGGATGATACCATTCTGCTGAAAGTAGCTACCGCTCACTAGGTAGCGGTTTTGCTCGGTGCCGCCCGAGGCAGACAAACTGTAGTTGGTAATCAGGCCTTTCTGCGTCACCAGCTTCTGGTAGTCAATGCCTTCGGCGTTAGTCGCAATGGCGTTTTGCAGCTGGGGGCCATAGTCAGGCAGCGGCTTCCCGGCGTTGGTGAAGGCCTCCGTTACGAGCGTCGCGTATTGGGCGGCGTTGGTGAGAGGCAGCGTGCGCCGGATTTGCTGAAAGCCAGTGTAGCCAGACACATTGAACTGGGTAGCGCCCGCCTTGCCGTGCTTGGTGGTGATGAGTACTACGCCGTTGGCGCCGCGCGAGCCATAGATGGCCGTCGCCGAGGCATCCTTCAGAATCTCCGTCGATTCGATGTCGGCGGGCAGCAGGAAGCCGATGTCGCTGGTTTGGATACCATCCACCACGTACAGCGGGTCGCTGTTGTTGATGGTGCCTACCCCCCGCACCCGGATGCGGGTACCCGAGCCAGGCTGGCCACTGTTAGAAGTTACTTCGACGCCCGACACGCGGCCCTGTAGGGCCTGCACGGGGTCAGAAGTCGCTACCTGCGTCAGCTGGGCGCTGTTTACTGAAGCCACGGCGCCGGTGAGGTCGCTCTTGCGGGCCGTACCGTAGCCGATTACAACTACGTCGTTCAGGCTCTGGGCGCTTTCGGCCAGCGTCACGGTCAGGTTGGTGGCCGCACCAGTTACGGGCAGTTCTTGCCGCGTGTAGCCCACAAAGCTGAACACTAGCACGCTGTTCTCAGGAGCGTCGATGGTAAAGCTACCGTCGGCGCCAGTGCTCGTGCCCGTGGTAGTGCCTTTCACCAGCACCGTTACGCCGGGCAGTCCGCCGCCTTTAGCGTCTACCACCTTACCCCGGATGGGCACGGCCAGGGTAGCGCTACCCCCCTCGGCGCCCGAAACAGACTTGGACGGTAGCCGCAGCACCACGCGGTCGTGGTTTATTTCATACTCGATTTTGGAGGGCGCGAAAATCTCGTCCAGCACGGTGGCCAACGGCTGGTTTTGGGCACGCACCGTCACCTTGCGGTCGGCGCCTACGAGCTGCTGGCTGTATACGAAGCGGACGTTGGCTTGCTTCGCCAGTTGGCTTAGCGTAGCCTTAATCGTTTGGCCTTCAACGGCCACGGTTACGGTGCGCTCCAGCACCGTTTGGGTGGCGCGCCCATGTGCCAGCGCGGGGCTAGTTTGGAGGCAGACCACCACGGCCGGCAGCAGCAAGCTTCGCAGCAACGGCCGCAAGGGTGGGGAAAACTGTAGTTGGTTATGCATAAAGGGGTGGGAAATAGGAAAAGGAGTGACGGGGCAGCGCTCTCCCGAACGCTGTTAGTAAAAAGTTAAGACCTGAAGAAATCCTCGTGTATCGGCGAAGGGTAGCCACTAGCTAGGTCCTTCGGGGTGCCGCTGCAATCGTTGGTAATTTGGGCGAGGCCAGCCACTAGCTGCCTCCCACGGGGCGCCGCTTAACTGTGCGGCGGGGCGGGTTGGGGCTGGCAACCCATACTATGAATCGTAATGTGGGTGTCCCTTAGGGTGTAGTAGGCTCCCAGCGATTTGCAGAGCAGACCCAGTCGTTCAAAAAGTGGCTCATCATAGAAGGTGATGCTAACTGTGCAGCCTGCTAGCTTTTGCTTGTCGTAAGCGATGGGCACGCCGTAGGCCTTTTCCAGGGCTGCGAGCACCTCGGCTACGGGCCGCTCTTCAAACTCGAAGGGCTGGGCCACCAGCACGGCTGGCTTGTCGACCAACTCTTTCTTGAGGTGGTGGCTGGCTACCGAGTATACTACCTGCTGGTTGGGCAGCAATAGCACACCGTCTTTGGGCGGGTGGGTAGGGGTAGCGTCGAGTTGGGCCGCTTGCCGGGGCTGCACGGCCACTTTGCCCTCGCGCACGGCCACCAGGGCCTGCGCACCGCCGGGGTAGGCCTTTACATCGAAGCTGGTACCCAGCACCGTAGTTACTACATGGTTGGTAAATACCAAAAAGGGCCGCGCCGGATTTTTATGCACTTGGAAAAAGGCCTCTCCTTCTAGGTATACTTCGCGCCGAGCGCCGGCCAGGGCGGCGAGGTAGCGCAGGGTGCTTCCTGGCTGTAGCGTCACCTGGCTGTCGTCGGGCAGGCGCAGCACTTGCGGCTGCTGGGTAGTATTGCGGTGGCTCGTCCAGCCGTGGGCTATGGTAGTAGCGAGGGTAGCCGGGGCCGCCTGCCAGTGCCGGGCCAGGGGCAGCAGCCCACCCAGCCCCAGGGCCAGCAGCCCGAGGCCGGCCGCCCAGCGCATCGGAGGTAGCTGCCACAGAGCGGAAACATTGCGTCGGCCACGGGGGGCGGGCTCGGCAGCAGCCGGAGGTAGCCGCAGCCGCTGCCAGATGGCCGCCTCTACTGCCTGCTGGTGCTGGTGGGGCAAGAGCCGCGCAGTCGCTTCCTGCGCTTGCAACTGGTCGTACCAGCGTGTCACCCGGGCCTGCTCGGCGGGCGTACAGCGGCCATCGAGGTAGCGCTGCAGCAGCTGGTAGAATTCGGCTTCCGTCACGGGTGGGCAGGAGAGGTTAGGTGGGCTTCTGCCTAACAAGTCAGCCAAGCCGGCCCTACCCCTAATGCAGCAAGCAAGTTTTCATCAAAAATAAATTTTTTTACCCTGTTTACAACTAGTAATCAGTTCCTTATTTTTTAATTAGCCAGACTAAAAATGCCACCACGCAGCTACCACTACTACCAAAAAATCGCGTAGGTAGCTGCGCAGCAGTTTCATCGACTTGGTTAAGTGGTATTCTACCGTCTTCTCGGATAGGTTGACGCGCCCCGAGATTTCGGCCACCGAATATTGCTCCAGGCGGCTCAGCTGAAATATCTCGCGCGACTTGGCGGGCAGCCGGCGCACGCTGGCCAGCAGCGCCGCGCTCAGCTCGCTGTGCGCCAGGGTTTCTTCGGTATTGGTGTGGGCTTCGGAGGCGGCCAAGCGGCAATACGACTCGTAGCCGGTACGCACTTGCTGCGCCTTGACGTGGTTGATGATGCGATAGCGCAGGGCCGAAAACAGGTATTGCTCTAGCTGCTGAATATCGTGGCTGGCACGCCGGCTCCAAAGGTTCTCAAACAAGTCTTGCACCAGCTCTTCGGCGGCTTCCCGGTCTTGTAGCTTGCGGTGGGCTACGGTGAAAAGCCGGTAGCAATAACGGGCATAAATTTCGGCAAAGCTGCCCCCATCGTCGGTGCGCAGGGCGGCCAGCAGGTCGGCCTCCGAATAGGAAGCGTAGCCACCAGGAGAAGAGGATAACACGAAAACGAATCGTAGGAGTGGGAATAAGAGCTAATGTACACGTGAACATCAACTTATTGCCAAATAATTTCTTACCAGTTCCTACCCCCTTGGTTGCGGCCAAAGAGTAGGTGTGGGGCGCGCCGGGCAAGACGCCTGCTACTTCTGCTTTTGCCCTGGAGTAGCTACAGGAGGCAGCCAATGATTTTGAAATACTGCTTCCGTGTAGAATAACCCATCCATGACGAGCGGCAGCTTCATACGCGTTTCCTTATATCCGAAACTTCTGGTAATCAATGGGTCTCGTAGCCATTGAGGAAGCATAGGCTTGCGGAAATCGAGCAGCAGAAAGGGCTGCTTCGTTTGGCCTAATGCGTATTCAATACTGTTCGGCTTGTGTTTTTTCACGTTTAGCACGTGAAAGAACAAGAGCTTCCCAAATTCCCCCCGGTAGCCCGTAAACCCTATGTTGTAGTAGTGGTCACCATAGCGTTGCTTTATATAATCTCCCAACCGAAGGTTCTGGTGGTAAAACGCTTTGTCTATGTTCGCCCCGTTGTAGGTGAGGTGAGAGCCGGCCGCCCACACCACTACTTTTTTACCTCGGTACAACTCCTGCTGCAAATAGCATAAGTTGTTTTCCATTTGTCGGTCTCGCAGCCGCTCATTCACGCTTTGCCCGGCTCGCACTTGCTTGTTCGAAAATTTTCTGGCTATTTCGGCCAGCGAGCTCCGACAGAATTGCTGCCAGAACAGATTCTCTTGTGGCTTGGCGGCTGGCAAAGCCGCCTTTTCTTTTAGCTCGGCCAGGATGCCTTTCAGGGTGGGATTTAATACCAGGGTATCGGCGGCGCTTGGCTTTGTATAATAATCGGAGATGGCAATAACCCGCCCCAACGAAGCGCTGAACGCCTGCCAGTTAGCGGCATCCTGCACCATGGCGGAGTTGAGAGTTCGCAGGTAACTCGTTAAGTCGGGCAGCAGATTTTCGGTGGAGTAGGAGCCGGTAAATTTGCAGTCGATACCAGCCAGTATCAGCGGATTAGCCGTGTTTTTCTGCTTATCAATGTAGGTGAATAGCTCTTCGGTTTCTGCACTAATCCAAAACGGGTAGAGCGATTTTCGGGCGGCATCGATAGTCGCTTTTCCGCTTTGTATTTCCTGCCACGCTTTATAGCAGTCAGTGAACCCGCTCTCAAAGGCGATGACACTGAAGCCCAGCTCCTGGTGCAAAAATTTAACGAGCCTGGTTTTGGCCTTGAACGTGCTGCCATCGTAGTGAATGGGCTCGCCCAAGCCCACAATAGTTACCTCTTGTAAGCTTCGTTTAAGCGGGGCCAGGTCTGTGTAGTCCTCGTTGGTTGGCTCCACATTGCGAACTACCAAGGCATTGGCTTGCAGGTAGGCCACGCGAGCGGCAGTGTCTTGTGCATTTGCCTGATTG